>JAUNLD010000068.1 GCA_030532425.1 Lautropia sp. | reverse complement strand
GGATGACGGGCACGACCAGGCCCCGCGGCGAACCGACGGCCACACCGATGTCGAAGTAGCCGTGATAGACGATGTCATTGCCGTCGATCGAGGCATTGACGACCGGGAACTTCTTGAGCGCGTGCACGGCGGCCTTG
The DNA here is from genome assembly GCA_030532425.1 of Lautropia sp. Lineage (GTDB taxonomy): Bacteria > Pseudomonadota > Gammaproteobacteria > Burkholderiales > Burkholderiaceae_E > Lautropia. Next base: position 16,890 of record JAUNLD010000068.1, on the reverse strand, counting down.
ACGAAGAAGCTCATGAAACCGAGCTTGACGCCGTGTTCCTTCTCGAAGCGCTCCTGGTACTTCTTGCGCAAGGACATCACCGGCTGCATGTTGACCTCGTTGAAGGTCGTCAGGATGGCGTTGGTAGCCTGTGATTGCAGCAGGCGCTCGGCCACGCGCTGGCGCAGGCGCGACATCGGCACCCGCTGCTCGGCACGGCCCTCGAGCACGCGGTTCAGGTCGACCGGCGACTTGGCCACCGGCAGCGCGGCGGTGACACCGACGCCCGGCAGGGCTGGCGCGGGCGCCGACACCGGGGCTGCGGTGGCGTTCAGGGCATCGCCCTTGGTGATGCGGCCATCACGACCGCTGCCCGCCACCTGGGCCGGGTCGATGCCCTTTTCGGCCAGCAGCTTGGCCGCAGCGGGCATGGCGATGCCGGCGGCACTGCCGCCGCCGCTGGCCGGCGCCGGTGCGGCCGGGGTGGTGGCTGCCGGCGCAGGGCTGGCGGCCGCCGGTGCCGGAGCCGAGGCCTGGGCGGTCCCTTCCGGGTCGATGATGGCGATCACCTCGTCGGCGACGACCGTGCTGCCATCACCCTTGCGGATCTCGGTGAGCACACCGGCCGAGGGCGCCGGCAGTTCGAGCACGACCTTGTCGGTCTCGATGTCGACGAGATTTTCATCGCGGGCAACGGCTTCACCCACTTTCTTGTGCCATTGCAGCAGCGTCGCTTCCGCAACCGACTCGGACAGCTGCGGCACTTTGACTTCGATCTGGGCCATTTAGGAGAAACTCCAAAAATTCTTCTTTCGATGTGAAACGGGGTCTTGGGTGCGGGCGTGCACCGTGCCGATGGCGGGCCTGGCACGGTGACGCGGGCATCCGCTGGTCAGGCCTGCTTGTCCCTGGCAGCCGCCTTGCGACCGGCACCGCCAAAGGCGGCGTCGAGCAGATCCTTCTGCTGGGCAAAGTGCTTGTCGTAGTAGCCGACCGCGGGTGAGGCCGAGGCCGGACGGCCGGCATAGGACAGCTTTTGCCCGTCCTTGAGCGCATCCTGCAGATGGTGCTGGATGAAGAACCAGGCGCCCTGGTTCTGCGGCTCGTCCTGGCACCAGACGATGTGGGTGGCGTTCGTGTAGCGATGGATTTCGCTCTCGAAGGCCTTGTGCGGGAACGGGTAGAGCTGCTCGATGCGAACCAGCGCCACGGTCTCTTCCTGCTTGCGCTGGCGACGCTCGGCCAGCAGGTCGTAGTAGACCCGGCCGCTGCAGAAGATCACGCGCTTGACCTTGGCCGGGTCGACCGTCTTGTCGGCCAGCACGGTCTGGAAGCGGCCCTTGGCCAGCTCCTGCAGCGAGGACACGGCTTCCTTGTGACGCAGCAGCGATTTCGGCGTCATCAGGACCAGCGGCTTGCGGAACGGGCCGATCATCTGGCGGCGCAGTGCATGGAAGATCTGTGCCGGCGTGGTCGGTTGCAGCACCTGCATGTTGTTCTCGGCACACAGCTGCAGGAAGCGCTCCAGGCGCGCCGAGGAGTGCTCGGGCCCCTGCCCTTCATAGCCGTGCGGCAGCATCATGGTCAGGCCGCACAGACGGCCCCACTTGGTTTCACCCGAGGAGATGAACTGGTCGATGACGACCTGGGCGCCATTGACGAAGTCGCCGAACTGCGCCTCCCAGATCACCAGTGCATCAGGGGCGGCGGTGGCATAACCGTACTCGAAGGCCAGCACCGCTTCTTCGGACAGCACCGAGTCGATGACGATGAACGGTGCCTGGTCGTCGGAGACGAACTGCAGCGGGATGTAGCTGCCCTGGTCCCATTTTTCGCGGTTCTGGTCGTGCAGCACGGCATGCCGGTGCGAGAAGGTGCCGCGTCCCGAATCCTGGCCCGAGACACGCACCGGATACCCTTGTGCGCACAGCGTGGCAAAGGCCAGGTGCTCACCCATGCCCCAGTCCAGCGGCATCTCGCCCCGCGCCATCGCGCGGCGATCGGCGACCACCTTCTGCACCAGCGGGTGCAGCTTGAAGCCTTCGGGCAGCTCGGTGAGCTTCTCGCCCAGGCGGCGCAGCTCGGCCAGCGGCACACCGGTGTCGACGGCGTCGGTCCATTTCTTGTTCTGGAACGGCGACCAGTCGGCGGCGTGGCGGTTCTTGAAGTTGCTGATGACCGGATCGACCGTGTGCTTGCCGGCATCCATGGCTTCGCGGAAGGCGGTAATCAGCCCTTCGGCATAGCCCTTTTCGATGGCGCCCTGGGCTTCGAGGCGGTCGGCATAGAGCTTGCGCGTGCCGGGGTGCTGGCCGATGCGCTTGTACATCAGCGGCTGCGTGACCGAGGGCGTGTCCTGCTCGTTGTGGCCGAGCTTGCGGAAGCAGACGATGTCGACCACCACGTCCTTGCGGAACTGCATCCGGTATTCGAGGGCCAGGCGCGTGGCAAAGACCACGGCCTCGGGGTCGTCACCGTTGACGTGAAAGACCGGTGCCTCGATCGACTTGACGACGTCGGTGCAATACAGCGTCGAGCGCGAGTCACGGGCATCGGAGGTGGTGAAGCCGATCTGGTTGTTGATGACGATGTGCACCGTGCCGCGCGTGCCGTAGCCACGGGTCTCGGTCAGGTTCAGCGTCTCCATCACCACCCCCTGGCCGGCGAAGGCGGCATCGCCATGGATGACGACCGACAGCACCTGCGAGCCATCGCGGTCGCCGCGCCGGACCTGACGGGCCTTGGTCGAGCCTTCGACCACCGGGCCGACGATCTCGAGGTGGGAGGGGTTGAAGGCCAGCGTCAGGTGGACCGGGCCGTCGGGGGTGGCGACGTCGCTGGAGAAGCCCTGGTGATACTTGACGTCGCCGCTGGGCAGGTCGCCCGCGTGCTTGCCCTCGAACTCGGCGAACAGGTCGCCCGGCATCTTGCCCAGCGTGTTGACCAGCAGGTTCAGACGGCCACGGTGGGCCGAGCCGATCACCAGCTCCTGCAGACCCTGGCGGCCACTCTCGCGGATCAGCTCGTCCATCGCGGCGATGAAGCTCTCGCCGCCTTCGAGCGAGAAGCGCTTCTGGCCGACGTAACGGGTGTGCAGATAACGCTCAAGGCCTTCGGCGGCCGTCAGGCGTTCGAGAATGCGTTTCTTGAGGCCGGGATTGAAGTTGAAGCGGCCGCGGACGGATTCGAGGCGTTCCTGGATCCAGCGCTTGGCGGCCGGATCGGACATGTGCATGAATTCGGCACCGATCGAGCCGCAGTAGGTTTCGCGCAGGGCCTGCACGATCTCGCGCAGCGGCGCCTGTTCGAAGCCGAAGAAGGTGTTGGCCGCCGAATAGATGTGGGCGTGATCCCCTTCGGTGAAGCCGTAGAAGGCTGGCGAGAGCTCGGGGATCTCGGGGCGCTCCTGGCGCTTGAGCGGATCGAGGTCGGCGTGGCGGGAGCCCAGCCAGCGGTAGGAGGCGATCAGCTGGGCGACATGAACCTGCTTGCGGGCCGATTCGACATCGCCGCCCATGAGCTGCGGTTGCAGCGCGCCTTCACGGGCACGCTCGGCAAAGGACTGGATGATCGGCGCGTGGGCGACGTCACGGGTTTCGTAATTGCCGTCGGACGCCGGCAGCGTCTGGAGGTTGTCGAAGTAGGCCCGCCATTGTTCATCGACCGAGGCCGGATTCTGGAGGTAGCTTTCATAAAGCTCCTCGACGAAGGGGGCATTGCCGCCGAACAGATAGGAGTTCTGGCGAAAGGCGCTCATCATGTTGCTTCACCTGTCAAACGAGTTTCTCGTCGAAGCTGTACCGGGTACAACCGGACACACGCAAGCCACAGTGTCTGGGGTTTGTGTGCAGCAAACGGCCGGCCTGACCGTCCGGCCTGGCGAGACTGAAAAAATCCAGCTGCCATAATAGCACCGGAAAACGGCCGTTTTCAGGCGGAAATGCGGGCTCTCATGGTTAACCCGAACCGCAGAAAACGACAGTCGGCCTGCGCTGCCGAACGGCCGGGACAGCGCGTCATCCGGGCCGACCAGCGGTGCGGGAGCCGATGGGCGCCTGGCCACGACAGCCTGTGCGGCCGTGGCCGGAAGATGAACGATTGTCAAAACGCGGCTGCCCGGTGCGTGACCGGCGCGCCGGGCCAGCTGGCATGTCAGCCGCGACGGTTCAGCAACGCCCGCAGACGTTGAACCTCGTCGATCAGGTCTGCCGTCATCGCTGCCAGCTGCGGATCGGCGTCGAAGGTACGCTCCAGATCGGCAATGCGACGGGTGCGAATGATCCCCTGACCACTGAAGCGCCAGCTTTGCGTGTCGGCCGGCGGGGTGGCTGGCTCGCCGTGCCCGGCCGTGGCGGTGTCCGACGTGCTGGCGGGCTGGATGACGCCTCCGTGCACACGCTGGATCACCCACCGTTCGCTGACCCGGCAGGCGTTGGCAAACTGGCTGATCGTCAGGCTGGCTTCTTCCAGCACGTGCACCTCGGTGAGGGGGTGTTGGGATGGCGTGTCGTTCGTGCTCATGCGGCCTCCTCGTCAGTGGGTGCCAGGGGTGGCAAAGGCGCGGGCCAGCGCGGCATAGGCCTCGCGCTGGGTGTCGGTGGTGGCGGCCGGAACCTCGATGTCCAGCACCAGGTACAGGTCGCCAGGCACCTTGGCCGGCAGGCCCTTGCCCTTGATGCGCAGCTTGCGGCCCGGCTGGCTGCCGGCAGGCACGGCGATCTCGAAGGTGCCGGCCAGCGTATCGAACTGCACCGGGCCGCCCAGCGCGGCCTGCCAGGGGGTGATGTGCACGTGCTGGTAGACATCCTTGCCGTCGGTGTGCCAGCGGGGATCGTCGGTGAAGCGTACCTCCAGCAGCAGATCGCCCGGCTCGCCCTTGCCCAGGCCGGGCTGGCCCTTGCCGGCCAGACGGATCATCTGCCCCGCACGCACGCCACGCGGGATGTTGACGTGCAGCTCGCGGACCTTTTCGGTCGGGCGGCCCTCGTCATCCGCTTCGATGCTGCGTAGTGCCAGCACCCGGCTGGTGCCGCTGTAACTCTCGGGCACGCTCAGCTCGACGCTGGCATGCTGGTCCTGGCCGCGGATGTCGGGCATGGCGCCACCACGGGCCTGCCGATACTGGCGCCCGCGCCCGAACAGCTCCTCGAAGAAGCTGCTGTAGTCGCCCGCGTCGCCCATGTCGGCCTGGCCGAAGTCTGCGCCGAAGCCCTGTGCGCCTGCATGGCCGGGATGGGCGTCCTGCCAGCCCGGTGGCGGCCGAAACCCCCCCTGTCCGAAACGGCTGGCATCGCCCAGTTCATCGTAGGCCGCCCGACGTTCGGGGTCGGACAGCACGGTGTTGGCTTCGTTGATCTCGGCCATGCGTTCGGCGGCATCCGGCTCCTTGCTCACGTCCGGGTGATACTTGCGCGCCAGCCGGCGATAGGCCTTCTTGATCTCGTCGGCGCCGGCTTTCTTGTCGACACCGAGAATCTTGTAGTAATCCTTGTAGTCCACGGGGGGCAACTCCTGTCTGCCTGTCGGGCACGCGGTGCATGGCGGCGCCCGGTCCGTGTATTGTGCGCCAAGCGAGGCCGGTGTGCTGCGTTTGCCAGAGGCTGGTGGAAAGCGTCTGTAACGGCGTCGAGGCACGGTCCCGGGGGTGAAGCGTGTTCATCCGGGGGGAAGAGCATCGATGGCAGGGGTCAGCTGCCAGCTGAGGCCCACCCGCTGAGGCCCCCGGCCCACACACCCGAGGCCTCCTTCCGCAGCCAGGATGGCCCGGGCGGCCGTCTTGCCGGCACCGCATCCCCACTGGATGCGCTGATCCGTGCCAGGTGTCAGGTGGCATGGATGTCAGGTAGCTGCTGGGAGGTGCCAGGTGGCTGGTGACTGGTGTCGGTGGGCAGGCAGGGAGAGGAACAAGTCGGGTCATCGGTTTTTATTTCTGTGCCTGGCGAAGGGGGCGGGTTTTATCAGGGTGATTTGCGGATATTTTGTCTGGTTTGTGGAGATATATGTCCGGATGATTTAAGGACGCTGTAAGCCGTGCGCCATTAATAAGGCAGGCTGCTTTGCGATATAAGGAGCCCTGCCTTTCTGATTGCGGAAACCGGGCGCGGAAGCGTCGGTATCGGCCCAGAGGGGCTGCCGGGGCTGCCCTGTCGGGCCTGTCTGGTCGTAGCCTGTGCGGTACCTGTGGCGGGGCGCAGTGGTGAGGCGATCGATGCGTCGCGGGGATGACGGAGACACCCCGGGCCTGACGATCTTCGTGCCCTCTGGCCGGGCATCCGCCTTCTGCCTGGGTGTCCGCCTTTTTGCTGGGCATCTGCCCTCTGGCTGTTCGTCTGCCTTTATGGTCGCTGTTTGTGGCCGCTGGCGGTTCGGCGCATGCAGGCAGGGGTGGCATCATGTGCCAACCCCCTGCCCGGCCGGTTGTCGGGCATGGGCCGCGGGACAGTGGCGCCCATGCCGATGCTGCCTGTGCAGGCAGCGGGGGGACTTGCTGCTCAGCGGTGATGTTGCGGGCCTTCTTCCGTCTGGCGGGCTGCGGCGCTTTTTTCGGCCATGATCTCGGCCGTATGTTCTTCCAGCCAGGAGACCAGTGCGCGAATGCGTCGCGAGGCTTCAAGGCCGTTGGGGGTCAACGAATACTCGACATGTGGCGGTGCCGTGTCGATCACGGTGCGATTGAGCATCCGGTCGGCTTCCAGGTGCTTCAGGGTCTGTGTCAGCATCCGCTCGCTGATGCCGTTGATGGCACGCTTGAGTTCGCCGAAGCGCTTGCTGCCGTCGTGCAGTACCAGCATCACCAGCACCCCCCAGCGGCTGGTGAGATGCTGAAGGAGCTGACGTGATGGACAATTCGGGTCAAGGACGCTGCCGATTCGCACCCTTTCCCCCTCAAACTCGATTGTCATATTTTATAAAACCTGTCCCTTATTGCTGTGGTTCCGGTCTGTGTCGGTTCTGGCCGAAATATCAACAGGCACTAACATTCTTGTTCGTGGTTACTGAAAATAATTGTTAAGCCTGTTGCCTTATTCTAGTATGAAACAGATCGTGATGAGGCTGCCGTCCCTCCATATATAAATAAATCGATCGTGCTGTTGTTGTGGCTGTCCACATGGTTAAAGCCCATGAATTGCAGTGCGGGACGATGAGTGGCTGTCAGTACACAAAATGTGGCCGTGCATCATGCCAGCGCTTCCAGATGCTTTTTGATGCAGCCGAAAACAGCCACGAAGCGTCTTCTCAATCGAACAGCATGACGCCAGATATTCTGTAATCCTGTCACGCTATAACATCGCATGCTGCGGGTGGGGTGTGGACGGCACGGTACAGCGACCTGATGGCACCGATCCGGGGATGGGCTTGCCGTGAGCAGCTCCGTTCAGCCTGTCCTGGCACGGGTGGCCGCTACGTGGCCACTGCCCTGCCCTGGCCGAGGATCTCCGGGCGGGCATGTTGCTGGTGTGCTGTACGCTGTTCCTGGGGGGCCCGTGCCGTTCGGAGGCACTGTCCTGCCTGGGAAGGCGTTTTTCGTGCGGGCTTCGGCCCGGGCCATCGCATTCATGCCCAGGTCTTCATCGATCAATCACTGCGGCTTATGAAAATATCGTTCACAATAACTGACACTCGTGTCTGATTCTGGAAGGAGCCCCCCGTATGACGGCGTTGGAGAGCTTTTTGTCCTCGCAGCCCTTGCTGGCCCTGTTTGCAACCATTGCGCTGGGGCACATCCTTGGTCTGGTCGGTGTGCGGGGGTTGTCTCTTGGCTCGGGGGCGGTGCTCTTTGTGGGGCTGGTGGTGGGGGCGTTTGCGCCCAAGTCGGCCATGCCACCCATCGTCGGCTCGCTGGGCCTGCTGATCTACCTCTGGGGTGTGGGTCTGGCCTACGGGGCGCAGTTTGTCAAGGGGCTGACCAGTCCGCTGGGCTTGCGGGCCAATCTGGCGGCGGTGATTGGCGTGGTGGTGACGGCGGTGCTGACGATGCTGGTGATCCGCTTTCATCCCGAGGCCGCGTTTGCCGAGATGCTGGGGGTGTTCGCCGGGGCCGGTACCAGCACGCCATCGCTGCAGGCTGCAATGGCCCGTACCGGCAACCTGCTGCCGGCCACCGGGTATTCGGTGGCCTACCCGTTCGGGGTGGCCATCCCGATTCTGGTGATCGGCTTGTACAACGCCTTCTTCAAGCCGCGCTTCCCCCCGCAGGAGCGGGTGTCGCTGAAGATGTTCGCCGTGCGCATCGAGAACAGCTACGTGGTGGGCAAGACGCTGGCCGAGCTGGATTCGTGGCTGCCATCCGGGGTGGGAACCTCCACCGTGTATCGGGACGGGGTGGCGCATTCGGCCGAAGTGCACGGGCCGCTGCAGCTCGGTGACGTGGTGATGCTGACCGGCGTCGACAGTGAGCAGATGACCCGTGCCGAGGGGATGCTGGGTGTGCACGTGGGCGATGCCTTCCGCCGCAGCCATGGCGAGCTGGATTATTTGCGCCTCTTCGTATCCAACCCCAAGCTGGCGGGCAAGACGATCCGGGACGTGAAGCAGATGCTGAAGTTCGAGAGTGCCATCCTGCACCTGCGCCGGGTGGATGAGGACATCAGCGTCACGCTCGATTCGCAACTGGAGATTGGCGACCAGATCGGCATTCTGGCCCACATCGACAACATTCCCGAGCTGCGGCGGGTGTTTGGCGATTCGGTGCGGGCGGGGGGCGAGATCAGTTTCATCGGCATCGGCATCGGCCTGCTGGTAGGGGCCATCCCGCTCAACATTCCCGGTGTGGGCAAGCTGTCGCTGGGCTTTGCCGGACTGTTGCTGGTGGCACTCTATCTGGGCAAGCTGCGCAAGAGTGGCCGCCTGACCTGGACGATGCCGGCACCGGCCAACCTGGCGTTGCGCAACTTCGGCCTGTCGGTGTTTCTGGCGCAGGTGGGGATGTCTTCGGGTGAAACCTTCGTCAAGACGGTCAACCAGAGTGGTTTTTACCTGCTGATCGGCATCGCGCTGGTGGCGGTACTGACACTGGTGGTGCTGATCCTGACGGTGTACGTGTTTCGCATGCCCTTCGATACGGCTGCCGGCGTGGTCTCGGGGGCCACGGGCAACCCTGCCATCATCGCCTTTACCAGCCGCACGCTGGGCACCGACAAATCCGACATCGCTTACGCGATGATCTATCCGTCGATGACGATCCTGAAGATCGTGGTGGTGCACGTGATGGGGGCGATCATGGGGGGCGGCTGAGGGAGAAGCAACAAGACCCCGCGGCCGTTGAGGGCTTGCGGGGTCTTGTGAGCCGTGTGGCGGATGTGGCTGCCGCACGGGGGCAGATGGGCCGGGGCCCGTCTGCCGGGGGCAGCTTGCCTGCTTTTACTTGGCCACGGGTTTGGTCGCCGTCGGGTGCGGGGTGGATTCCCAGCTGTAGTTGCCCAGGCGGGTGGACTCCGAGGTGATCTTGCGCTTGGTGTGGCCGGTGTAGAGCTGGCGCGGACGGCCGATCTTCTGATCGGGGTCGCCCAGCATCTCGCTCCATTGTGCGATCCAGCCCACGGTGCGGGCCAGCGCAAAGATGCAGGTGAACATGCTGGTGGGGATGCCCATGGCGCGCTGGACGATACCCGAGTAGAAGTCGACGTTCGGGTACAGTTTGCGCGAGACGAAGTAGTCGTCTTCGAGGGCGATGCGCTCCAGCTCCATCGCCAGCTTGAACATCGGGTCGTCGCCGAGGTGCAGCTCGTTCAGCACTTCCTTGCAGGTTTCCTGCATCAGCTTGGCACGCGGGTCGTAGTTCTTGTAGACGCGGTGGCCAAAGCCCATCAGCTTGACGCCGGATTCCTTGTCCTTCACCTTCTTGATGAATTCGCCGATCTTGGCAACGCCCCCCTGCTTCAGGATGTCTTCGAGCATCAGCAGGCAGGCTTCATTGGCGCCCCCGTGGGCCGGGCCCCACAGCGTGGCGATGCCGGCGGCGATGCAGGCAAAGGGATTGGCACCCGAGGAGCCGGCCAGACGCACCGTCGAGGTCGAGGCATTCTGTTCGTGGTCGGCGTGCAGGATCAGGATGCGGTCCAGCGCACGCACCAGCACTTCGTTCGGCACGTACTCGTCGCACGGCGTGCTGAACATCAGGTGCATGAAGTTGGCGGTGTAGCTGAACTTGTTGCGCGGATAGGCCATCGGCTGGCCCAGCGAATACTTGTAGGCGGCAGCCACCAGGGTTGGCATCTTGGCGATCAGGCGGATCGAGGCCACATGCCGGTGATCGGGATTGTTGATGTCGAGCGAGTCGTGATAGAAGGCCGACAGGGCGCCAACCGTGGCCACCAGGATCGACATCGGGTGCGAGTCGCGGCGGAAACCGGTGAAGAAGCGCGTCAGCTGCTCGTGCATCATCGTGTGGTGCGTGATGCGGTAATCGAAATCAGCCTTCTCGTCGGGAGTGGGCAGCTCGCCGTGCAGGAGCAGGTAGCAGACGTCGAGGTAGTCGCAATGCTGGGCGAGGTCCTGGATCGGATAGCCGCGGTAAAGCAGCTCGCCCTTGTCGCCGTCAATGAAGGTGATCGACGATTCGCAGGCGCCGGTGGACATGAAGCCGGGGTCGAAGGTGAACTTGCCGGTGCTGCCGTAGAGCTTGCGGATATCGATGACATCCGGCCCCATCGTGCCCTGGTAGACCGGAAATTCGGCGCCGGCAGAACCGTCCGAAAACGATAGTGTGGCAGTGTAGGCAGGTTTGGTAGGTGCCATGTGAGACTCACTCTTCCAGGTTGGTTGAATCGATCACGGAAAATGGACTGGTGCATCGCAGCACGGCAAGGCCCAAAAATGCCCCGCACAGGCGGGGCCGGTCTTGTGCCATGTCAGTGGGCCGTTTGCTCAGAGCGAACGGATTTCTGCCAGCAGTGCCACAACGTCCGGGGTGTCCAGCTCACCTTCCGGTTGTGTCCGCCCGAGCAGCAGATCCAGCAGTACCGGATCGGTCAGGTCGAGCAGACGATCGAGTGCTGCGATCTCGGATTCGAGAAAACCCGTTTCCGCACGACGGTCCAGCAATCGACTGAAAAGGATGTCGTTTTCCAGCAGCCCGCGCCGGGTTCGCCAGCGCAGCCGACGAAAGCGCGCGGCTGCTTCGCCATCCTTGTCCAACAACGCATTCTGACTGATATCGGTCATTAACGGTTTCCCTAGGTTGCGTTGGCCGGGCTTGTCTGGTGGTTCAGACGGTGCGGCGGACCATCAGTTCCTTGATCTTGCCGATGGCGCGCGTGGGGTTCAGACCCTTCGGGCAGACATCGACACAGTTCATGATGGTATGGCAGCGGAACAGCCGATACGGGTCTTCAAGGTTGTCCAGACGCTCGTTGGTGTGCTGGTCGCGGCTGTCGGCGATGAAGCGGTAGGCCGCCAGCAGGCCGGCTGGACCGACGAACTTGTCGGGGTTCCACCAGAAGGATGGGCACGAGGTGGAGCAGCAGGCACAGAGGATGCACTCGTAGAGCCCATCCAGCTCTTCACGCTCGACGGGCGACTGCAGGCGCTCCTTCTCGGGGGGCTGCGAGTCGTTGATGAGATAGGGCTTGATCGATTCGTACTGCTTGAAGAACTGCGTCATGTCGACGATCAGGTCGCGGATGACGGGCAGGCCCGGCAGCGGCTTGAGCACGACCGGCTCTTTCAGGTCGTTCAGGTTGGTGATGCAGGCCAGGCTGTTCTTGCCGTTGATGTTCATGGCGTCTGAGCCGCAGACGCCCTCGCGGCAGGAACGACGGAAGGCCACACCGTCATCGACATCGGACTTGATCCGCATCAGCGCATCCAGCAGCATCTTGTCGGTCGGCAGCAGCTCGACTTCCAGATCCTGCATGTAGGGTTTCTGGTCCTTGTCGGGATCGTAGCGATAGATGGAGAACTTCATTCTCCGGGTGGTAGGGGCCATGAGTATGTGCCTTTGTTCAGTCTGGCGCCTGCACCCGTGCGGGGACGGGTGGCGGGCGCTGCCAGTATCGGGAAGGATCAGGTCGTCGGGATCAGAAGGTCCGCGGCTTGGGCTTGAAGTGCTCGACGGTCAGCGGCTTGAGCGTCACCGGCTTGTATTCGAGGCGGTTGTCGCCCGAGTACCAGAGGGTATGACGCATCCAGTTGACGTCGTCGCGCTCGGGATAGTCGCTGTGGGCGTGAGCGCCACGGCTTTCCTTGCGGGCCTCGGCCGAGACGATGGTGGCCTGGGCCACCTCGATCAGGTTGGCCAGCTCCAGCGCCTCGATGCGGGCGGTGTTGAAGACCTGGGACTTGTCGCGCAGGTGGATGTGCTCGGCCCGCTTGACATGACCCATGATCTTGCCGACCCCTTCGGCCAGCAGGGCCGAGGTACGGAACACGCCACAGTGTGCCTGCATGTCGCGGCGGATGTCGCCCGCCACGTCCTGCGTGCGCTCGCCCGAGGTCGAGCCATCGAGGCGTGCCACCCGCGACAGCGAGAAGTCGCCGGCGTCGCCGGGCAGCGGCTTGTGGCTGCCGTTCCTGAAGCCCGATTCGATGATGTGGTTGCCCGCGGCACGCCCGAAGACCACCAGATCGAGCAGCGAGTTGGTGCCCAGACGGTTGGCTCCGTGCACCGACACGCAGGCGCACTCGCCGATGGCGTAGAGGCCGTTGACGACGCTGGCATGACTGCCGTCCTTCGGCACTACCACCTGACCGTAGTAGTTGGTGGGGATGCCCCCCATCTGGTAGTGGATGGTCGGCACGACCGGGATCGGTTCCTTGATCGGGTCGACGTTGGCAAACTTGATGGCGATCTCACGGATCGAGGGCAGCTTCTTCAGGATCTTGTCGGCGCCGAGGTGGTCGAGCTTGAGCAGCACGTAGTCGCCGTTGGGGCCGCAGCCGCGCCCTTCCTTGATTTCCTGGTCCATCGAGCGCGACACGAAGTCGCGCGGCGCCAGATCCTTCAGGGTGGGTGCATAGCGCTCCATGAAGCGTTCGCCATCCTTGTTGAGCAGGATGCCCCCCTCGCCGCGCACGCCCTCGGTAATCAGCACGCCGGCATTGGCCACGCCGGTGGGGTGGAACTGCCAGAACTCCATGTCCTGCAGCGGGATGCCGGCGCGGGCGCACATGCCGGCGCCATCACCGGTGTTGATGAAGGCGTTGGTGGAAGCCTGCCAGATACGGCCGGCGCCGCCCGTGGCCAGCACGGTCACCTTCGCTTCGAGGATCATCACCTCGCCCGTTTCCATCTCCAGGGCGACCACGCCGACGACATCACCTTCGGAGTCGCGGATCAGGTCAAGCGCCATCCACTCGACGTAGAAGGTGGTGCGGGCACGGACATTGCGCTGGTAGAGCGTGTGCAGCAGGGCGTGGCCGGTGCGGTCGGCGGCGGCACAGGCACGCTGTACCGGCTTTTCACCCAGATTGGCGGTGTGGCCGCCGAAGGGGCGCTGATAGATGGTGCCGTCGGCATTGCGGTCGAAGGGCATGCCGAAGTGCTCCAGCTCGTAGACCACCTGGGGTGCCTGCCGACACATGAATTCGATCGCGTCCTGGTCACCGAGATAGTCCGAGCCCTTGACGGTGTCGAACATGTGCCAGTACCAGTTGTCTTCGCTCATGTTGCCCAGCGAGGCACCGATGCCGCCCTGGGCAGCGACGGTGTGCGAGCGGGTGGGAAAGACCTTGGAGAGGACGGCCACCTTGTAGCCGGCCTCGGCGAGCTGCAGCGAGCAGCGCATGCCGGCACCACCTGCACCGACGATGACGGCATCGAACTTGCGCCGTGGCAGGCTGTTGGAGAGCTTGTTGAGGATGTCGGTCATGTCGTCAGACTCTCCAGAGGATGAGGGCGGCCCAGGCGGCGTAGCCAGCCAGTGCCAGGATCGTGAGCACTTGAAGCGCCAGCCGGATCATGGTCGGCTGGACATAGTCCATGTAGAGGTCGCGGATGCCCACCCAGGCGTGGTAAATCAGCGACAGCACCGCCAGCATCGTGGCAACCTTCATGAAGGGGCTGTCGAACAGGGCCGACCAGTTGGCGTAGTCGAACTGCGGCATCGAACAGATGCTGCTGAACAGCAGGATGGCATAGAGGGCCAGCACCACGCCGGTGACGCGCTGGGCAACCCAGTCACGCAAGCCGTAGTGGGCGCCGGACACGATTCGCTGAGTAGTCATGTCAAGCCTTGATAGCGGAAAGTGGAAAACGGTTTGCAGGTCAGAACAGGAGCATGAGGCCGAAGATGGCGGTCAGCACCAGGCTGGCGATCAGCACGCCCTTGGCGCTGGCGATGGCCTTGGGCTTGTCGGTCCAGATGTGCAGATCGAGGATAAGGAAGCGGATGCCGGCACACAGGTGGTGGCAGAAGGCCCAGATCAGGGCCAGCAGAACCAGCTTGGCAAGTGGCGAGCCGACCACGGCCGAATACTGCTCGAAGCTGACTTCGGAGGTGATGCTCTGCTGCAGCAGGTAGAGCATGAAGGGGATGCCGATCAGGAACATCAGCACACCGCTGGCCCGGTGCAGGATGGAGACGATGGCAGGAGGCGCCATTGCCGAGAGGTACTTGAGGAGGTCGGGCAGACCGACGTTGCGGGGTTTCTCGACGGCCTGGCGCCGTGCCCGCCGGTCTTCAGGGGTTTCATTCGGGCGTCCGGGGGCTGATGAGACCCCCTGATTGACGATATTGCCGCCTTGCTTGTCGGCACTGGTAGCTGCCATTCAACGATCCTCCACCGCCCTGACGGGCGCATCACATCAATACAAAAACGAAATGGGATGGACGGCGCGCCCTGCCGACCTTCCACCAAAGCTGTCGGCCCTGATGCAGTGCACGACGCGCAAGACGCACGCGGCGGGTGTCTCCGTGTCTTCGATGCCGACGGGCTGCTGCCAAGGCAGTGTGCGCCTCCTGACAAGCTTGCGACCATGCCGTTGTCGAGGTGGCGGCACCCTGCCGGCCCATGCAGACAACCTGACTGCTCATAGGGATAATGGGATTATTGTTGCGCATTTTCGCAAAGCGAACAACGGAATAAAGTGCTCAACTTTAACGGCTGGGCATGCCTTGCCGGGCTGGTGATGGCCTGGGTGGAAAATGCGGGTGGCGTTCATGCTGCTCTGCGTCACACTATGAAAAGATTTATTGACCAATAATCGTTTTCGTTCGTAATGAGTGTTCCAGCCGCCCGCTTCTTCCTGCCCTGCCCCCGGTGTTGCTGCGGCGCGGCATGTGCGCCGGAGAATGGCTTCTGGCAAGGCTTTTCAGGAGGCCCGATGGTGCTCCGCGCCAAGGCGCCGGCGCCGCCTACAGCTCATTGGCGTAGTGATGATGGTCGGTCAGGTACAGGCCGCGGCGCAGTTCGACTGCGCGCTTGTTGAAGGTCGAGGTGATGCGCTCAACCAGTAATAGGGGTTTTCCCGGTTGCGTGCCCAGCAGCGCGGCGATGTCGGCCGGTGCAGACACCGCGCGGATTTTTTCGCGGGCGTTCAGCATTTTTGTGCCCAGCTCGCTTTCGAAGACGGAATAGAGGCGGTCGGCACGCTGCGCCAGCTGTTCGCGCGTCAGCTGCCGGAACTCGTCGCCGGCCAGCCAGATGTCATCGAGGACCACGGGCTGCCCATCGAAGGACAGCAGCCGACGGATGAACAGTACCGTGTCGGCCGCGGGCCTTGACAGCAGGCGCTGGACGTCGGCGGGTGCTTTCTGGCGGCGAAACTGGAGGATGCGGCTTTGTGGCCGTTCCGCCGGACCATGGTCGGGCCGCAGGCGCAGAAAGCGGAACTGCACCTGGCTTTCAGCGTGCGAGACCACATAGGTGCCCCTGCCCTGGCGGCGCAGCAGTATTCCGTCGGCCACCAGCACCTCGATCGCCTTGCGTACGGTTCCCTGGCTGACACCGAAGCGGGCAGCAAGTTCCTGCTCCGAGGGAATCAGCCCGCCGGGCCCCCAGGTGCCGGCTTGCAGGGCGTCGAGCAGGGCCTGGCGGATCTGCTGGTAGAGGGGCAGAAAGCGCGGGGGCTCGACCGGATCGTGATGCCGGAGGGCGGGCGGGCCGGATGGGCGAGAGGGTGAAGCGCGACGGTTCATCGGCAGGTGGGTGCCTGCGGGCACCGAAGGCGATGGCGGGGCCGGTGCCGGCCACCGGAATGCCCCGGGAACAGGCAGGAATGATGGCAGTCTTATATAAGATATCTGACATCTTGACCGCCAACAAGCATGCTCCTACCATCGGCCGCAGTACGGGCCAGCAGCCTTCGCCGATATGTCGTGTCCCGTGCCGCCCGCGTCGGTGGCATGGACCGGACGTGTTTGCAGCGGCGCACAAAAAAGTGGCCCGGCCAGCGCCCGCTCTGCCGGTGTTGGCGTAAATTAAGGGGTGGAGACCGGGGCCGGTGCGATGGCATGCCGTTCTTCGCACCCGTCCCGTTTTTTTCGTCAATTCCACCTGAGAGGCCTTTCATGAAAGCTCCCAAACGTGTCGCAGTCACCGGCGCAGCCGGCCAGATCGCCTACTCGCTGCTGTTCCGCATCGCCAATGGCGACATGCTGGGCAAGGACCAGCCGGTCATCCTGCAACTGCTCGACATCACGCCGGCCATGGCGGCCGTCAAGGGGGTGGTGATGGAGCTGGAGGATTGCGCCTTCCCGCTGCTGGCCGGCATCGTCGTCACCGATGATCCGAATGTCGCTTTCAAGGATGCCGACTATGCGCTGCTGGTGGGCGCCCGCCCCCGTTCCAAGGGGATGGAGCGCAAGGACCTGCTAGAGGCCAACGGCGCCATCTTCACGGTGCAGGGCAAGGCACTCAACGATCATGCCAGCCGTGACGTCAAGGTGCTGGTGGTCGGCAACCCGGCCAACACCAATGCCTACATCGCCATGAAGTCGGCCCCCGACCTGCCGAAGAAGAACTTCACCGCCA
>JAUNLD010000067.1 GCA_030532425.1 Lautropia sp. | reverse complement strand
CCGCATGCCGGGTGGTGTGGGAGGGGTACTGCCTGGGGCAGCCCCCTATCCCGATTGCCCCACAAAAGCCCACCCCGGGGATCCTCTGAACCCGTCCCATGGATGGGTGCCCCCAGGGCGGGGCGCAGACCAGGCCATAGAACCAGGCCGCAGAATCAAAAGGCGGCAGCTGCCGTCCATCATGCCGCGCTTGACGGTACCGGCCAGGCCACGCCCCCCGGATCCAACCCACCCCCCCGAACCCGGGGATGTGAGCGCGCTACGCGCCGTTGTTCAGCGTATCCTGGGGGCAACTGTCCTAAATGCAGCGCCTGTGATAATCTCGACGGTCTTGCGCCGGGCAGCGGTCTGCCAGGCAGATTGGTGGGCAGGGCCCGGCTCGACCCGCCATCCGTGGGCCATTGCCTTCAGGCGGCCGTACGCGCCATGTCCCATGCTCTCGCCGTGCAGTGAGGCCTTGCCACCGCCTGTGCACCCCTTGTCTTTCCGTCTTTCCATCACCCGCCTTTCAACCAGGCTCCATTCCTCCCAGTCGTGCCAAACATTCTTCTGCCGGACGGCTCGCAACGCCGTTTTGATGAAGCCGTGACGGTGGCCCAGATTGCCGCCGACATCGGCCCCGGACTTGCCAAGGCCGCCATTGCCGGCCGCGTCAACGGCAAGCTTGTCGATCTCTCCCATCGCATCGGCGATGATGCTTCGGTTGCCATTCTGACCGACAAGGACCCCGACGGCCTGCACATCATCCGGCATTCGACCGCTCACCTGATGGCCTATGCCGTTCAGGATCTCTATCCCGAGGCCCAGGTGACGATCGGCCCGGTCATCGAGAACGGCTTCTACTACGATTTTGCCTACAAGCGCCCGTTCACGCCCGAAGACCTCGACGCCATCGAGAAGCGCATGCACGAGCTGGCCAAGCTGGACGAGCCGGTGGTGCGTGAGGAATGGGACCGGCAGGAGGCCATCCAGTATTTCGAATCGGTTGGCGAGAAGTACAAGGCCGAGATCATCGCCTCGATTCCGGCCGACGAAGAGATCACCTTTTACCGCGAGGGCCGCTTCGTCGACCTGTGCCGTGGCCCGCACGTACCGTCCACCGGCAAGCTGAAGGTCTTCAAGCTGATGAAGGTGGCCGGCGCCTACTGGCGGGGCGACTCGAACAACGAGATGCTCCAGCGCATCTACGGCACGGCCTGGGCAAAGAAGGACGAGCAGGACGCCTATCTGCACATGCTGGCCGAGGCCGAAAAGCGTGACCACCGCCGGCTGGGCAAGGAGCTGGACCTGTTCCACACCCAGAGCGAAGCGCCGGGCATGGTGTTCTGGCATCCGAAGGGCTGGGCCATCTGGCAGCAGATCGAGCAGTACATCCGCTCGGTCTACCGCAACAGCGGCTACCAGGAGGTAAAGTGCCCGCAGATCCTGGATGTCGACCTGTGGCGCCGCTCGGGCCACTGGGACAACTACAAGGAGAACATGTTCTTCTCCGAAAGCGAGAAGCGCGAGTACGCGATCAAGCCGATGAACTGCCCGGGCCATGTCCAGGTCTTCAATTCGGCGCTGCGCAGCTACCGCGACCTGCCATTGCGCTATGCCGAGTTTGGCTCGTGCCATCGCAACGAACCCTCGGGCGCACTGCACGGCATCATGCGGGTGCGCGGCTTCACCCAGGATGATGGCCACATCTTCTGCACCGAGGAGCAGGTCGAAGCCGAAGTCACGGCCTTTCACCAGCAGGCGATGTCCGTCTACCGGGATTTCGGTTTCGATCAGGTGGCGGTCAAGCTGGCACTGCGTCCCGAGCAGCGCCTGGGCACTGACGAGGCCTGGGACCGGGCCGAAAACGCGCTGCGGGCTGCGCTGGCAGCCTGTGACGTGCAGTGGGAAGAACTGCCGGGCGAGGGCGCCTTCTATGGCCCCAAGATCGAATATCACCTGAAGGATTCGATCGGTCGCCCCTGGCAGGTGGGCACCATCCAGTACGACCCGATGATGCCGGAACGCCTGGATGCCGAGTATGTGGCCGATGACAACAGCCGCAAGCGGCCGATCATGCTGCACCGTGCCATCGTCGGCTCGCTGGAGCGCTTCATCGGCATCCTGATCGAGAACCATGCCGGCGCGCTGCCGACCTGGCTGGCCCCGGTGCAGGCAGCGGTGCTGACCGTGACCGACTCGGTGTCCGACTACGCCGAAGAGATCCGACAACGGTTGATAAAACAAGGATTTAGGGTTATATCGGATTTGCGGGGCGACAAGATCGGCTATAAAATCCGTGAACATAGTTTGCAAAAGATCCCGTTTCTCGTCGTCGTCGGCGAGAAGGATCGGCAGGCTGGTCAGGTTTCGGTCCGTGCCCGTGGCGGCAAGGATCTCGGCAGCATGGACGTCGACGCCTTTGCCGCACTCCTGACAAGCCAGGTTTCTGAAAAACGGCCCTGACGGCAGCTGCCGTCGGCCTGTCCTGAAACCAGCAGGTGTCGCTTGCGTCGCCCTTGACCGGCGCAAGCGGCAGTTTTACAAGTTGACTCGGAGAGTACGAGCATCGCTACTGAACGCAACCACCGCCTGAACGGTGAAATCAACGCCCCGGAAGTGCGCCTTCTGGGCAAGGACAACGAGCAGCTTGGCGTGTTCCGCCTGGGCGAGGCCCGTCGGATGGCCGAGGAAGCCGACGTGGATCTGGTCGAGATCGCGCCCAACGCCTCACCGCCGGTGTGCCGGCTGATGGATTACGGCAAATTCCGTTACCAGGAGCAGAAGCGCGCTGCCGAAGCCAAGGCCAAGCAGAAGATCGTCCAGATCAAGGAAGTGAAGTTCCGCCCGCAGACCGATGATGGTGACTACAACATCAAGCTGCGCAACATGAAGGGCTTCCTTGAGGACGGCGACAAGGTGAAGATCACGCTGCGTTTCCGGGGCCGCGAAATGGCACACCAGGAATTTGGCGTGCGCCTGCTGGAGCGCGTGCGTAACGACATCGAGGAAATCGCCGTCGTCGAATCGATGCCGCGCCTGGAAGGCCGACAGATGGTGATGATGGTTGCCCCGCGCAAGAAGAAGTAAGCCTGCGGGACTGGATAGGCCGGCACGGCTGCCCAGCTTCGGGCAGGCCGCCCGACAGGGCGGGGTAGGCCGTGCTGTGTAGTGCCGCATCGAGGTTCGACCAGTCGTAGCCGTGCAGTGCATCGAGGCCAGGCCGATGGCGGCCGTGCATCAGGATCGGCCATCAGGGGGTAGCAAAGCATATCCAACTGGCGCACCAGCGGGCAGGATTCGAGACGGTACACATGCCAGCCTGAGCGCAGCAATGCGCCGGCTGAGCCGCTGGCCTCAGCCGGCGTTGCTCAGGAGGCGTGGCCACGCTTTTGCAGCACCAGATGCACGAAAGGCCGCGTGAGCAGGGTGCCATCCTTCGAGACGGCCAGATCCTGCTGCCGTTGCCGGGCCAGCACGGTCAGCGGCAAGGCAGCGGCCAGCCCTTCGAGATCGGCCAGATCGAAGAGGCGAAAGCCCCAAGCCGTGAAGGGCAGGGTGCTCATGAAGCCCCGTTCCGAAAAGCTCAGGCACAGGCGTCCGCCCGGCTTCAGCACCCGGCACATCTCCGCCAGCAGGCCCGCTGGCTCCTCCCAGAAATAGACCGTGTTGACGCTCAGCACCTTGTCGAAGCTGCCGTCGGCAAAGGGTAGTGTGCGGCCGTCATAGAGCAGGTAATCGGCCAGCCCGGCGTCGATGAACGGGGCATTGAAGCGCAGTGCCGCGTCCCGCATCGTCGGGGAGCACTCCACCCCAGTATAATGCAGGTTGCGAGCCTGTGACAGGATCCAGGCCAGCAAGCCGCCGTCGCCACACCCCAACTCGAGCAGCCGCTCGTCGTCGGCCAGCGCCAGCTGCTGCAATCCCCCCTGGATCATCGTCAGATTGCGCAGGTTCATCATCTGGCCGACACGCAAGCCATCGGCCCCATGCGGGCAGCGCAACTGCGCGGCGAGTCCGGCCATCGTCATGCGCCCGCCGGCCTTGCCCGCATCCTGATTCTGCATTTCCCCCGATCCTGCCGCAGTGGCCTCGGTGCGCTTGTCCGTGGCTGGCGCCTTCATCACCGCGCCCCCGCCCGCGTCATCACAACAGCCCCTCCGCCTTCAGCGCGGCCAGCACGCCCGGATCTCGCTCGATGCGCTGATAGTGCGCGGCCAGATGGGCGTAACCGGAGAGATCGATCTCCAGCAGCCTGGCCCAGCGCATGATGGTGTAGACATGGACATCGGCCACGCTCAGCAGCCCGCTCAGATACTCGCGTCCCGCCAGCGCCTGATCGACCAGCGCAAACAGCGTGGGCGCCTTCTCGCGGGCATGGATCTCGACCAGCGCCTGGGCTTCTTCGTTCTCGACGATGCGGCTGGTGGCAAAGATGGCGGCAAAGACCTGTTGCAGGTCCGTGTTGGCAAACAGCAGCCACTGGCGCGCCTGCGCCACCTGCCGGACATCGGCCCCCCTGCCATAGATGCCGGCCTGGGGCGCCAGATCATGCAGATAGTCGAGAATGGCCACGTTCTGTGTCAGCACCCAGCCGTCGTCTTCGAGCACCGGTACCAGACCCTGCGGGTTCATCGCCCGATACTCGGGCGAGCGGGTGCTTTCGCGGCTCTCGGGCCGCGCCTCGAAGGGCAGGCCGCTCCAGTGCAATGCCACATGCGGCACCAGCGAGCATGCCCCGGCAATGAAATGCAGTGTCAACATGATCCGTCTCCTGCTTGATGCCGATACGGGCTGACCGGAGATCATCCTGCCCGTCCCTCTCATCCTACCCGGCCGCAGGGGCCAGCGCCAGTCGCACTGCATCAGCGTTTCCATACGCGGGGCACCTGACGCAGTGCACCAGCGTTCCTGAACCTGATGCACATGAGCCGTCGCTGGGGGCAGCCCGCCCGGCAAGGCAGGGCGCACACCATTGGCCTTCAAGCCCCATCCGTGCTAACATCCCGGATTGCTTCTGAACGTCGGGCGGGTCTTACAAGCGCCCCGGGGCAGCAGGCGGTGGGGCCATGTGCTCATGCCTTTTCTGCGGTCTGCCGGGCCACCTCGATCGGGCGCAGGGGCAGATCAAAGACAGAGAATCTTCCATGTCCAAGATGAAAACCAAGAAGAGCGCGGCCAAGCGGTTTCGCGTTCGTCCGGGCGGCACGGTCAAGCGTGGCCAGGCTTTCAAGCGTCACATCCTGACCAAGAAAACCACCAAGAACAAGCGTCACCTGCGGGGTGCGGTCAATGTCCACGAGGCAGATACCGTCAGCATCCGCGCCATGATGCCTTACGCCTGATCCCTGTCCACCGGAGTCTTGAAACATGCCACGCGTCAAAAGAGGGGTTACCGCACGGGCCCGCCACAAGAAAGTCATCGATCAGGCCAAAGGCTACCGCGGCCGCCGCGGCAACGTCTATCGCGTTGCCAAGGAAGCGGTCATGCGGGCCGGGCAGTATGCCTACCGCGATCGCCGCAACCGCAAGCGCGTCTTCCGCGCCCTGTGGATCACCCGCATCAACGCCGCGGCCCGTGACCACGGCCTGACCTACAGCGTCTTCATGAACGGCCTGCTGAAGGCCAACATCGGTCTTGACCGCAAGGTGCTGGCCGAGATGGCCGTCAATGACAAGCCGGCGTTCAGCGCCATCGTCGAGCAGGTGAAGTCCGCACTGGGCACCGCTGCGGCCTGAGGAACAGTCTCTGACAGCCTGATGCGTCAGCAATGACGCACGACGGGGATCGTTGCAGTCCGCGCCATGGCGCGGTTGGCACGGTCCCCGTTTCGTTTTTGAGGGGAATATGAAAGCGGATTTGCAAAAGCTGGTGGACGAAGCCCGCGCACGCTTCGCGGCCGTCGATCAGGAGGCCGGGCTGGCCGATGCCAAGGCGGCCTTTCTGGGCAAGAGTGGGGCGCTGACGACGCTGCTCAAGGGCATGGCGGCGCTGGCCGGCGCCGAGAAGGCCGAGCGCGGACGCGAGCTGAATCAGGTCAAGCAGCAGATCGAGGCCCTGCTGAATGCGCGCATCGAGGCCATCCGTGCCGAACGCCTGGAAAAGCGTCTGGCCGCCGAAGCGCTGGATGTGAGCCTGCCCGGCCGCGGTGCCGGCGCGGGCGGGCTGCACCCGATCACGCTGACGATCGAGCGTATCGAGCGGATCTTCCGTTCGATCGGTTTTGATGTGGCGGACGGCCCGGAGATCGAGGAAGACTTCTACAACTTTGCGGCGCTCAACATCCCGCCCAATCATCCGGCCCGCTCGATGGCCGACACCTTCTACATCGAACGCCCGGCCGGAAGCGCAGCAGAGATCGGCCAGGAGCCGCTGGTGCTGCGCACCCACACCAGCCCGATGCAGATCCGCCATGCACGGATGAATCCGCCTCCGATCAAGGTGATCGTGCCGGGCAAGACCTATCGTGTGGATTCGGATGCCACCCATTCGCCGATGTTCCATCAGGTCGAGGGGCTGTGGGTGGACGAAGACATCAGCTTTGCCGACCTGAAAAGCGTCTACACCGATTTTCTGCATCAGTTCTTCGAGCGTACCGATATCGACGTGCGTTTCCGGCCCTCGTATTTTCCGTTTACCGAACCCTCGGCCGAGATCGACATGCGCTTTGCCGACGGTCCGCTGAAGGGACGCTGGCTGGAGGTGTCCGGCTCGGGCCAGGTTCACCCCAACGTGATCCGCAACATCGGTCTCGACCCGGAGCGCTACATCGGTTTCGCCTTTGGCTCGGGGATCGAGCGGCTGGCGATGCTGCGTCATGGTGTCGACGATCTGCGCCTGTTTTACGAGAACGATCTGCGCTTCCTGCGCCAGTTTGCCTGAACCATCCAGGATTGAACCAACGATGAAGATTCCCGAGAAGTGGTTGCGCCACTACTGCGATCCGCAGCTGGATGGTGCCGGACTGGAACACGTGCTGACGATGGGCGGGCTGGAAGTGGAAGCCCGCGAGCCGGTGGCGGCTGCCTTTTCCGGTGTGGTGGCCGCCCGCATCCTGTCGGCCGAGAAGCACCCCGATGCCGACCGCCTGCAGGTCTGTCAGGTGGATGTGGGGCAGGACACGCCGGTGCAGATCGTCTGCGGCGCCCCCAATGCGCGTGCAGGCCTGGTGACCGCCTGCGCCTTGCCCGGTGCCGTCCTGCCCGGCGATTTCCGCATCCGGAAGACCAAGATGCGCGGCGTCGAGAGCGCCGGCATGCTGTGCTCGGGCCGCGAGCTGGGCATGGGCGACGATCATGCCGGCATTCTGGAATTGCCGGGCACGCTGGCGCCGGGGGCCGAGCTGCGCCAGGCGCTGGATCTGGACGAGTCGGTGCTGGAGCTGAAGCTGACGCCCAACCTGGCGCACTGCATGTCGGTCACGGGCGTGGCCCGCGAACTGGCAGCCCTCACCGACACACCGTTCCAGGAGCCGGGCATCGAGCCCGTGCCGGTCACGCTCGATGAGCGTCTGCCGGTGCGCATCGACGCCCCCGATCTCTGCGGCCGTTTTGCCGGGCGGATCATCCGTGGGGTGAATGCATCGGCCGACACCCCCGACTGGATGAAGCAGCGCCTGATGCGCGCGGGCCAGCGCCCGATCTCGGCGCTGGTCGACATCTCCAATTACGTCCTGCTGGAGCTGGGGCGCCCCACCCACGTCTTTGATCTGGCACGCATTCACGCAGGCGGCCTGCAGGTGCGCTGGGGGCGCGAGGACGAGCAGCTGAAGCTGCTCAACGGCCAGACCGTGGCACTCGGCCCCGATGCCCGTGGCCTGCCGGTGGGCGTGGTGGCCGATGAGGCCGGGCCACTGGCGCTGGCCGGCATCATGGGCGGCGACAGCAGTGCCGTTCAGCCCGGGCACACGACGGACATCTACCTGGAAGCGGCCTTCTGGTGGCCCTCGGCCATCATGGGGCGTCCGCGCCGCTACAACTTCAGCACCGACGCCGCCCAGCGCTTCGAACGCGGCGTGGATGCGGCCTCAGTGGTCGAACACCTCGAATACCTGAGCCAACTGATCCTGTCGATCTGCGGCGGCCAGGCGGGCCCCGTGGACGACCAGATCATCGCGCTGCCCGAGCGCAAGCCGGTGACGCTGCGCCTTGCCCGCCTGCGTCGCATCAGCGGACTGCCGCTGCTGGCCGACGACTGCACGGCCATCTTCCGCCGCCTGGGCATGCCGTACGAGCAGCAGGGAGAGGAGGACGAGGCCGTCTTTGCGGTCACGCCCCCCGCTCGCCGCTTCGACATCAGCATCGAGGAAGACCTGATCGAGGAAGTGATCCGCCTGTATGGCTATGAACGGATCCCGACACGTGCGCCACAGGCGCGTGCCGCGATGCGACCGGTACCCGGCACCCGCCTGGACAGCAGTACGCTGAAGCGGCGCTGGGCCGCACGCGACTATCAGGAAGTGGTCAATTTCAGCTTTGTGGCCGAAGCCGACGATCAGCGTCTGCGCGACGGCGGGGCGGCAATCCGGGTGCAGAACCCGATTGCCGAGCACATGAACGTGATGCGCACCTCGCTGTGGAACGGCCTGCTGGACAACCTGCGCTACAACCTCAACCGCAAGGCCGAGCGCGTGCGCCTGTTTGAAGTGGGGCGGGTCTACCTGCCAGCCCCCGGGCAGCCGGCCGGGCCACTGGCGCTGGCCGACATTGCCCAGCCGATGCGCCTGGGCGTGCTGCTCTTCGGGAACGTGCTCGATCCGCAATGGGGGGCCAGCCCGCGTGCGGCCGATTTCTACGACCTGAAGGGCGACCTGCAGGCCGCCCACCCCGAGGTGAAGCTGGTGTTCACGGCAGCGGCCCATCCGGGCCTGCATCCCGGACAATCGGCCCGGATCAGCCTGGAAGACGGCACGGCCATCGGCTGGATCGGTGCGCTGCACCCACGTCTGGTGGATGCACTGGACCTGCCTGGCCCGGTCCTGCTGGCCGAACTGGATTGGTCACCGCTGCAACAGCAACATGTTGCGTCCTACCAACAGGTCAGCCGTTTTCCCCCTGCCATCCGCGACCTGGCCGTCGTCCTTGACGAGGCGCTGCCTGCCGGCCGCATCCTTCAGGAAATCCGCGCCCTGGCAGCCCGCGAGCCGGCTCTGGCCAGCATCAAACACATCAACCTGTTTGACCAATATCGCGGTAAGGGGTTGGAAAATAAGGAGAAAAGCCTTGCCTTCCGGGTCTGGATGCAACATACTGACCGGACGCTGAGTGATGAGGAAGTCGACGCGATCATCGCCCGAATTCTCGATCACCTGGCACAAGGTGTCGGCGCCCGCCTGCGCGCCTGAGCCGCCCCCGGGCCACTGAGCCGCCGTGCAGGGCCACGGCCATGCCGTGGCCTTTCTGCCACGCCTGCGGATGCGGGCAGGCCATCACGGGGGTCGAGATCAGGCTATCCCGGGCCTGCCCAGTGCCGCCAGGGGCAGGGAAGCCGTCGGCGGTATGGCAAGCTCTGTTTTCTACAATCACATGGTGCAGAACGCGATGAAACCGGACAGCGATGGACCGGGGACCAGCAGTCTCCT
The DNA here is from genome assembly GCA_030532425.1 of Lautropia sp. Classification (GTDB taxonomy): domain Bacteria; phylum Pseudomonadota; class Gammaproteobacteria; order Burkholderiales; family Burkholderiaceae_E; genus Lautropia. The sequence goes on along the minus strand of JAUNLD010000067.1, from coordinate 8,071 downwards.
TGAAGGCGCCCTCGATAAGCCGGCGTTCACGCTGACCAAGGCGGCGCTGGCCGACATGCTGTTCGAGCGGGTAGGGCTGAACAAGCGCGAAGCCAAGGACATGGTCGAGACCTTCTTCGAGGAAATCAGCGCGGCCCTGATCCGGGGCGAGAGCGTGAAGTTGTCGGGCTTCGGCAATTTCCAGCTGCGAGACAAGCAGCAGCGTCCGGGCCGCAACCCCAAGACCGGCGAAGAAATCCCCATTTCTGCCCGGCGCGTCGTCACCTTCCATGCCTCGCAAAAGCTCAAGGCGCAGATCGACGCCCCCCGCCGTGCCCTGTCAGGCATGCCGCTGGCTGCCGGGATCCATCCGGCTGGAAATGAATCATGAGTGCATCAGCCGCCAAGACCGACACCCGTACCGTTCTACCCCCGATTCCGGCCAAGCGCTACTTCACCATCGGTGAAGTCAGCGAGCTGTGTGGCGTCAAGCCGCACGTGCTGCGTTACTGGGAGCAGGAATTCACGCAGCTGCGGCCGATGAAGCGCCGTGGCAACCGCCGTTACTACCAGCACCACGAGGTGCTGCTGATCCGCCGCATCCGGGAGCTGCTCTACGAGCACGGCTTCACCATCAGCGGGGCGCGCAACCGTCTGGCCGAAACCAGCCAGCCCGGGCGCAGGAAAGAGGCCGAATTCAGCCAGCCCGTCGACATCACACTGAACCTGCGCCAATCGGACGTCGAAGCGATCCGTCAGGATCTGCTGGTGGCACTGGATCTGCTGCGCGACGCCCCCCCACACTGAACCAGCTGAGTCCGTCGCAACCCGGCAGGGCGCCCCCAGGCAATGCCTGCCTGGAGACGGGCCGACGGGCTTGCGACGATGCTGTTGGCCCCTGATTATTTTCTCTCTGACCAGGCAGGCCAGATGCGTTACAAGGCAGGACGCCCGGCACGCCAATAGCGTGGCCGGGCGTCCCTGTCTGAAGTTCCTGTCTGAATGCCGGGGGTTGTCAGGGTTGACGCGTGAATTCGGCCGAGAAGCTGACCGGCACCTGCTCGACGATCGACAGCAGGCCCATCACCTGAACCAGTTTGGCCACGCCTTCGGTCAGCCCCAGTTCCTTGACGTCAAGAATCACCGGATTCAGGGTGCTAACAACGATCTTGTCCTCGGCCACACGATGCACGTTCAGCTCGGCGTCGATATCCGTCTTGTTGCCGTGCAGGTCCAGCGTCAGCGCCTGCTCCAGCCTGATCGCCTGACCAACCGCCAGTTTGTCGACCGCTGCCATGTCCACCTTGCCACTGATGGTGGCCTTGGCAAACTTGGCGGTCTCGAACACCCAGTCGCGCAGGCGCTGGTCACGGATGTCGATGTTGGTCTTGACGCTGTTCAGATCGATATCCATCGAGAATGCGCCATCAGCAGCCAGCCTGGCCGACGAGGTGGTGAAGTTCGACTCTTCGGTAATGCTGCCTTTCTTCTGATTTACCTTGATGCTGAGGAAGTCGATGTCAGCGTTGTTGGCTTGCCAGCTGGCGGCATGCGCCTGCGTGCCCAGGGCCAGCATGGCGAATGCCAGTGCGGTGATGGTCTTTTTCATGTTGTCTCTCCTTGAAGGTAAATGGGTTGCGGCAGCAGCCGATGGTGTCGAAAATCATGTATCCGGGTTGTCGCGCCAGCGTGCCAAACTCTTACAGCGCGTTTACAGCAAACGGCAGAGAATTATCAATGATTGACAATCGGAGGCACCCAAGGCCAACATCAGGTGCAGATCACGGCCGACAGGGGAAAGGCAACCGGCAGCGCTTCCCTTCGAAAGGAAGGGCGTGACGAAAACGATGGACGAAAAAAAGCCAGTCGATCCGAGAAGGAAGGACTGGCTTTTTGATTTTGGTCGGGACGGAGTGATTCGAACACTCGACCCCTTGCACCCCATGCAAGTACGCTACCAGACTGCGCTACGCCCCGAGTGACAAGAGTATAGCAAGGCTTTTTGAAAACACCTAATCGCCTCGATCAAGCCCTTGGCAATCGTGCGACAGGCAGGCCGATCGACAGTTGTCAGGCCCCGGGGATGCAGGGAGCAAGCCCTCGCGGTGCCTGCATCAGCGGATCGATAGCCCCGTGCGCGGGCATCAGCATCCTCAGGGCAGGCTGGGGGTGGTCTGGTGGTGGCTGGCCGCCGCAGCCAGGGAGGCAGCCCCTGGCTGGGTGCGCACCGGGCGCAGATGCGCCGTGGAAGGTGCCTGGCGCTCGAACATCTCGGCCAGCGGCATCGCCTTGCCAAAAAAATCCCCCTGCAGGTACGAGACACCCAGATCGGTCAGACGCTCGTAGATGGCGGCGTTGTGGACGTGTTCGGCCACGGTGCGCAGCTTGAGACGCTTGGCCACCCGCACGGTCGAGAGGATGATCTCCTCGTCGATCGGGTTGGACATCAGGTTGCGCACGAAGGAGCCGTCGATCTTCAGATAATCGAGCGGGAAGCGCTTCAGGTACTCGAAGGTGGCCAGACCGGTGCCAAAGTCGTCCAGCGCCAGCCCGAAGCCCTGGGTCTTGAGGTCGTCCACCAGGCGCGAGGCGGCAGCCGGATTGCGGATGGCCTCGCTCTCGGTGATCTCGAAGACGATCTTGGCTGCCGGAATCGCATGATTGGCGCGCTGCTCGCGGATGAAATCGGCGATCGAGTCGTCACTCATCGTCGCCCCCGCCAGGTTGATCGAGCATTTCCAGGTGAGGGCCAGAGCCTCGGGATTGCTGGCCAGCCACTCGAAGGTTCGGCGGATGACGGCACGGTCGAGCGCCACCGACATCTGCGCCTGCGAGGCCAGCGTCAGGAACTCGGGTGGGCGAATCATCTTGCCCTCGCGGTCACGCAATCGTGTCAGCACCTCGTAAGAGCGCATCTGCGAGGGGGCCTCGGGGTCGATCAGGGGTTGCGCGTAGAGATCGATGCGGTCGTTGCGGATCGCGTCACGGATGTGCTCGATCTTCTTCTGGTGGGTGCGACGGGCCTCGATCATCGGCTGCGAGAGCGGCTCGACGAAGATCTGCGGGTCACGCACGCTGGCGGCAATGGCCTGGGCATCACTCAGCACCGACAGGCAATCCTCGCAGCTGATCTGCGAGTTGGGGTCCAGCAGCAGCCCACCGATATGGCATTGCAGGCGGATGCTGCCATGCTCGGTCTGAAAGACCTGGCCATTGAGCTGGGAGTAGATGTCGCGGGCGATGCCGCGTACCTGGGCGACCGTCCCGGCATGGACCAGCATCGAATAGCGCCCGGCCGACAGGCGGGCAGCCAGGCAGGTGCTGCCTTGCTGGATCAGGAGCTGTGCCGTGGACTGCTCCAGCTGGATGGCCTCGACCGGACCGCACAGGTCGTGGATCGCATCGTAGTTGCTGATGTAGAGGCCCACCAGCCCGTAATGGGGACGCTGCGGCGTGGCCAGCCGGTCGGTCAGCTCGGAGAGCAGGCCGCGGTCGTTCAGCAAGCCGGTGCTCATGTCCTGGCGGGCCTGGCGCGACATGCGCATCAGGGCCACGCTGCGGTCAAAGGCCAGCGCCTGCAACAGGTGTGCCGCCAGCGCGGCGCAACACAGCAGCAGCGAGACACTGACGGTATGGCTGAAACCCGAGCCGGCCTGGTCGGTCACCGCATAGGCCCGGCTGGCCAGCAGTGGCAGGCCGGCCAGCAGCAGGGTCAGTGGGTCGATCCGGCAGGCCGATTGCGAGGTGGCCACCCAGATCATCGGCACGAAGACGGCAAAGAGCAGCAGACCGGCGTAATAGCTTTCACCCCCGCGTTGCAGCAGGAAGGCGCCCGCGGCGATGGCCAGCACGACCAGAATGATCGGGGCATTGAACCATGTCCGTGCCGGCTCCGGGCATTCATGAGGCTCCAGACCATCGGCAGGGCGCAGCATGGCCATCAGTGCCGGGCCCACCAGCAGCATGCCAAGCGCATCGGCCAGCCAGGCCGCCAACAGCAGCTGCATCAGGCCAGTGCGCCCAAAGACCTCAATCTCCAGCCCCAGCACCATCGCGGTAAACACCAGGGCATTGAGCGGGGCCGATACCAGCAGGGCGGCCGCCAGGTAGCGGCTGACCGAATCCAGGCGGTACTCAGGCGGCTTCCACTCGGCCATGCGGCGCAGCAACAGGATGGCGGCCCAGGGGCCAACCAGGCCGCAGCACAGCAGGACACCGGCGTAGCGCACATCACTGGTGGCCAACAGTGCCCACAGCCCTCCGCCCAGTGCGGCCACCGGCAACCAGGCCAGTCCAAAGAACCAGGCAAAAGCGAATCCCAACGCCGCGGCTGGCCAGATCAACAGATGATGGGGAGAACCTGCCGACACCAGCTGGGCCAGCAGGCACAGAAGCAGGGGCAACGCAGCTACCAGCAGCCATCGGGCGGGTAGCGAAAGTTGCTCGAAGTGGGCCAGACGCTTCAAAACGGCTCCTGTCGCGGTTCATCCTGGAGCCGGGGGCCATGCGCATGCCCCGCAGGGCTGGCGACAGGCGGGGTGCCGTGCTCGGCTGGCCTACCGACAGGGCGATGGCAGCGGCCGAGCACACCCCGGCATCCTCTGGCAGCCGGCCTGATGGCTAGGCCGGCGCCAGTCCAGCCCCAAGCATAACCGCAGGGGCGGTCTGGGCCAGCGTTTTCAGGCAGGCGTCGCGAATGCCCGACGTTGACGTAGGCTCGAAGCAACGGGCACGCAACATCACGCACACCTGCTGGCATGCACGCAACAGTGCGCCCGCCCGATCAGCTCAGGGACAGCCGGAAGAGGTGCCGGCAAGCTCACGGGCACTCAGGCGGGGAACGGGCGTCAAAGCCTGCTCCCCGCCCTCCGGATGGGGGCTGCCCCAGGGAGGAGGCGTCAGCGCGCCGCGGGTTCGGCCCGCAAGGCGCCATCAAGCATGTTGAGTATGCCCATGCCCGGAATGGTCAGATCGCCGGGCTTGGCATTGTCGGGGCAGGCTTTCAGATAGCGCGCCTGGGTGGATTCGCGGTCTTCGCGCTTGTTGTTGGGCAGGGGCGGCGAGTAGAAGACCACGGTGTCGATCCGGTACTGGGTCTGGAAATCGCCACTGGCCGTCGACTGGCTGACGATTCGCGTGCGGCTGTCGCGGCAGGTGGAATCGGCCATCCAGTTGATGCCGACGCGGCGAAAGCCGCCCAGCTGGCAGGCGCCACGCTTGCCAACCCGACGATCGAGATGATGTTCGGGCGTATCGGTATCGGGGCCGACACACAGCACCACCGGGGGCAGGCCCAACTGCTCGCTGGCGCTGCTGCGAATCTCCCACAGGCCCGGTTTGCGCCGCGGAAAATCGAGCGAACCAGGCCCATCGAGCGTTTTGACGACTTCGCTGTCAAGCGGCTTGTCGGCCTGCAAACCCACGGCCGGCAACGCATCGTCGGCCGCCCGGGCCGGCACGTTCACACAGGTCAGGGCACCGCAGAGCAGCACTGCCATCGCAGCGTCAGGGAACTTTGTTTTCACGGGCAGGGCGAGCATGTCGTATCATGAAAATCCCGGGCACGATCAGGCAAGCGCCCAGGACGGTCATGGTAAACGCTCAGCCTCCGCTTGTCTTGGCCGTCGTGCATTCACTGGATGTCCAATCGCCCCGTGACGGGATGTCGCGCCCCCATGTGCCAGCGTCTGCAGCTCTCTTGCCCCGGCCAGCGTTCAGCCCGGCCGGTGCCTGATGGAACGGAGGCGGGGGCGGCTTTGTGCTCAGTTCGACATCGCCTGCTGCTTGGGATGCACGCAACCATCGACCAGGCGCTGGCCCGTCTTCTGGTTCATCAGCATCGACTTGTTGCGGATCTGGATGAACAGCGTCTCGGCCTGCACATCTTCAAGGCGCAGCGCGCCGGTGGCGGAAATCACCGGCTTCATCAGCCAGTGCCGGTTCTTGAAGCTCAGGTCGATATAGCCGGGATGCTTCTGCGACGCGGCCAGCACCACCCGCTGATTGAATTCGCACAGGCTGACGCCCTCGTTCACTTGCGATGCCGCATACATCTGCCGGGCATCCGCATCCGCCACCACCAGAGGGGCTGCGACAGCCGCTGCCGCGGCTGCCTTCCTGCCGCCCGAGCGTGCCTTGGCCGACGACTTCTTGGCCGGGGCCTTCTTGGCCGAAACAGCCGTCTTGTCGGCATTGGCCTGGGCATGCGGCAGCAGGGCCGCCTGGCCCATCAGCACGGCCAGCGACAGGGAGAGCAGGGCAGCACCGCGACGCGGCGAAGACAGGCGGGAGAAGAGGGAGCGCAGATCCATGACGGGGATTCCAGAAGGCTCGCGCGGGCGGAGCCAGCACGAAGAAGAGGTCGACGAGGCTGCCGTACCGCGCTTGCTAGCGATGGCGGCACATCCAACCCGGCAATGATCGCATTGCAGCGGCCTGTCGTGACAAAGATCACCGACGAACTGCCGTTCATGATCGGCAGACGGGCGCATCAGGGGGTGAGCGCTGCGTTTTCGTCTGCAAAGGCCCGACGGACGGCCTCGTCAACCGGTGCACCGGTGAGCCGGGCACGCACCAGCACCTGCCACCAGTACCGGTAACTGGCCCGGTCGTGCAGCTGGTCGCGATGGCGGATGGGACCCCAGTCGGCTGCACGGGCCGCCAGCAGGATCTCGCCAGCGGTCTGCACCTCGTCGTGCGAGGGACGAAAGGCGGCGATGATCGGTTCGACCTGGCGCGGATGGATGCTCCATTTGCGCCGATAACCAAAATCACGGGCAGCACGGCGGGCGTCGCGGCCGGCGGCCTCACCATCACCGATGGCCAGCGTGACACTGTGGCTGGCCACCTTGCCGTGGGCCTGGGCGGCCACGGCAATGTCGACCAGGGCGCGGGCCAGCAGCGGATGCTCGAACTGACGCTCGCCGTGCATCGCATCGGCCCCGACCGCCCCTTCAAAGCTGCTGACATAATCCATCAGCCCGAAACACAGCGCCTCGACGCGCGGATGCGCAGCGATGGCGTGCAGCTGGGGCAGGGCTGCCGGACTTTCGATCAGCACCTGAAAGGGAACCGGCTGCCCGATGCCCGCCCGCTGCTCGTGATGTTCCACACAGGCGGCAGCCGTCTCGACCTCGGCCAGCGTGTTCACCTTGGGCAGGGTGAGAAAGGCGGGTGGACGCCCTCCCGGCGCCAGCAGGATGGCCACCTGCCGGGCAAACAGCGGATGCGCCACCGGATGCGGACGCACGCCCAGCCGGCCGAAGCGGTTGGCCGGACTGGCCAGGGCCGCAGCCACCTGGGTGACGTGATCGATCTCGTCTCCCACCCGCGCACCGTCCTCGCAATCGGCCGTCACGTCCAGCACCGGCCCAAGGCGCGCCTGCATCGCCAGCGACTTGGCAAGCAGATCGAGACGGCCGCAGTAATGGTCGCACACCGGCAGACTGATCGGCCGGTGGGCCTCCTGATAGAGGACAGTGGCAGGGTGCATCAGCGCATCCGGCAGGTGGGAGCGGAATCAGCCCACCAGGTGCTTGACGCCGTCACGCTCACCCTGCAGCTCGGCCAGGGTCGCGTCCATGCGCTCGCGGCTGAAGGCGTCGATCTCCAGCCCGTCGACCAGCGTGTACTCACCGTCCTTGCAGGTGACCGGCATGCCGTACACGATGTCCTCGGGGATGCCGTAGTCGCCACGCGAAGGCACGCCCATCGTGACCCACTTGCCATTGGTGCCCAGGGCCCAGTCACGCATGTGGTCGATGGCGGCATTGGCTGCCGAGGCGGCCGACGACAGGCCACGCGCCTCGATGATGGCGGCACCACGCTTGCCGACGGTCGGAATGAAGGTGTCCTTGACCCAGGCCTCGTCATTGACCAGCGCGGGCATGGCGTCGCCGTTGCTGGTGGCGAAGCGGATGTCCGGATACATCGTGGGCGAGTGGTTGCCCCAGACCACCAGCTTCTCGATCGAGTCGACCGAACGGCCGGTTTTGCCGGCCAGCTGCGACAGCGCCCGGTTGTGGTCGAGGCGCAGCATGGCGGTGAAGTTCTTCTTCGGCAGGTCGGGGGCCGACTTCATGGCGATGTAGGC
>JAUNLD010000066.1 GCA_030532425.1 Lautropia sp. | reverse complement strand
TTCGACATCGGTGTGGCCGTCGGTTCGCCGCGGGGCCTGGTCGTGCCCGTCATCCGCAATGCCGACCAGCTCAGCTTCCACCAGATCGAGCAGACCATCGCCGATTTCGGCAAGCGTGCCCAGGCCGGCAAGATCGGTATCGAGGAGCTGAGTGGCGGTACCTTCTCGATCTCCAACGGCGGTGTCTTCGGTTCGATGCTGTCGACGCCGATCATCAACCCGCCGCAGTCAGCCATCCTCGGCGTGCATGCCACCAAGGAGCGCGCCGTGGTCGAGAACGGTCAGGTCGTGGTGCGCCCCATCAACTATCTGGCCCTCTCGTATGACCACCGGATCATCGACGGCCGTGAGGCGGTCCTGTTCCTGGTCGCCATCAAGGACGCCCTGGAAGATCCCTCGCGTCTGCTGCTGGATCTGTAAGGAGGCCCCGATCATGTCCAAGGAATTCGACGTCGTCGTCATCGGGGCAGGCCCCGGTGGCTACATTGCCGCCATCCGTGCCGCACAGCTGGGCAAGAAGGTGGCCTGCATCGAGAAATGGAAGGACCCCACCGGCAAGCCGGCGCTGGGCGGCACCTGCCTGAACGTGGGCTGCATCCCCTCCAAGGCGCTGCTGGCCTCCAGCGAAGCCTACGAGCACACCCGCCACGAGCTGGGCGATCACGGCATCACCGTCGGTGATGTCAGCATCAATGTCAGCCGGATGCTGGCCCGCAAGGACAGCATCGTCGGCAAGATGACCCAGGGGATCGAGTTCCTGTTCCGCAAGAACAAGATCACCTGGCTCAAGGGTCACGGCCGCTTCATCGGCCGCGAGGGCGAGGCAGTGCGCATCGAGCTGCAACCCGACGAGGGCGACTACGAGATCATCCAGGCGCGCCACGTCATCATCGCCACCGGCTCGCGTGCCCGTCACCTGCCCAATGTGCCGGTCGACAACGTGCTGGTGGCCGACAACGAGGGCGCGCTGGCCTTCGATTCGGTGCCAAAGAAGCTCACCGTCATCGGTGCCGGCGTCATCGGCCTCGAACTGGGCTCGGTCTGGCGCCGTCTGGGCGCCGAGGTCACGGTGCTGGAGATGGCACCGTCCTTCCTGGGCGGCTGTGACGAAGCCATCTCGAAGGAAGCGGCCAAGATCTTCACCCGCCAGGGACTGAAGTTCGAACTGGGTGTGAAGATCACCGAGGTGAACACCAAGGAAGGCAAGAACGGCAAGGGCAGCGTCACCGTCCAGTACGAAACCGCCGAAGGCAAGGCAGCCTCGATCACCAGCGACCGGCTGGTGGTGGCCATCGGTCGGGTGCCCAACACCGACGGCCTGTCGCTGGATGCGGTCGGCCTGAGCGTGGACGAGCGCGGCTTCATCCCGGTCGATGCGCATTGCGTGACTGCCGTGCCCAACATCTACGCCATCGGCGACGTGGTGCGCGGGCCGATGCTGGCGCACAAGAGCGAGGAAGAGGGCGTGATGGTGGCCGAACGCATTGCCGGCCAGAAGTCGCACGTCGACTACAACTGCATCCCCTACGTCATCTACACCTCGCCCGAGATCGCCTGGGTCGGCAAGAGCGAGGCCCAGCTCAAGGCCGAGGGCCGCGGCTACAAGGTGGGTCAGTTCCCGTTCATGGCCAATGGCCGGGCACTGGGCATGATGGCAGCCGACGGTTTCGTCAAGTTCATCGCCGATGACAAGACCGACGAGATCCTGGGCGTGCACATCATCGGCGCCAATGCCTCCGACCTGATCGCCGAAGCCGTGGTGGCGATGGAGTTCAAGGCCTCGTCCGAGGACATCGCCCGCATCTGCCATCCGCACCCGTCGCTGTCCGAAACGCTGCGCGAGGCCGCGCTGGCTGTCGAGAAGCGCGCGCTCAACATGTAAAATGCCGGGCGCTGCCACCCGGCGCCCACGGCGCCGGGCAGGGGGCGGCATGCCTGCCGGCCTGCGCCAGCAGCCTGGGCAGCAGGCATCGCGTCGTTTCAGACCGCCCCTACCGGACCTCCCGTGCCCGGTCGGTCTTCGCCTTGCCGGCGATGGCCCAGCAACGGGCCAGTCAGCGGGGCCTGCATCGGCCGTGGCACGCGACAGGCAGCCCGCGACTTTTCTGCCGCCCAAGCTTCCGCTGCCCGTCCGGCAGCGGGCATCCTGGTGCAGCGCACCCGCCGAACCAGGCCGCACGCGAATCCCCCACCGCGGGGCGTGACGGACGGCCCTGTCCGGCGGGTCTTTTTGCGCGTGCCATCAACGTGCAGGCCAGCGTACCGTTGTCAGCCCCTCTCCATCCTCATCATGCCCGCCGTCATCGACCGCTATCACCAGAAACTTGCCGAGCGTGGCTACAGGCCCGATCCTGCCCAGCTGGCCGCCATCGAGCGCCTGCAGCAGCTGGCCGATGCCCTGGCGTCCTTCGACAACCGGCCCGCCGGCCTGCTCAAGCGCCTCATCGACCGCAACAAGCGTGCCCCCCAGGGCGTCTGGATGTACGGCGGCGTGGGTCGTGGCAAGAGCTTCCTGATGGACTGCTTCTTCGAAGCGGTACCCACGCCCCGCAAGACCCGCCTGCATTTCCACGAGTTCATGCGGGCAGTGCATCTTGAACTCAAGACGCTGAAGGCGATGGCCAATCCGCTCGACGAAGTGGCCCGGCGTGCGGCCGAACGCTACAGCCTGATCTGCTTCGACGAGTTCCACATCTCCGACATCGCCGACGCGATGATCCTTGAGCGCCTGCTGGCCGCGCTGTTCCGGCACCGGCTGGTCTTCGTGATGACCAGCAACTACGTGCCCGATGCGCTCTATCCCGATGGCCTGCACCGCGATGCGATCCTGCCGGCAATCGCCCTGCTCAATCAGCACCTGGACGTGCTGTCGGTCGATACGGGCACCGATTACCGGCAGCTGGCCATCCAGGGCCAGCCCGCCTATCTGACGCCACTGGATGCTGCGGCCGAACGCCATCTGGAAGAAGCCTTCACCGTGCTGGCCGGCAACACCGAAACCTCGCCACAGCTGCTCATCGAGAACCGCCCGGTGAGGGCACGGCGCTGTGCGCAGTCGGTGGTGTGGTTCGATTTCGACACCCTGTGCCGCACGGCCCGCTCGCAGAACGACTATCTGGAGATCGCCCACCGCTTCGAGACCGTGATCCTCTCGGACGTGCCGCAGATGGATGCACGCATGGCCTCGGAAGCGCGGCGCTTCACCTGGCTGATCGATGTGCTTTATGATCGGAAGGTCAACCTTGTCATCTCGGCCGAGGTGCCCCCCGACGCACTCTACACCAGCGGGGTGATGGCCCACGAATTCGTGCGAACGGCCAGCCGCCTCACCGAGATGCAGTCGGACAGCTACCGCAACGAAGCCCGTCGTGAGCAGGGCGCTCGCCTGGGCTGAAAAGGCGTTGTCATGAACGAACGAGAAGAACAGCTGAAGCTGCGGATCGCCGAGCTGCAACTCGAACACCGTGGCCTGGACCAGATCATCGAACAGATGTCGCATCATGGCGACGCCGACCAGCTGGCCCTGCGCCGCATGAAGAAACGCAAGCTGCACCTGAAGGACACCATCGTCCAGTTGCAGATGCAGCTGGTACCCGACGTGCTGGCCTGAGCCGGGCGCGCACGGCCCCTGAACGATGCCCGACGAGCTCTCCGACCCGCCCGATGCCGCCTCCGGGGAGGCCGGCCCTGCGGAGCCTGCCGGGCTGCAACACCTACCCGCCGACACCTTGCGTGCCTTTGCGGGGCAAGGTGCCCTGGCCGCGCAGGACCCTGACTATCGCCAGCGGCCCGGCCAGCAGCAGATGGCCGAGGCCATCGCCCGCGCCATCGTCGAAGACGACATCCTGATGGTGGATGCCGGCACCGGCATCGGCAAGACCTTTGCCTACCTGGTGCCGGCCCTGCTGTCAGGCCGGCGCGTGCTGCTCTCGACCGCAACCCGCCAGCTTCAGGACCAGCTCCACCAGCGCGACCTGCCACGGGTGTGCCAGGCGCTGGGGCTGGACACCCGCATCGCCATCCTCAAGGGACGCAGCAACTACGTCTGCCCCGTCCACCTGGCCCGCAACCTGCGTGACGGCCGCTTTCGCGACCCCGGCCTGCCGGCACGCCTGCGGATCATCGAGCGCTTTGCCTCACTGAGCGACAGCGGCGACAAGGCCGCCTGCACCCTGCTGGCCGAGGACGACCTGGCCTGGCAGTTTGCCACCTCCACAGCCGACAACTGCCTGCATCACGAGTGCCCCGAACTGCGCCAGTGCCCGCTGATGCGGGCCCGCCAGCAGGCACAGAAGGCCGATGTCGTCGTCGTCAACCACCATCTCTTCTGTGCCGATCTGGCCCTGAAGGATGAATCCATCGGCGACTTCCTGCCCAAGGCCGGCATCCTGATCTTCGACGAAGCCCACCAGCTGCCCGACATCGCCACCGAATTCTTCGGCGAAGCCGTGTCCACCCGCCAGCTGCTCGATCTGGGCCGCGAGAGCCTGCGCCACGGCCAGCAGGCCGCTGCCGGTCTGGCCGACTGGCACGAACTGGCCCAGCAGCTGGAACGGGCTGCCGCGCGGCTGCGGCTGGCACTGCCCGAAGGAAGCTTGCGTCTGGGCATCGAGGAACTGCTGGGCACCGATGCCGGCGAGGTCAACGAATGGCTGAGTGATGCGCTGCCCCCGATCATCGCCACCGTGCAGGCACATGTCGAGGCACTGCGGCCACTCTCGGCGCTGTCCCCCGATCTGGCCCGCCTGGAAGAGCGCGGCACCGATCTGTTGCGACGGCTGAAACAGTGGCAGCATGCCTTCTGGCGCGCCTGCGGCAACGAAGCGGCATCACCGCCGACCGGCAGCCACGACGATGCCCCCACCGATCCCACTGCGCCCGCCGACAGGCCGCCCGCAGCACCGGAGCAGGCGCCGGTCACGACTGGCACGGCACCGGCCGCAGCCTCGGTATTCGGTGCCATCGCCGGCCAGCTGGCCGGCAGCACCGACGCAGTCCGGGCCATCGCCGAGCAGCACGAACAGATCCTGTGGGTGCAGACCACCGAGCGTCATGCCCAGCTGCGCACCACGCCGCTGTCGGTGGCCGAGCGCTTTGCCGCCCAGCGCACCCTGCAGGGCGGTGCCTGGGTCTTCGTCTCGGCCACGCTGGCCCTGCAGGGCAGCATCGGCCACTTCAGCCGGCAGATGGGCATGACCGAAGCGCAGCAACTGCTGGTCGACAGCCCCTTCGATTACCCCCGTCAGGCGGCACTGTGGCTGCCCCGGCTGGGCAGCCCGACCGCGCCGGGCTTCCCGGAGCGGGTGGCCGATTGCGCGCTGCCGCTGCTGCGCAAGAACCGCGGCCGGGCCTTCGTGCTGTGCACCACGCTGCGCGCCGTCAGACTGATTGCCGAGCGCCTGCGTGCCCACTGCGCCGAGACCATCACCATCCTGGCCCAGGGCGATGCGCCACGCCACGAACTGATGGAGCGCTTCAGAAAGCAGCAGCCCGCGGTGCTGGTCGGATCCGCCGGTTTCTGGGAAGGTGTCGACATCGCCGGCGAACAGCTCTCGCTGGTCGTCATCGACAAGCTGCCTTTTGCCCCGCCCGACGATCCGATCGTGCGTGCCCGCAGTCAGGCCTTGCAGAAAATCGGACAACGCCCGTTCGACGTGCTGTCGGTACCGCAGGCCACGCTGGCCCTCAAGCAGGGGGCAGGGCGGCTGATCCGCACCGAAAACGACCGGGGACTGCTGGTGATCTGCGACGAACGGCTGGCCACCCGGGCCTATGGGCGCCGCATTCTGGACAGCCTGCCCCCCTTTGCCCGGCTGGAGAGCGAAGGTGAGGCCCTGGACTTCATCACCGCCATGCAGGATGCGGCCGGGCAGGGGGACGGTGGGCCCCTGGTCACGGAACAGCCGTCCTGACCGGGGCCGGCCTGCGCGGATACTCAGAACGGCAGACCGCCTGCCTGGCCCGGTGTGGTCGGCGGCAGGCCTGGCTGCTGGCCAGGGCTGGCACTGCCTTCACCGAGCGCCGGATCGGCCGCCCCGGCCGGCAACGGCAAGTCGCGACTGTTGGGCAGATCCTGGGTCCGGGTGTTGTTGGCATCTGCCGGGCGCTCGGCATCCGCGGCAGGTTCGGCCGGCGCCGGAAAGCGCTTCAGGTAGCTGCTCTGCGGAAAGGTCCGGGCCAGCACACGCACGGTGTCATCCCGCAGCTCGTGCAGCTGGAGCTGGTCGTACGAGGTGGCCAGGATGTTCAGCGCCTCTTCGACGGCCGGCGTGCCCTGATACTGTGACAGCACCCCCTGCGCCCGGTTGGCCGACGCCACATAGGCCCCCCGGCTCAGGTAATACCGCGCCACATGGACTTCGCCCGAGGCCATGCTGTTGACCAGCGCCCGCATCCGGTCAAGGGCATCGGCCCGATAGCGGCTGGCGGGAAAGCGGTTGACCAGCTGCTGGAAGGCATCATAAGACTCGCGGCTGGCCTGCAGGTCGCGCTCGGAGCTGTCCTGGCCGGCCCAGCGCGAGATCAGCCCGTCGCGGCTGTTGAAATTGATGAGACCCTTCAGATAGTAGGCGTAATCCAGCTTCTCGTTGGCCGGATGCAGGCGGATGAAGCGGTTGATCGCTGCCAGCGCCTCGCCCCGCTCACCTTCCTTGTAATGCGCCCAGGCGATGTCAAGCTGGGCCTGCTGCGCGTAGCGGCCAAAGGGATAGCGCGACTCCAGCCGCTCCATGCCCTTGATGGCACTGGCCCAGTTGCCCGCATCCAGATCGGCCTTGGCGTCTGCATATAATTGTTCGGCAGTCCAGTCGGCCGTCGGATCCTTCTCGATCGACGAACACCCGGCCAGCAGCACCCCTGCAGCCAGCACCGCCAGCCAGCCCGGCAACCGTTTCTGCATGCCGGCAACCCGGCCCTTGGCTTGCAACATCCGCGAGATTCCTCTGTAGAGATGCCCGATTATAGACAGCAGCCCAGCGGCCCCGTCCCGCCACCTGCCGATGCTGGCCGCACGAACACGGCGCCGCCCCGGCACAGGGCCGTCGGCAACGGCTTTGGCATGACGGACCCGCACGCGCGTTCCCAGTCCGGCAGCGCCCCCGGCAGCGGACCAAGCGCCGGCGAGGCCGATGCGGCGGACGAACAGCCGGACGGGCAGGGCACACGCCTGCTGATCGATGCCGGCAGCGGCCGCGGCCAGCGCCTCGACCAGTTTCTGGCCAGAAACCTCGATGGCATCTCCCGCACCCGCATCCAGCGCTGGATTGCACTGGGCGCCGTGCGCGTGGACGGTGCGCTGCGGCTGCCCTCGGCCCGGCTGGCCGGTTTCGAGCAGATCGAGGTCTGGCCGCAGCCGCTCGACAGTGACAGCGCCTTCGCCCCCGACCCGGTGCCACTGGCCATCGTCTACCAGGACGACGACGTGGTGGTCATCGACAAGCCCGCCGGTCTGGTCACCCACCCGGCCCCCGGCCACTGGCGCAACACGCTGATGAACGGCCTGCTGCACGCCGACCCGAAGGCCACCCGGCTGCCGCGCGCCGGCATCGTCCACCGCCTGGATCGCGACACCAGTGGCCTGCTGGTCTGCGCCCGCAGCGAACGCGCCTTTGCGGCCCTGGGCACCCAGCTGGAACAGCGCAGCATGGGCCGGCGCTACCTGGCCATCGCCGGTGGTCTCACCACTGCCCAGGGCAGCATCGACGCCCGCATCGGCCGTGACGAGCGCCACCGGCTGCGCATGGCCGTCGTGGCCGAGCCAGCCGGCAAGGCAGCCCGCACCCACTGGTGGCGGCTGGGCAGCGCCCCTGATGGCCAGGCCTGTGCCGTGCTCTGCAAGCTGGAAAGCGGCCGTACCCACCAGATTCGCGTTCACCTGGCCAGCATCGGCCACCCGCTGGTGGGCGACAGCCTGTATGGCGGCAAGCCCCTGCATGGCTTTGGCCGGCAGGCACTGCACGCCTGGCAGCTGCAATTCCTGCACCCGGCCGACAACCAGCCGCGCAGCTTCACCGCCCCCGTGCCGGACGACCTGCACGCCCTGGCCGCCGCGTTGCAGATCCCGCTGCCCGCCACACCGCCCGAGCTGGGCTGAGGGCGATGCGTGCTTCTCAACGCATCTCACGAACCTGTCTGCCCCCGCGCTGCCCCACGTCTTCGACACCTTTCCCAACCGCCATGCCCCCGCACGCCCACCCCGCATCCGGCGGCCAGATCGACTTCCTGCCCATGCCCGCTGCCCCCCATCCACGTGTCGGCTGGGCCTTCACCTGCCGGCGCGGCGGCTTCAGCCACGGGCCGTGGGGAGGAGCGCAGGATGCACCCGGGCTGAACCTGGGCACCCACTGCGGCGATGACCCCGGTGCGGTGGCCTGCAACCGCACGCTGCTGGCCCAGGCCATCGGCCAGCCGATCCGCTGGCTGAACCAGGTGCATGGCACGCGCGTCTTCCACGCCGACCAGGCGGCCCCTGCAGCCAGCCCCCCCACACCTCCCCCCGGCACGGCCGCTCCCACCGCCACAGACCCTGCTGCGCCAGACACGCACACCCTGCAGGCACAAGCCTCCCACCTCGCGCCGGAAGCCGACGCCCAGATCACCACCAAGCCCGGCCAGGCCCAGGCCGTGATGGTGGCCGACGGCCTGCCCGTGCTGCTGGCCGACCGCCAGGGCAGGGTGGTGGGCGCCACCCACGCCGGCTGGCGCGGTCTGGCCGCTGGCGTGATCGAGGCCACCGTGGCGCAGATGCGGCAGACCCTGGCCTCCCACGGGCAGACCGCCGGCGTCGCCATCCCGCCACCAGCGCCCGCTGCGCGGAGCGCCTGTCCGGAAGACGACCTCGTCGCCTGGCTCGGCCCCTGCATCGGCCCCGACGCCTTCGAAGTGGGCGACGAGGTGCGGGAAGCCTTCCTGCAGCACGCACCACAGGCTGCCGACGCCTTCACCCCCGGCCGTGCCGCCGGCAAATGGCTGGCCAACCTGCCGCTGCTGGCACAGCAGCGCCTGACCGCGCTCGGCATCACCGGAATCCACACCGCCGATGCCTGCACCTTCAGCCAGCCAGCGCGCTTCTACAGCTACCGCCGCACACCCACCTGCGGCCGGATGGCGGCGCTGGTGTGGCTGCGGGACTGAAGCTCGGGCAAGCAGCACAGGCAACAGGAGCACGCCCCCCCGCCATGCGGCCCATGATCTCCTGTTGCCCTGACTAGGCCTGATCCCTGTGAGGGGATACGCGCGCTTCCTTGCCCCCCGTGCTCGCCTGCGCCCGCGCCCCGGCAGCCGCCTTGGCCTTGCGGGCGCGCCGGGCCGGCGTATTCAGCAGATACACCACAGTGCCCAGCGGCAATACACCATAAAGCAACAGCGTCATCACGCCGGCGATGAAGGAGTGTTCGGCCAGCGCCATCAGGATGACGACATAGAGCCAGGCAATGATGATGATGAGCATGGGGGCTGAGCTGCCGGGCCTGGGCCCAGGGTTGCAGGATCTGCGGCGTCGGCCGGAGTGGCCGTGGCATCCGGCGGACGGCATGACGGCCCTTGGCAGGACAGGAGGTGCGGATGCACGTGACGCTGCTGCCGTCTGCGGCCACCCGCAGTGTAGCGTGCCACGACGGATGCACAGGGCGCCCACGGGAAGAAACAGCCCCCACGCTGTCGTCTGGGCAGCAGACATGGGTTTTCCCTGTCCGTCCGATATGGCTGCGCAACAATTCCGCGCCTACAATCGCAGCACGTCGACATGACCCGCGACGCGGGGAACTGCGGCTTGCTCCCGCCACACACCGCGCAGGTGTGCCAGACCGGCAGGCAGGCCCCCATCCCGTGCGCCGGCATTCCGGCTCGTGCCGGCACCCTCCCGCGGCCGACGGGGCGTGCCGTATCAAAGCATTCGCCCGGCGCCATGCCGCCGGTCGCAAGGAGGCAACGTTTTGGCTACTCACCCGACTCCCGATTCCCCACCGAAAACAGCCCAGCCAGGCGCCGAATCGCAGACCGGCAGCAGCACCCGCGCCGCCCCCCAGTCCACCGACAAGGCCGGCACGCAGTTGCCTCTGCCCGGCGCCGGGGCGGCCAGCGCGCCCCGCAGCAGTGCGCCCGCTCCGGCCGGCCGTGTCGCACCTGCCTCCGCCGCGCCACAACCCGCCGCGCCGCAGGTGGCCGCAGCGCAGGCAGCGGCCCCTCAGCGTGCCCCCGGCGCCAGCACGTCCAGCAGCACGGCCCCCCAGCAGGCCACTTCTCCGGCACTGGCCCCCCGGGAACAGGCGGCCTCCCGAGAGCAGTCCGCCCCCAAAGCGGCCGCACCGGCTGCCCGCAAGGCAGCCCCCACCCGCAAGGCAGCCGCTGCGGCGCCACGTGCCGCAACCAGCAAGGCCAGCACGACCAGACCCGGCCCCCGGGGCGGTGCCACCCGGGCCGCCAGCGCCCCCGTCACTCCCAAGGCAGCACCAGCCCCTCGGGCAGCAGCTGCCACACCCAAGCAAACCCCCACCCCCAGCGAGCAAAAAACCGTGCAGGAAGAATCCCCCCGTCAGGCCACCGCTCAGGCCAACGACCTCTGGCAACAGTTTGCCAGCCTGTTCCAGACCTTCCAGACGCCCGGTGCCGCCATGCCCGGCAACGCCCCCTGGCTCAATCAGCCGCTGCCCAGCCTGCGTGTCGATCCACAGGCTGCCGCCGCGCTGCAACAGGAGTTCAGCCAGCGCTTTGCCGAGATGTACCGCCAGTACGCCAGCGGTGCCGCGCCCGAGCTGAAGGACAACCGTTTCTCGGCCCCCGCCTGGCAGGACAAGCCGATGTTTGCCTGGCAGGCTGCCTGGTACCTGTTCAACAGCGAGTACCTGCGCCGCGCCACCGAGCTGGTCCAGACCGACAGCAAGAGCCGTGACCGGCTGCGCTTTCTGGTGCAGCAGTGGATCGACGCCAGCTCGCCGGCCAACTACCTGGCCACCAACCCCGAAGCGCAGCAGCTGGCCATCGACACCCAGGGAGAGAGCCTGCGCAAGGGCATGGACAACTTTCTCAAGGACATGCAGCAGGGCCGCATCTCGCAAACCGATCTGCAAGCCTTCGAGATCGGCCGCAACGTCTGCACCACGCCCGGCACCATCGTCTTCGAGAACGAGCTGGTCCAGCTGATCCAGTACACGCCCACCACCGCCAAGGTCGGCGAGCGCCCGCTGCTGATCGTGCCGCCGGCGATCAACAAGTTCTACATCCTCGACCTGCAGCCGTCCAATTCCTTCATCGGCCATGCCGTGGCCGAGGGCAACACGGTGTTCGTCATCTCGTGGCGCAATATCAAGGACCCGCAATGCACGCTGGGCTGGGACGACTACCTGCAAACCGGCATCGTCGACGTGATCCGCGTGGTGCAGGAGATCAGCGGCCAGCCGACGATGAACATGCTGGGCTTCTGCATCGGCGGCACGCTGCTCTCGACCACGCTGGCCGCCCTGGCAGCCAGGGGCGAGCGCCCGGCTGCCTCGCTGACGCTGCTGACCACGCTGCTGGACTTTTCCAACCCTGGCATTCTCGGCATCTTCATCGACGAGATGCAGATCGCGCTGCGCGAGCAGACCATCGGCAAACAGGGCATCATGCCGGGCAAGGAACTGGCGCTCACCTTCAGTTTCCTGCGCCCCAACGAGCTGGTCTGGAACTACGTGGTCGGCAACTACCTGAAGGGCGATTCGCCACCGGCCTTCGACCTGCTGTACTGGAACTCGGACAGCACCAACCTGGCCGGGCCGATGTTCTGCACCTATCTGCGTCATCTGTACCTGCAGAACGACCTCGCCAGCCCCGGCCGCTTCACCAGCCTGGGCGAGCCGATCGACCTGAGCGCGATCGACGTGCCCACCTACGTGCTGTGCGCGCGCGAGGACCACATCGTGCCCTGGAAAGGCGGCTACGAGTCGGCCCGCACGCTGGGCGGCAATCCGCGCTTCGTGCTGGCGGCCAGCGGCCACATCGCCGGTGTCATCAATCCGCCGGCCAAACAGAAGCGCAGCTACGTCACCGGCCCGGCCATCGACGGCCTGGCACCGGACGAATGGCTGGAAAAGACCGAAACCCATGCCGGCAGCTGGTGGCCGGACTGGTACGCCTGGCTGCGTCCGCTGCAGGGCAAGCAGGTGCCGGCGCCTGCCAGGCCGGGCAATGCCCGTTACCAGCCGATCGAGGCGGCCCCCGGCCGTTACGTGAAGGAAAAGGCCTGAGCCCATCAGGATTTTCCCTGCCTGGCTGCCCAGACAAAAGCAGGCGTTATCGACTAAGCTAGCGGTGTGGTCGTGCGCAACGTCCAGCGTCCCCGGGCAGCCAGCCGACGGTGCGGGCAGCTGCCGGGCATGCCGGAATCACGGCCGCCTGCATCACGACACAACAAGATCCGCACACACAGAAACGGAGATATTCAATGGCTCAGCGTATTGCATATGTGACCGGTGGCATGGGGGGCATCGGCACCGCCATTTGTCAGCGCCTCGCCCAGGATGGCCATATCGTCATCGCCGGCGCCGGTCCGAGCCGCGATACCCGCAAATGGCTGGATGAGCAGAAGGAGCTGGGATTCAATTTCCACGCATCGGTGGGCAACGTGGCCGACTGGGATTCGACCGTGGCAGCCTTCGAGAAGGTCAAGGCCGAATTCGGCAACCCCGACATCGTCGTCAACAACGCCGGCATCACCCGTGACGGCCTGTTCCGCAAGATGTCGGTGGATGACTGGCGTGCCGTCATCGACACCAACCTCAACTCGATGTTCAACGTCACCAAGCAGGTGATCGATGGCATGCTGGAAAAAGGCTGGGGCCGCGTCATCAACATCTCGTCCGTCAACGGCCAGAAGGGCCAGTTCGGTCAGACCAACTACTCCACCGCCAAGGCCGGCCTGCATGGCTTCACGATGGCACTGGCGCAGGAAGTGGCCAGCAAGGGGATCACGGTCAACACCGTCTCGCCCGGCTACATCGCCACCGACATGGTGAAGGCCATCCGGCAGGACGTGCTCGACAAGATCGTGGCCACCATCCCGGTGCGCCGTCTGGGTGAGCCGTCCGAAATCGCCTCGATCGTCGCCTGGCTGGCCTCGGACGAAGCCGGCTTCACCACTGGCGCCGACTTCTCCTGCAACGGCGGCCTGCACATGGGCGGCTGAGGCCCGTGGGGCAGGGCAGGAGGCAGGGGCCCGACGCAGCGGGCACAGTGCTTCCTGCCTGCCCACTGCCGGTCCTCTCTGCCCAGACGAGGCCCGCAGCGGCAGCGGGCCCTGTCCAGACCGGCGCCACCTTCCCATGAGCTGAGCAGCGACAGGGCCGTCCTGCTGTACCTCGTGCCGTGCACCGCGCACGCACCGGAAGCGATGACGGCCCGATCGCCAGACATGCCTGTTGCCCTGTCCCACGATATCCGGCACCGCACACGGTAGCCACGACAACCAGCCCGCTCCCGCAGACGGGCACTCCCAGACACAGACCCACGCGTTTTCCATGTCCACGCCAGTCCGCCTGATAAAGAAATACCCGAACCGCCGCCTGTATGACACCCAGACCAGCGTCTACATCACCCTGGCCGACGTCAAGCAGCTGGTACTCGATTCCGAGCCCTTCCAGGTGGTGGATGCCAAGACCCACGAAGACCTCACCCGCAGCATCCTGCTCCAGATCATCCTGGATGAAGAAGCCGGTGGCACCCCGCTGTTCTCGTCGCAGATGCTGGCCCAGATGATCCGCTTCTACGGCCACGCCATGCAGGGGATGATGGGCTCGTACATGGAAAAGACCATGCAGACCTTCGTCGAGGTGCAGAACCGGATGCAGGAGCAATCCAAGTCGCTGTACGACGGCCGTGGCGTACCGCACGCCGAGCTGTGGACGCAGTTCATGCAGGGGCAGGCACCGATGATGCAGAGCATGATGAGCAACTACATCGAACAGAGCAAGAACCTGTTCTTCCAGATGCAGGAGCAGATGCAGCAGCAGGCCCGCAACGTCTTCAATCCCTTCCCCGGCGCCTTCCCCCGTGCGGGCGAGAGCAGCAGTGGGCAGGGCACCGACCCGGCGGCAGGGCAGCCCAAGGCAGACGGCAACCCATAACGTTTCCGTTAGAATGGCAGGTTGCACGTTCACGTGCGTCTTTTCTTCAAGAGAACCCGCCGCCGTCATGGCGCGCGCCCTGCCATGCACGAAACCCAGCTCTCCCGTCAGCCCCAGGCAGCACAGACTCCGCCAGCCGCCGCCATCGCCTCAAGCCCCAAAGCGTCCGCCAGCACCGTCGTCCGTCAGGCCCCCAGTGTCGGCTTCGTCTCGCTGGGCTGCCCCAAGGCACTCGTCGATGCCGAACGCATCGTCACCCAGCTGCGCGCCGAGGGCTATGAAATCTCCTCGCAGTACGAGGGGGCCGATCTGGTGGTGGTGAACACCTGCGGCTTCATCGACGATGCGGTTGCCGAATCGCTCGATGCCATCGGCGAGGCCCTGCATGAGAATGGCAAGGTGATCGTCACCGGCTGTCTGGGCGCCCGCCAGGGCGAGAGCGGGGAGGGCAGCAACCTGGTTCGGGAGATCCACCCGAGCGTGCTGGCCGTCACCGGCCCCCATGCGCTCGAAGAGGTGATGCGCGAGGTGCACACCCACCTGCCCAAGCCGCACGATCCGTTCAGCGACCTCGTGCCCTCGGGTGGGGTCAAGCTCACCCCGCGTCATTACGCCTATCTGAAGATTTCCGAGGGCTGCAACCACCGCTGTTCCTTCTGCATCATCCCCAGCCTGCGGGGCGATCTGGACAGCCGGCCCATCGGTGAGGTGATGCGCGAGGCCGAGAACCTGCTGAAGGCCGGCGTGAAGGAGCTGCTCGTCATCTCGCAGGACACCAGCGCCTACGGCGTCGACCTGCGCTACCGCACCGATTTCGTCGGCGGTCGTCCGGTCAGGACCCGGATGCTGGAGCTGTGCCGCGAGCTGGGCCAGCTCGCGCAGTCCTACGGTGCGTGGGTCCGGCTGCACTATGTCTATCCCTATCCCAGCGTCGATCAGGTCCTGCCGCTGATGGCCGAAGGGCTCGTGCTGCCGTATCTGGACGTGCCTTTCCAGCATGCCCATCCGCGCGTGCTGAAAGCCATGAAACGCCCGGCCAGCGGCGAGCGCAACATCGAGCGCATCCGGGCCTGGCGCGAGATCTGCCCCGACCTGACGATCCGCTCGACCTTCATCGCCGGCTTTCCCGGCGAGACCGAGGAGGAGTTCCAGTATCTGCTGGATTTCCTGCAGGAAGCCCAGCTCGATCGCGTGGGCTGCTTTGCCTATTCCCCGGTCGATGGCGCCGAAGCGAACGAGCTGCCCGGCGCGCTGCCGGACGAGGTACGGGAGGAACGGGCCGCCCGCTTCATGGAAGTGCAGCAGGCCATCAGCGAGGCCCGGCTGGCCCGCAAGATCGGCAACACCGAGCAGGTGCTGATCGACGCCATCGAGCACGACCCGGAAGAAGGCTGGTGGCGTCTGGTCGGCCGCTCCCGCGCCGACGCGCCCGAGATCGATGGCCAGGTCTACATCGACCTGGACGAAGCCCCGGCCAGCGAGTCGCTCTCACCCGGCCACTTCGTCATGGCCCGCATCGTCGACGCGGACGAGCACGATCTGTACGGCGAGCTGACGGGCTGAGCCAGCGTCCCCTGCCACCTGTCATTCAGGATGGCCCTCGCATCCGCGCTCCTCACATTGTCGTGCAGGCCTTGCATCAGCAGGCCTGCCCAAAGCGGCCGACATGACCCACAAGAGCCGAGCTGACTCAGCGCCTGCACCTGAGCGGCAGACAGCATAGGGCACAACGGGCGGGCGTCGCACGCCCTTCGTCACATGCTGAACGAAATGATGCGATCGTGGTGCAACAGGAAATCTTCCAGCTCCTCGACCTGCTCACCCTCAATCTTGATATCAAGATAAACGAAAAAATTACCCTCGGCCATCTTCTCAATCCGGGTGACACCCTGGAATTCGGTGTACGCCCCCAGCTCCTTCAACACCTCACCCCGTCTGTCCGCATCCTCATGCGTCATCTCGATCGTCAGGGTGCGGTGGTTGTAGTTCGGGCTGTAGACCGACACCATCTTGCCAAAGAAGTAAATGATGATCAGGTCGGAGATCAGGAAGATCAGCGCAATGTAGATCTCGCCGAAGCCGATGGCCATGCCAACCGCTGCCGATACCCAGATCACGCCCGCGGTGGTCAGGCCGTAGATGGTGACACCTTCCTTGTAGATGACGCCGGCCCCCAGAAAGCCGATGCCACTGATGATGCCGGCGGCAATCGAGAAGCTGTCGCCCTCTCCACCAAAGTTCTGCGACAGGATCGCATAGATGGTCGAACCCAGACAGATCAGGGCAATCGTCTTGAGACCGGCCGAATTGTTCTTGACTTCACGTTCATAGCCAAGAATGCAGCCCGCCAGCAGGGAGAGGACCGCCTTCAGGATGTCGTCAAAGTGGAACGAGGGGTTGATGTTCTGAAACAATTCATTGAAAACACTCATGATCGATATCGGGTAACAGGCTCGGCAGCCGATAATGGATCGGCCAGTCTAGCGGCCCATCAACATCTCGTATTGGCAAACCCCCACGACTTCAACGGTCGCCCACCCGAAAACGGCTGCTGCCGACAGACGACCAGGCAGGCACCTTGCTCCCAGACGCCCCACCACGCCCTCAGGCTGCTGCCAGCCACCCCAGCAGCACGTCCAGGCCGCCACGACGGATCGACCAGGTGGCGTGCTGACGCACCAGCGGCTTGGCGTGATAGCCCACCGACAGGCCGGCCACCACCATCATTCCCAGATCGTTGGCGCCGTCGCCGATGGCGATCGCCTGCTGCGGCGTACAACCGATGCTGGCGCAGCATTGCACCACGGCATCGGCCTTGAAGGCCTTGTCGACGATCGGCCCCAGTACGCGCCCCGTCAGCCGGTCATTGGCGATGTCGAACTGGTTGGCAAAGGCAAAATCGAAACCCAGCTGCTCCGACAGCGGATCGGTGAAATGCGTGAAGCCCCCCGACACCAGCATCGTCTTCAACCCCGCCGCCCGCGCCGCCGCCAGCAGCGCCTCGGCCCCGGGCGACAGGTGCAGCCGCTCGCGATAGACCCGCTCGATCAGCTCCACCTGCACGCCCTTGAGCAGCGCCATCCGCCGCATCAGGCTTTCACTGAAGTCCCTGATCTCGCCGCGCATCGCCGCCTCGGTGATGGCCGCCACCTCGGCCTTCAGGCCCGCCATGTCGGCGATCTCGTCCAGCGTCTCCATCGTCACCAGCGTCGAATCCATGTCGATCGCCAGCAGGCGGTAGTCCGACAGCTTCATCCCCGGCCGCACATTGGCCGCATCCACCCCATGCTGCTCCGCCATCCGGTCCAGTACCTCGGGTGCCTGCGCAGCCACCCACCAGACCGCCCGTGTCGCCTCGCGCACGGCCGGCTGCCCCCCCAGCTCCTGCACCAGCGCCTGCACCGTGGCCTCATCAAGCGCAGGGTGTTTCTGGACGATCAGCGTGTTCTGACTCATGGCAATCCCGAATGATGGATGAATGAAGACAAGGCAACGAAAACGGCAGGGCGCGAAGGGCGCCCCTCAAGCGCCAGGCCCAGAAGCTTCCACGTGGCGCATCAGGCAGTGGGCATCGCGCATCGAACATTGAGCACCGGGCACCGG
>JAUNLD010000124.1 GCA_030532425.1 Lautropia sp. | reverse complement strand
ACCCGATGAGCATGTTGATGAACGAAGAGATCAAGCGCTGGACGGCGCGGCGCAAGACCGCGCTGATCCTGGAGATCATCCGGGGCAAGACCACGGTGGCCGAGGCCGGCCGGGCACACGCTGTGCCGCCATCCGAGATCGCAGCCCGGGTTGAAGAAGGCAGGCGGGGCATGGAGAACGCCCTGAAGCAAGCCTGTCACCCCGTCGGGGCCGGCACCACCTCATAGCCCGCCGCCCGCGGTCCTGCGCAGCACGCCCCATGCCAGCAGCGCCTCCAGGAACCAGGTCACCCACTGGTGGACGGGCAGCTCGCCTTTCTGGGTGCGCTCCAGCATCTCGTAGTATCGGGATCGCTCGCGCTGGATCTGCGCGCTCAGGCTGTGGAAGCGTTGCGTGCTGCCATCGGCACGGCTCAGGAACAGGTCGCTGATGGCGCGGGCGATGCGGCCGTTGCCGTCATCGAAGGGATGCAGGGTGATGAACCACAGATGGGCCAGGGCGGCTTTCACTACCAGAGGGCCGGATGTTGCCATATCCACTGGTAATCGCCGCAGTTCATGCGGAGATTAAAGCCTTTATTCACCGCATGAGCAAGGGGAGCAGAGGGCACGGGACCCATCCGGAGGT
Organism: Lautropia sp.; assembly: GCA_030532425.1. Taxonomy (GTDB): domain Bacteria; phylum Pseudomonadota; class Gammaproteobacteria; order Burkholderiales; family Burkholderiaceae_E; genus Lautropia. The sequence goes on along the minus strand of JAUNLD010000124.1, from coordinate 1,071 downwards.
GACGCGTTGTCCATGACCTCCTGCGCGGGGGTGGCCGGTGCACGCCGGCACGTGCCCCCGCGGTCCCTCTGGCCCGGCCGGCCGCATGACGCGGCCAGGGGGAAGGGTTAATATCCTTGTCAGGCCGGCAGCGTCGTCTGAGGTATCGCCGGTGGCCGTGCGGGGTGGGGCAGTGTCAGTCGCCCGTTGTCCGTCACGTGCCGGTCGCGGGGTGGTGGCCATCAGGCCAGCGATGTCGGCCAGTGGCCCGGCAGGATCGGGCCGGATCAAGAGACAGGTTTGCAGTCACCGAGAAAAACAACATGGAAACCGATTATCCACAGAGACACCCCGAGAAATTTCTCACCTTTCTCAGGCGACAGAAGATGATCTTCATCGTCGCCTTCCTCGGCTATGTGTGCGCCTATCTCGTGCGCAACAACTTCAAGCTGATGTCCAAGTCGGTCATGGTCAGCAATGGCTGGGAGAAGGACGACATCGCGATGCTGCTGTCGTGCCTGACCGTCTCCTATGGTCTGGCCAAGTTCTACATGGGCGCACTGGGTGACAAGGTCAGCCTGCGCAAGCTGTTTTCGCTGTGCCTGGCGGCCAGTGCGATCATCTGCATCATCATCGGTTTCTATCACACCTCGATCGCGGCGCTGGCGGTGCTGCTGATCCTGTGCGGTGTGGTGCAGGGGGCGCTGGCGCCGGCCTCGCAGGCGATGATCGCCAACTATTATCCCAACCGTACCCGCGGCGCGGCCATCGCCGGCTGGAACATCTCGCAGAACCTCGGTTCGGCGCTGCTGCCGATGATGATCGCCGGCATGACCACGCTGGGCTGGATCGTGCCGAATACCGATCATGTGCTGGCGGCCTTCATCGTGCCGGCTGGCCTCGTGCTGGCCTTTGCGGCTTTCTGCTGGAAGTACGGGGGCGACAAGCCCGAGAAGGAAGGTCTGGATTCGTTGCGTCAGATGTATGGCGAGGGCGGTGAATCGAATGTGGCCAGCGAAGAGGAAAAGGCGACGCTCACCTACTGGCAGCTGATCTGGAAGTACGTGTTCTGCAATCCGGCGCTGCTGCTGG
>JAUNLD010000065.1 GCA_030532425.1 Lautropia sp. | reverse complement strand
AGGTCCAGGTTCCGGTCCCGGCTCCGGTTCCGAGGCTGTTTCCGGACCGGTGGCCGGTGAGCGGGCAGGGTGCGGGGGCGTGAGGCAGGGCACACCGCTTGCCGCAGTGGCTGCCGCAAAGCGCAGCAGCGGGCTGCCGTCTCCGGGGTCGGTCAGCATCCGCACCTGCACCTGAAAAACCTCGGCCAGCCGCGCCGGTTGCAGCACCTCGGTGGGTGGTCCCTCGGCCACCAGCCTGCCGTCCTGCATCATCAGCAGCCGGTCGCAGCGCAGGGCCTGGTTCAGGTCATGGATGGCCATGACGACCGTCATCGGCAGCCGGGCCACCATCTCCAGCAACGCCAGCTGGTGATGGATGTCGAGGTGGTTGGTGGGTTCGTCCAGCAGCAGGATGGAAGGCTGCTGCGCCAGTGCCCGGGCGATGTGGATGCGTTGCCGCTCGCCACCCGAGAGCTGGTGCCAGTGGCGTTCCTTCTTCTCCCACATGTCGACGGCGGCCAGCGCCTCGTCGACGATGCGCCCGTCGTCGGGCGACCAGCGTTGCAGGGCCGACAGCCAGGGAGTGCGTCCCAGCTCGACGGCATCGCGGGCGGTGATCGCATCCAGCGTGTCGCCCATCTGCGAAACCATCGCCAGCCGCCGGGCAATCTGACGGCGGTTCAGGCGGGCCATCGGCTGCCCTTCAATTTCCACATGGCCGTGACTGGGCGTCAGCAAACCGGCCAGCAGTCGCAGCAGTGTCGACTTGCCCGAACCGTTGGGGCCGATCAGCCCCAGTCGCTCGCCCGGTTGCACCACCACCGACACCTGGTCGACGACCGGCTGGCGCTGGGCATGCCAGCTGAGGGCGTGGCCCGCCAGGGCTGGTGGCATGCCCGAGGTTGCGGTACCGGCCCTGCTACCGTCCACGGCGGTGGTGGACGATGTGGGGGTGGCCGGGAAGGCGGTGCCGGGCAGGGCAGCGGCCGGAGTGGCGGTGAGCGTCTCTTGTGGAGTCATGTCGTGTTCACTGGCGCCGGATCAGGATCATCGCAAATACTGGCGCCCCTACCAGCGCCGTCACCACCCCAATTGGCAGTACCTGCCCGCGCAGCAGGATGCGCGAGGCGATGTCGGCCAGGATCAGGAAGACCGCACCGATGAAGGCACTGGCCGGCAGCAGCCGGCGGTGGCGCACCCCCACCAGCATCCGGGCCACATGCGGAATCACCAGACCGACAAAACCGATGGCGCCCACCACCGACACCATCACTGCCGTCATCAGTGAGGCGGTCAGCAGCAGTACCGCCTGTACCCGTCGCACCGGCACGCCCATCGAGGCGGCTGATTCGGCACCAAAGGTGAAGGCATCCAGCGCGCGGCTGTGCCACAGGCAGACCAGCAGCCCCGCCACGGCCACGGAGGTCGTGACCGGCACGTCGGGCCAGCGCACACCGCTCAGGCTGCCCAGAAGCCAGAACATGATGCCGCGTGCCTGTTCGGCGCTGCCCGATCTGGCGATGATGAGCGAGGTGAGGGCATTGAACAGCTGCGAGCCGGCAATGCCGGCCAGAATGATCTGGCCGCTGTTGCGCAAGCCGCCGCCGGCTGCCTGTGCCAGCAGGGCCACCAGCGTGAAGGCGGTGACGGCACCGGCAAAGGCACCCATCGTCATCGACACCACGCCGCCACCCACACCGGCCACCGCCACCAGCACGGCCCCGGTCGAGGCGCCGGCCGAAATCCCCAGCAGATAGGGGTCGGCCAGCGCGTTGCGCAGCAGTGATTGCAGCACCACGCCCGACACTGCCAGTGCGGCGCCGCAACAGGCGGCCACCAGGGCGCGGGTCAGGCGGTAATTCCAGATGATGCCCTCGTCGACCGGATCGATTTCGTGCCGGGCGCCCAGCAGGCGGTTGGACAGCACGTCGTGTACCGTCTGCCACGGCATCGGGATCTCGCCGATGGCAATGCCCATCATCATCACCAGCGCCAGCACCACCAGGGCGGCTGATGTCAGCAGGCCGGCGCCCAGCCGGTATGAAAGCGTGTTCATGTCGTTGGGGGTAAGAAAGCGTTCGCCCACCCTGCTGCCCCGGCCTGGTGACCGGGGCAGCGGAGCCTGGTGTGCTTACTGGCCGGGCCTGATCTTCACCACCGTGTCGGCAATCTGTTCCATGCCGTCGGCGATGCGGATCGAGGCTTGCAGCGCGTCGGCATCGACGATGGCGATGCGGTCATGGCGCACGGCGTCCATGTGCTTCGTGACCGGGTCGCTCCTGAGGAATTCCAGCTTCTTGCGATAGTCGTCGGCCGGGAAACGGCGACGGTCCATCCGGGCGATGACCAGCACCGAGGGGTTGGCCTTGGCGATGGTCTCCCAGCCCACGGTGGGCCATTCCTCGTCCGAGGTGACGACGTTGCGCAGGCCGAGGGTCTTCAGCATGTAGCCGGCCACGCCATTCTGGCCGGCCATGTAGGGGTCCACATCCATGTCGGCACTGGAGAACCACACGGCGGCCGAGAGGTCCTTGACCCCGGTACCCTGCACGCGCGCGATGGCTGCCTGCTGGCGTTTCTTCAGATCGGCCACCAGCGCCTCGCCGCGGGTCTCGACGTCAAAGATCCGGGCCAGCTGGCTGATGCTCTTGTAGAGGGCATCGATGTTGTAGGACTGAAGCCGGGTGCCGTCCGAGCCCTTGAGGTTGTCCTTGCCTTCGCAGTCCGAGGGCATCAGGTAGGTGGGAATCTTGAGATCGTGAAACTGCTCGCGCGTGCCGACCAGGCCTTCCTTGCCGATATGCCACTCGAACTGGGTGACGACCAGACCGGGGCGCTTCTCGACCACGGCCTCGAAGCTGGGGTCGTTGTCGGCCAGACGCGGCACCTTGTCGTTGATGGCCTTGAATTGCGGCAGGACGGGATCGAACCACACCGAGGTGCCGGTGACCTTGTCGCCCAGCCCCAGTGCATAAAGCATCTCGGTACCGGCCTGGCCCACCGTGACGACCGAGGCCGGTGCCTTGTCAAAACGCAGCGGGTAGCCGCAGTTGTCGACGCTGAGCGGGTAATCGGTGGCCTGTGCGGGCAGCGACAGGGTGCTGATGGCCAGCGTCAGCACGGAGGCAGCAGAAAAACGGCGGATCATCATCGGGCTTCCTTTCGTCAGGGGCAGGGGACGGCAAGGAATGGGCGACCCGTCCGGGCAGGGGCGGCAGCAGCGGCAGGCAGGGCGTGGCGCTGGTGTGCGGCCTGTGGCGCGCAGGGTTCGCTCATGCTTCCAGACACCCCGCTGGCAATGAACAGATGGGCCTTGGCAGGTCTCCTGACTGACAGATCGACACCGCTTTCGCCTTCCCGGGGGCGCGTGATGGCACCCAGTGGCATCGTGAAAGACGGCTCCCTGCCTACAGTTGCGGGGGCAGTTCCATTTCGGGCCACGGGATGCGGGACTGCAAGGGGCATGCCGTGGCTGGATTCCCTGACGTGGCCGGGGGGGAGTGGAGGATGGCAGTGCATCCGGGCGGATGCAGCGGCCGGTGCGACAGCGCCCCGGAGACATTCCGATGGCCATGCCGGACGAGATGGGACGGCCAGCGCGGGGCTGGCGGCCAGACAGGCCCGGCAGGCACTGTGGAACCAAAGCGCAACAAGTGTAGTCAAGCGGGTGCAGATGCGTCAAGAAAGTCCCCATGGTGCGTGCCGTCCTGTTTTCTGCTTCATAATCCGCCTCCGGGGTTGCCTGGGGCGCCCCAATTGCCAGAAGTACAGACAGCTTGTGTCCCGCCATGTGCGGAACGCATCCCGAGGTGCTTGTCCTGCCTGCGCCACCTGTCCTGTCACGCGCCCTGCTGTCTGGGCTCAGGTCAGTCGTGTCGTTTCGTTCTATCGATGCTGGAGAAAAAACGATGACTGATCGTGGGTCAGGGGCCAATGCGCCCCTTGATGCACAACAGCTGCTGGACCAGACCCCCTTCGGGCCGTTTCGGTGGCTTATCTTCCTGCTGTGCTTCCTGATCGTGCTGCTGGATGGCTTCGACACCGCCGCCATCGGCTACATTGCACTGTCACTGGTGGCCGAATGGGAAATCGCCAAGCCCGCCCTGGCGCCGGTGCTCAGCGCCGCGCTGTTTGGTCTGGCGGCTGGTGCATTGACGGCCGGGCCACTGGCCGACCGCTTCGGCCGCAAGCGTGTACTGGTCGGTTCGGTGGCCGTCTTTGGCTCTGGCAGCCTGGCTTCGGCCTTTGCGCCCGACCTGCAGATGCTGGTCTGGCTGCGTTTTTTCACTGGCGTGGGGCTGGGGGCGGCCATGCCCAATGCCGTCACGCTGATGAGCGAATACAGCCCCGCCCACAAGCGTGCGCTCATCACCAATGCCATGTTCTGCGGCTTTCCGCTGGGGGCATCCTGCGGCGGTTTTCTGGCGGCCTGGCTGATCCCCGAATTTGGCTGGCGCAGCGTGCTGCTGCTGGGAGGCATCCTGCCGCTGGTGCTGGTGGGGGTGCTGATTGCCGTATTGCCCGAGTCGGTACGTTACATGGTGTCGAAGGGCTGGCCGGTTGCGCGCATCCGGCAGGTGCTGGTGCGCATTGCCGGCCCGCGTGCCGCTGCCGATGGCTATGTGCTGCCCGAGCCGCAGGGCGTGGCCGCTGCCTCGCAGGGGGCAGAAGACGCACCGGGCGGGTTGCGCCTGGTGCTGTCGCCGCCCTACCGCGTGGGGTCGGTGATGCTGTGGGTGGCCTACTTCATGGGGCTGGTGGTGTTCTACGCGATGATTAACTGGATGCCGGTGCTCTTCAAGGGCATCGGCATCGACGCCGCCACCGCCACCCGCATCACGGCCCTGTTTCCGCTGGGCGGTGTGGCCGCCATTGCACTGGGATGGCTGATGGACCGCTTCAATCCGACGGGGGTGCTGGCGGCCGGCTACACGCTGACGGCGCTGTCGATCTGGGCGATCGGACAGGCGGTGGGCAGCCTGGCCTGGCTGATGGTGCTGGTGTTTGTGGCGGGCGTGGCGATGAATGCCACGCAGGCGGCGATGCCGGCACTGGCCGCCAGTTTCTACCCCACCCGTGGCCGGGCCACCGGGGTGGCCTGGATGCTGGGCGTGGGGCGCTTTGGCGGCGTGGCCGGCTCATTTCTGGTGGCTGCACTGGCCGCCCGCGATGTCGGCTTTGCCGGCATCCTGACTGCCCTGGCCATCCCGGGCCTGCTGGCGATGGCCGCATTGCTGGTGAAGGCGCTCGTGCATCGGCGCTGAGCGGCGCGCGTGCCGGAGACCGCGGACGCATCAGGGCGATGGGCCTTCAGCCCTGCCGCAGCCCGGCCACAAAATCCCCCAGCCGCGTCAGGCCGCGTTGCAGCGCTTCGGTGGCGGTGGCAAACGACAGGCGCACGTGGCTGTGGGCCGTCAGCTCACCAAAATCCAGACCGGGGGTCAGGGCGACGTGGGCCTCGTGCAGCGCGCGCCGGCAGAAGGTGGCCGCGTCCAGACCGGTGTGGCGGATGTCGAGGTACACGTAAAAGGCGCCTGCCGGCCGCGTGGCAGTGGGCAGGCCGATGTGCTCCAGCGTGTCCAGCACCAGGGCACGGCGCTCGGCCAGCAGCTGGCGGCGCTGTTCGCACACGGCCAGCGAGGCCGGCGTGAAGCAGGCCAGCGCCGCATGCTGTGCCGGGGTGGGCGGGCAGATGTAGAAATTCTGTGCCAGCCGTTCGATGGCCGGACGCAGGGCGTCGGGTACCACGCACCAGCCCAGTCGCCAGCCGGTCATGCCAAAGTACTTGGAGAAGCTGTTGATGACGATCGCGTCCGGGTCGGTGGCCAGCACCGTGCGCGGAAAACGGCCATCGTCCTGCGGATCGCTCAGATCCAGATAGATCTCGTCGATGATCCGCCAGCCTTCCTGTTGGCGCACCCAGTCGCAGATGGCCTGCAACTCGGCCGCGGGCACCAGCGTGCCGGTGGGGTTGGAGGGGCTGGCCAGCAGCAGGCCATGGGTGTGGGGCCCCCAATGCTGGCGCACCCGCGCGGCATCCAGCTGAAAACCCTGGGCAGCGGCGGTGGGCACCAGTTTGACCCGGGCACCAAAGCCTGCCAGAAACTGCCGGTTGCACGGGTAGGCCGGGTCGCCCACCAGCACTTCGTCACCCGGATCGACCAGGGCTGCCGCCACCAGCAGCAGCGCGGCCGAGGCGCCGGCCGTGACGATGATCCGCTCGGGGGCCACGGTCACGTCGTGCTTGTGGCGGTAGAAATCGCTGATGGCCTGTTGCAGCGCCGGCAGGCCGGTGGCGGCGGTATAGGGCAGGGCGCGCCCGTCGGCCAGGGTGCGCAGTGCCTCGATGACGGCAGGCGGAGCACCAAAATCGGGTTCGCCCAGGTTGAAGCGGATCACGTCATGGCCGGCCGCTTCGAGGGCGGCGGCGTGTTTGCCGAACTCCATTGCCTGAAAGGCCGGAATCTGCTGCGCGCGCTGGGAGATCTTCATGAATGGATGCCGGAAAAGGGGCAGGACACGCGACAGTCTACAAAAAACCCCCATGCGCCGTGCAGGCGGATGGGGGTGGGATGGGGCATGCCAGCCGTCAGTGGCCAGCGGCCAGCCGTTCCTTCACCTTGTCGGCGATGCGCACGCACAGCGCCACGATGGTCAGCGTCGGGGGCGCGCAGCCGCCGGTGGGGAAGACCGCGCTGGAGCCGACATAGAGGTTGGAGACGTTGTGCACCTTGCAGTCGCGGTCGACGACGCCGGTGGCCGGGTCGTCCGACATGCGGGCGGTGCCGGCCGGGTGGTGGGCCGTCATCTGCGTGACCAGTGGCATGCCGTCACGGCGCTCGATGCGCAGGCGACCCAGGCCGGTGGCCTCGATGGCGTGGCCGACGATGTTCTGGGCCTTGATCGCGCTCTGGATGTCGAACTCGTTCCAGCGGAAGGTGACCTTCGGCAGGCGCATGCCGGTGGCATCGCGCTCGTCGCTCAGCTCGATGCGGTTGTCGGCATCGGGCGATTGCTCGGAGATCTGATAGAGGTCGATCACCTTGAAGATCTGGTCGCGGTTCGGCTCGGCATACCAGCCGTTGCTGTCGCGGTCGTAGGGGGTTTGCAGCCAGGGGGCACGTGCCACCTTGATGTAGACCAGGTCGTCCAGCCCGCCCAGCACCTTGAGAGTGTTGCCGATGAGGTTGTCGGGGATGCGCTTTTCACGCAGCTGCCGCACCATCTGTCGTGCAGCATAGTAAGCCGGCGAACGGAAGGTGGTGCCGCGGCCATACAGGCGTTGCAGCATCCGCACCTTCGAGAAGCCGGGCTGGGCATTCAGCACGATGGTGGTGTTCATGATGTGGTCGGATTCCAGACGCGACTCCGGGATCGCCAGCTTGCCCAGCACGTGCGCCAGGCCACGGTGCTGCAGGTCGTAAAAGCCGAAATCCGAAATGGGCCTGGACGGGAACAGTGTGCCGGTCTTGACGATCTGGCGGTCCATCAGGTAGCGGCCGACCAGGCCGTTGTCATTGCCCAGCCCCTTCCTGGCCACCCTGTCGGAGGCCAGCAGCAGGCGCGGCACCTGATAGGCGCCCTGGGTCAGCACCACGAAGCGGGCCTGGATCTTGAAGCGGCGGCCGTCGAGGCAGGCCACCTGCACGGTCTCGACCTTGCGGGCGCCTTCGTCGGTTTCCAGCTCGATGGCGTTGGCTTTGGTGATGACGCGCATGTTGCTGGCGTTTTTCAGGCGGCCGCCGATGCCTTCGATCATCAGGTCTTTCGAGCCGGTCATGTACAGCTTGGTGAACAGTTCGCCGTCACGGAAGTCGATGGGCTTGCGCTCTTCGCTGATCCACGGGTCGAGGTCGAGCGACTCGATGCCGGTTTCCCAGGCCTTGAGCGAACGCATGTAGTACGGATGCAGCGTGTCGTAATCGATCGGCCAGCCGCTGTTGGGCATCCAGTCGCGCTTCCTGAAGTCGATCGGGTCGAAGGTGGCCAGGTGCAGGTTCTGCCGGTTGTTGATCTTGACGTCCCATTGCACGGCGGTGCCGCCAAAGCGGCGGTCGTGCGACCAGATGATGTTGGGATAGAGATCGGGCGTGTCGTCCATCACCCCACGCGCCAGTGCCTGGGTGGCGCTGTCTTCTTCGTGGCCTCCCGATTCGAGCAGGATGACGTCGTGCTGGGTATTCAGCATCTCCTGGGCAAGGAACAGGCCGGCTGGGCCGGCACCGATAATCAGGACGTCTGTCTTGAGGACATCACCGTTCGGAATGGTGTGGGGGTCGATGTTCATGAGTAAGGGAGCGGGCAAGCAACAGAACATCGACATTGTAAGACTGGAGCAACGAAGCGCCGGCAAATTATGCGGGTTTTGGCTTTTTGGGTACGTTTTGCAAACGTGAGGGCTCCTGGTTTACAGAATCCGGCCTGTCCGGTCCCTGGCCCCGCATCCACGGGGCGTGTGCGGCCCTGCCATGGCCCTGGGATGGCAGGAATGGCTGGGCGGGTGAGCGGGTGAGCGGGGGGAGGGCGCCGGATGGTGGGCGCCCCTGGCCTGTTCAGGCGGCGACGCGCTGATCGTGTGGCGGGGTGCTGGCTGGGCCGTGCGGCTGACGCCGGGACGGGTGTGGCTGGGCCGGGGGCGCGTCGAGTCGGCCCGGTGTGAGGCCGGCAGCATCCGGGCGGGAGGACGCGGGGGAGGCGGCCCATGAGGATGCCTGGCGGGCATCGGTGCCCGAGGTGGCAGGGGGACAGGCAGCGGGCGCCGGATAGACGCCGGGAATGATGCGCAGTGGTACGCCGGCCGCGGCCAGGACGCGCCCCAGTTCGCGGCCACGCTCCAGCAGGAAGGGGTCGGTGCCGCCCTTGAGCAGCACCACGCGCCGCTGGCGGCGGGCCTCGTCCACCAGGCGCTGGCGCAGGGCCGTGGCCTGCGTGCCGTTGCCGGGCTGGCCGACCTCGATGCGCTCGGCATCCTTGCGGATCTGCTGGCGGATCCCGGGCGAGACGGCGGCATCGAAGAACACGATGTCGGCCGCCTGCATGGCTTGCAGTCCGCTGAGGGTCAGCAGTCCGGCATCGCCGGGGCCGACCCCTACCAGCGTGACATCACCGCGTTGGGGCGTGTGCCCTGCCAGCTGGCGTTGCAGCTCGGTTTCGGCTTCGTGCAGGCGGGCATCGGCCACCAGCGCATCGAAACGGCTGGCAAAGAGCTGTTCCCAGAAGCGGCGCCGTGCCTCGATGCCCTGGATGCGGGCCTGCACCCGCGAACGCCAGCGGCCGGCGATCTTGGCCAGCGTGCCGGTATGACGGGGAATCAGCGCCTCGATCTGCTGACGCCAGTGTCGTGCCAGCACCGGTGAGGTGCCGGCGGTGGATATGGCGATCTGCACCGGGCTGCGGTCGATGACGGCGGGCATGATGGCCGAGCATTGCTGGAGATTGTCGACGGTGTTGCAGAAGCGCCCGGCGGCTTCGGCAGCGGCAAACACCCGTGCATCGACATGGGCATCGCCGGTGGCCGAGACCACCAGAAAGACGCTATCCAGCTGGCCGGGAGAGAAATCGTGGTCGATCCAGCTCAGGCGGTTTTCCTGCAGCCACTGCTGAAACCGGGGCGAGAGTGCCTGGGCCACCACGCGTAGGCGTGCACCGGCCTGCAACAGGGATTCGGCCTTGCGCTCGGCGACGTGGCCCGCGCCCACCAGCAGGACCGGGCGGTTGTTCAGATTGGCAAAGATCGGAAAATGGTTCATGGTGCCGGCTCCTGCCCTTGTTCAGGCGGCTGCCCAGAAGTCGCGCGGGGCATCGAGTACGGGCCTGACGATGCCGGTGCGCACGGCAAAATCGCCAAAGCCTTCGTCGTGCTGACGCCCCCGCGCCCAGTCGCCCAGCCAGCCATCGAGAATGTCGAGAATCTCGTGCTCGACGATGTTTTCGCGATAGAGCCGTGGAATGCGCGTGCCCTCGCGGTTGCCGCCGGTGTAGAGGTTGTAGCGGCCCACCGCCTTGCCCACCAGGCCGATCTCGCCCAGCATGGCGCGGCCGCAGCCGTTGGGGCAGCCCGTCACGCGCAGCACCACGTGCTCGTCCGAGAGGTCGTGCTTGGCCATCAGCGCATCCAGCTTGTCGGTGAACTGCGGCAGGAAGCGCTCGGCCTCGGCCATCGCCAGCGGGCAGGTGGGCAGCGAGACGCAGGCCATGGAGTTTTCGCGCTGCGGGGTGACGCGATCGGTGATGAGGCCGTGTTCGCGTGCAATGGCCTCGATGCGCTCCTTGTCGGCGGGGGGCACGTTGGCCACGATCAGGTTCTGGTTGGCTGTCAGCCGGAAATCGCCCTGATGGACCTTGGCGATCTCGCGCATGCCTGTCTTGAGGGGGCGGCCCGGGTAATCGAGCAGGCGGCCGTTCTCGATGTAGAGCGTCAGGTGCCAGTTGCCTTCGTCGCCCTGTACCCAGCCGATGCGGTCGCCCCGGCTGGTGAAGGCATAGGGGCGAACCGGCTCGAAGCGGGTGCCCATGCGCGCCTCGACCTCGGCGATGAAGACATCGGTGCCGACGCGCTCCAGCGTGTAGCGGGTCTTGGCATTCTTGCGGTCGCTGCGGTTGCCCCAGTCGCGCTGCACCGAAACGACGGCTGCGGCGCAATCCAGCACCGAGGCCAGCGGCACAAAGCCAAACTCGCGGGCCACGTCGGGATAGGTGCGGGTGTTGCCGTGTTCCATCGACAGGCCACCGCCTACCAGCACGTTGAAACCGACCAGCTCGTCCCCCTCGCCAATGGCCACGAAATTGAGGTCGTTGGCGTGCAGGTCGACATCATTGTGCGGCGGAATCACCACCGTGGTCTTGAACTTGCGGGGCAGATAGTTCCTGCCCAATACCGGTTCGGTCTGGTCGCCGCTGCGGGCTGCCTCGGGCACGGCCGTGGCAGGCATGGTCTGGGTGGAATGCAGCTTCTCGCCATCCAGCCAGATCTCGGCATAGGCGAGCGTCTTGGGCAGCAGGTGCTCGGAGATCTTCCTGGCCCATTCCCAGGCCTGGCGGTGCAGTCTGGATTCGACCGGGTTGCTGGTGCACAGCACGTTGCGGTTGACATCACCGGCGGTGGCGATGCTGTCCAGCCCCAGCTGGTGCAGCCACTGGTGCATCGGCTTGATCCGGTCCTTCAGCACGCCATGGAACTGGAAGGTCTGGCGGTTGGTGAGGCGGATGCTGCCATAGAGCGTCTGTTCGGTGGCAAACTTGTCGATGCCAAGCCACTGCTTCGGCTGGATGATGCCACCGGGCAGGCGGCAGCGCAGCATCACGTTCTTGAGCGGCTCCAGCTTCTGCTCCACCCGTTCGGCACGGATGTCGCGGTCGTCCTGCTCGTACATGCCGTGAAAGCGGATCAGCTGGAAATTGTCGCCCCGGAAACCTCCGCTCAGACCATCCTGAAGGTCGTTGCGGATGGTGCCGCGCAGATAGCTGCTGTTGCCTTTCAGGCGTTCATTGTCGGCCAGCGGGGCATCGGGAAGTCTTGCACGTGTGTCCAGAACGTCGGGCATGATGGGCTCCTCGTCAGAATGCCCATCACTGTACGCAGGCCAGGCCGCAGAAAGAACGAATCTTTTGTTCGACCGTCATGCCGTTTTGGCATGCGGTCGTTGCGGGCTTTTCCTGCGCGTCCGTGTCAATACACGTCACGCTGATAGCGCCGCTCTTCGCGCAGCGTGTTCAGACAGTCGTCGGCATCATCGGCATCCATGTTGCCGTGCGCGGCGATGATGTCGAGCAGTGCCTGCTCCACATCGTGTGCCATCCGCCTGGCATCGCCGCACACATAGATGTGGGCGCCATCCTGCAACCATTGCCAGAGATCGGCACCGGCGGCTCGCAGCTTGTGCTGCACATAGATTTTTTCGCCGCCCTGTCGGGACCAGGCCAGATCGGCACGGGTGAGCAGGCCGCTCTTGCGGTATTGCAGCCATTCGGCCTGATACAGGAAATCGTCGGTAAAGCGCTGGTTGCCAAACACCAGCCAGTTGGCGCCGGTATCGCCGTTGGCCTCGCGCTGCTGCATGAAGGCCCGGAACGGGGCCACACCGGTGCCGGCCCCGATCATGATGATGGGCGTGTTGCCGTCTTCCGGTAGCCGGAAGAGCGGGTTGGGTTCGACAAACACGCGCACGGTGTCGCCTTCTTCCAGCAGCTGCCCCAGATAGCCCGAGGCGGCGCCGGTGTAGTGCTGCTGGTGATGGCGATACTGCACCACGCCGACGGTCAGATGCACTTCGTCACCCACCTCGTCCTGTGCCGAGGCAATGGAGTAAAGGCGCGGGCTTTGTGGCCGGAACAGCTCGACCAGCGTCTGGGCCGGCAGCGGGTGTGGATACTCGGCGAACACACCGATGGGTGGGGTGCAGGCCAGCCAGGCTTCCAGCGCCTGCGGCTGGGCAAGCCTGTCGTTCAGTGCATCGAGGCCGGTGGCGTCAGCGTATTGCCGCACGAAGGCCGGGGTGATCTGGGTGATGTCGAGTTCGTGCGTCAGGGCATCACGCAGGCTGAGTGAACGGCCGTCCCTGAGGGTGATGCGCTCGTCGCCCGAGCGCTGGTGCAGTGACAGGATCTCGCCGACCAGGGCCGGTGCATTGACCGGCCAGACCCCGAGTGCGTCGCCGGGCTGATAATGCAGACCGCTGTCGCCCAGATCGATTTCGATGTGTTCGATGTCTTTTTCTGCATCACGGGCCGTGATCTTCTGCCGGACCGACAGGGTGGCGGCAAAGGGCGTGTCACGGCTGATGGGGGGGCTGGCCAGGGCACTGGCGGTATCAGGTGTTGCACCAGATGTGCCGGAGTCGCTGTCCGGAGAGGCTGTGCCGGGCAGCGGATGGGTGCCCGCACGCAGCTGGGCGGCCGGGGTGGTGGCTGGCGCGCGGCACAGGGCCGTCAGTGTTGCCGTGACGCCATCGATCCAGGCCTGGGCCGTGGCCTGAAAGTCCAGATCACAGTCGCCGCGATCGTGCAGCCGCCGTGCGCCCAGCTCGGCAAGCCGGGCATCAAGATCCCGGCCGGCCTGGCAGAACTGCGGGTACGACGAATCGCCCAGGCCCAGCACGGCGAAATGGAGGCTGTCCAGTTTGGGCGCTTTCTTGCCAAAAAGATATTTGTGAAGCGGCACGGCCTCTTCGGGGGGCTCGCCTTCGCCCTGGGTGGAGCTGACCAGCAGCAGGATGTCTTCGTCGGTCAGCGACTTGCTCTTGTAATCGGCTGCGGCGATCAGGCGCACCGCAAGCTCGTGATGCGAGAGGGCGTCGTGCAACTGTTCGGCCACACGCCGGGCGTTGCCCGTTTGCGAGGCCGAGAGGATCGTGATCCGTCGGAGCGTGGGAGATGATGCCGTTCCGGTCATGCCTTCCATCGGCTGTGCTGCGCGGGGAGCCTGCAAGGGCAGGGTGGCATCGGCCGGGTTGCAGCGCGACCAGCAGTAGCCCGACAGCCAGGCAAGCTGGGTGGGGGTGAGCGCTCCCAGCTGATTCACCAGTTCGGCTGGCAGGGGGTTGGCATCTTGGATCGAGGTGGACATGTACGCTCCGACGGTTGCGTGGGAGACGCTGAACAGGGCCCGCGGGCGGGTACGGTGAGGAGGTGTTCGGCGTATCCCTGGGGCCGGGCAGGCCGCATCCTGCTGCCGTACCGGTGTGCCTCGCAACTGTATGCGGTGAAGGCAGCGAAGCGGAACGAAGCCTTTGTAGCGAGAGCATGCCGTTTTTTCATATGCGGGGCGGGCTCGCAATGGGCGGGTGCGGTCAGTGTTGTGCGCGGTTTACCGGCCGTCCGGACAGGCCGGCAGGCGTCCCGCGGGGGCACGGCTTCGGTGCGACGGCTACTGATAACGCTTGTCGAAGCGTTCTGCCACGCCCTGCAGGATGGCGCGGGTATCGGCGTCGTTGGTGTTGACCAGCACGACAAAGGTGATGCCGTCGTCGTCGTAGCGGCGCATGTCGCTCAGAAAACCCTGCCAGCCGCCGCTGTGGCCCATCACGCATCGGCCGTCGGCGGTTCTTTCCAGCTCCCAGCCAAAGCCGTAGCCACGGGTACTGCCGTTGGCCAGCCGTGCGGGGGCCAGCATCTGCTGCCAGCTGCTGGCCTTGAGCAGCTGGCGGCCGGCCACGGCGGCATCCCATTTCACGTAGTCGAGCATCGACATGTACAGCGAACCGTCAGCGGTGGCGTTGAGGCTGCGCGACACCCAGCGCTGGTTCTTGTGCCCCTGGGGAGTCTGCTCGTAACCGGCGGCCCGGTTCATGATGATGTCTTCGTCGCTGAGCGGGCGGGCGGTACGCATGCCCAGTGGCAGGAAGATGCGCTCGCTGATGATCTGCCGATACGACTGGCCGGCAACCTTGCCTATCAGGATGCCGATGAGGACGTAGCCTTCATTGCTGTAATCCCAGCGGGTGCCGGGGGCAAAGGCCAGCGGCTGGGCGTAGAGGGCGGCCAGCAGCTCGTCGTCGGTGTATTCACGCTGCAGGTCCAGTTCGATGCGGCCAATGCCCGCCGTGTGGTTGAGCAGGTGACGTAGCGTGATGTCCTGCCAGGCGGCCGGGGTGCCGGGCAGGTAGGTGGAGAGCGGCGCGTCCAGCGCCAGCCTGCCGTCCTCGACCAGCAGCATGGTGGCTGCGGCGGTGAACATCTTGCCGATCGAGCCGGTCTGGAATACGGTGTCGGGATGGACGGGGGCGCGGTGCTCGATGTTGGCCAGACCAAAGCCCTGCAGGCGCAGGGGCTGGCCGTTGCGGATGATGCCCAGAGACAGGCCGGGAATGTGCTGCCGCGTCATTTCGGCCCGTACGTAGTCGTCGATCTCGTCGGCGATGGCAGGGGAGCTGAGGTCGGGCGCCATCATCAGAAGCGAGGCGGCCGCCATGGCAAGCAGTCTTTTCATGGCAGAAAAGAAAAAGCCCGAAACAGGTTCGGGCTTTTGAAATTGGTGGGTCGTGAAGGATTCGAACCTTCGACCAACGGATTAAAAGTCCGCTGCTCTACCGGCTGAGCTAACGACCCGGTATCGTCAACTGCATGCTGTTCTGATCGTTGCCGACCGCGCTGCGTTGCTAACGAAGGCATGATGATAGCAAGGCCGTTTTTGCTTTGCAAGCCCCGATGGCATTTTTTTAAGGATGAATGGCAGCGGGGGCCTCATGTCGTGAAGGATGCCTCAGTTGAGGGTCTTGAGACGGTCGCGTGCAGCGGTGGCAGCCGGGGTGCCGGCGTGCTCCTTGCCGATGCGCAGGAAGGTCTGGCGGGCGGCCTTCTCGTTGCCGGCATCGGCCTGGGCATTGCCGATCAGCAGGAGCGCATCGGCCTGACGTGGGCTGCCGGGGTGGCGGTCGAGCAGTGATTGCAGCGTGTCGATGGCAGCCTTGTAGCTGCCCTGCGCGTACTGGGCACCACCCTGCCAGTAGAGCACCGCCGGCAGGTACTGGCTGTCGGGCCAGGCCTTGATGAAGGCGCGGAACGCCTGGTCGGCTCCCTTGAAGTTGCTCTTGCGGAACAGTGCCAGCGCGGCATCGAACTGTTTCTTTTCGGCCTGTTCGGCGGTGAAGCGCCGTCCGTCAACCGAGACGTCCACGGGCTCGAAGCGCTTCAGGCGCGAATCGACATCCTGGGAGATGTGCTGTTGCTGCTGCTCCTGCATCTGCAGCTGGTTCAGCTGTTCTTCGAGCTGGCCACGCAGCTGCGCCACTTCCTGGCGCAGGGCGTCGATATCGTTCTGCCGGGCAAGGTTGGCCTTCTGGCTGGTTTCGAGCCGGCTCAGGCGTTGCTCGATCTCGGTCTGGCGATTGGACAGCTCGTTGAGCTGTCGCAGGATGTCGCGCTGCAGGCTGTCGACCTTGCTGCGCAAGTCGATGACGGCCTGGCGGGCTTCGTTGTCACCGAACAGTGCCGCCTGGCTGGGCGCAGCCATCAGAAGGCTGATGGCCAGCAGGGCGGCCTTCAGGGACGGGGAGGGCGTTCGCAGGATCATGATCGGTCATCGGGGGCGGCCGGGGCCACCCGCATCAGCGGTAATTGATGTCGGCGCGACGGTTCTGCGACAGCGCCTGCTCGTCGGTGCCATGGGTACGCGGCTTTTCTTCGCCGAAGCTGATCGATTCCATCTGGGCATCGTCGACCCCCAGTGTGCTCAGCGCCCGGCGCACGGCATCGGCACGCTTCTGGCCCAGGGCCAGGTTGTATTCACGGCTGCCCAGCTCGTCGGTGTTGCCCTCGATGACGATCTGCTTGTCCCGGTGGCTGGACAGGTATTGGGCGTGGGCCTCGATCACCGGTTGATATTCGGGCAGGATGGCAAAGCTGTCGAACTCGAAGAAGATGTCGCGCTTGGCCAGCGGGCTGGATGGGTCGTTGAGCGGGTCGAGCGCGTCGGCGCCAGGTTGCTGGCCCTCGAAGGGCGTCAGCTCGGTGACGTTGCTGCCATCACCGGGCTGGCCGTTCTGGAAGCCGTCTCCCTGCGTGGCCTGCGGATCCTGCCCGCTGGTGGCATGGGGGTCTTCGTTCAGGTCGACCGAGGTGCAGCCGCCAAGGATGGCCAGGCCAAGCCCGAGTCCGATCAGCCGGCTTCTGGTGAGGGTGGAAAACATCGAGGGGTCTCCTTGGGTCGAATGGGATGAAAGGGCGGCGGCACGCCGGTTCAGTAGGTGTAGGGGCCCCAGGCGGGTTCGCGGACGTCTCCGGTGCTGCTGGAGAGGCGCTGCTTGATGCGGCCGTCGATCGAGACCGCCATCAGGTATTCGCGCCCGCCGGCACGGGTGGTGTACATGATCCACTGGCCGTTGGGGGAAAAGCTGGGGGATTCCTCCTCGCCGGTGTCGGTGAGCAGGCGTTCCTGGCCGCCGTTCAGGTCTTTCAGGGCGATCAGGAAGCGGCCCGAGCGCTGGGTGACATAGGCCATGTAACGGCCATCGGGGCTGATGCGCGGCGATACATTGTAGGCCGAGCCGAAGGTGATGCGCCGGGCCGGGCCGCCGCTGCTCTTCATCTGGTAGATCTGGGGGGCACCGCCGCGGTCGGAGGTGAAGTACAGGCTCTGACCGTCGGGCGAGTAGACAGGCTCGGTGTCGATGCTGCTGGATTGTGTCAGGCGGCGGGCGCTCTGGCCGCCGTCGGCGCTGACCTGATAGATCTGCGAGCTGCCATCCCGGGTGAGGGTGACGGCCAGGCGGCGACCATCGGGCGACCAGGCCGGGGCGCTGTTGCTGCCCTTGAACTGGGCAACGGCCTTGCGCTGGCCACTGGCCAGGTCATGCACGTAGACGACGGGCTTGCGCGTCTCGAACGAGACGTAGGCCAGCTTGCGGCCGTCGGGTGACCAGCTGGGCGAGATGATCGGTTCGGCCGCATTGAGGGCGGTCTGCACGTTCTGGCCATCCCAGTCGGCCACGTTGAGCCGGTAACGGTTGCCCTGCTTGCTGACGAAGGCGATGCGGGTGGAGAAGATCCCCTTGATGCCGGTGAGCTTCTCGTAGACGGTGTCGGCGATGCGATGGCCTGCCAGCCGCATGTCGTTCTCGCCGGCCGTCATCGAGGCCTCGGAGATCACGGACTGCTGGACGGTGTCGGCCAGCTTGTAGCGGAACTCGACACGGGCACCGGCGACCGGGTTGGCCGAGCCGACCAGCACCGAATCGGCGCCCTGGCTGCGCAGTGCCGGCATGTTGAGGGGCGAGCTTTCGCTGAGCGGGCCGCCGATGTCGATCAGGCGGAACATGCCACTGCGGCGCAGGTCGTCGCGGATGGTCTGGTTGAGGGTCTGGGGGGCTGTGCCGTTGCCACCGAAGGGGGCCAGCGCCAGCGGAATCTGCCGGGCACCCACGCCGCTGACATCGATGCGCATGGCCTGGGCACCGGCACTGCCGGCCACACACAGGGCCGTGGCCAGAAAACCGAAATGGAACAAGGATTTGCTCATGATTTCATTATAGGTGAGGGCTTGGGGTTGCCCGAACAAACCCGTGTGTGCGGGATCTGTTCGGCGCCGGGGTGGGGCATCAGTCCTGTGGGCCATGATGGATTTCCAGCGTGGTGGCGCAGCTGCCGCTCGTGGGGCAGGGGAAGGGGTCGGTGCGGCGGATGGCGCGTTCGGCCGCCTTGTCCCAGGCCGGATTGCCGCTGGGGCGCTTCAGCGTCACGTCGAGCACCTTGCCACGGCGGTCCAGCTCCACCTGGAAGACGGCTTGCGGGTTGCCCGACACTTCCTGGAAGAAGGTGGTGTTGCCCCGGATGGCCGAGCTGACGCGGGCGGCATAGCCGGCATCGCGGCTGCCGCTGGTGCTGCCGTGCACGACGGTCGAATCCTCGGAACCGGCCTGGTTGAGCAGGGCGTTGACGGCAGCGCGCCGGCGGGCCTCGGCTGCCTTCTTCTGCTGGGCGGCCTTCTTCTCGGCCGCTGCCTTCTCGGC
>JAUNLD010000123.1 GCA_030532425.1 Lautropia sp. | reverse complement strand
TGGCCAGCATCGACCTGAAGGCCGACGAAGGGGCGATGCAGCAGCTGATGGCCGAACGCGGCATGCCGGTTCACTTCTTCACGCCGGCGCAGCTGGCCGGGGTCGAGGTGCCGAACCCGAGCGAGGTCGTGCGCAAATACACCGGCACGCCGTCGGTCAGCGAGGCGGCTGCGCTGCTGGTGGCGGGGCAGGTGCTGGACGCTGTGCAGGCTACGGCAGCGGTTCAGGCGGCAAGCTCGCCGGCACGGCCGTGCAGTCCGGTGTCTGCCGCGGCACGGGGTACGCAACAGACCGCGCAGACGGTATCAGGCGGGCAGCCGGCGCGGTCGCTTCTGCCACCAGCCCCCCAGTCTGCCCTGCTCGTCGAGAAGCACAAGCTGCGCGGCCCGGATGGCCGCAACGCCACCGTGTCGATCGCGGCCTGTACGGGCTGGAGATCGACCACATGAGTCGGCCAGCCCTGGCGCCTGTCATGTCCTGTTCGTCCCCGCGAAGTCCCTCTGGGCGTGCATGACAGGCTCCAAGGCAGTCGGGTGCGCACGATGCGCAACCCATTCCATCAACGTGATTCAACAGGGGGCCCAGGAGGCGGCGGAAACCTCCACGCCGATACCGGGGCCCGCCTTTCAGGAGCTTTCTGCATGTCATCCGGAAAAATCATGCTGGTCGGCATCGGCCCGGGCAGCGTCGAGCACATGACGCAACGGGCGCGCGAGGCCATTGCCGAGGCCGACACGATCATCGGTTATGTCACCTACATCAAGCTCGTGCAGGATCTGATCGAGGGCAAGGAGATCATCCGCAAGAGCATGACCGAGGAGCTGGATCGGGCCATCGAGGCACTGGACCGGGCGAAACAGGGCAAGAAGGTCGCGCTGGTCTCGTCGGGTGATGCGGGCGTCTACGGCATGGCCGGGCCGACCTTCGAGGTGCTCTTCCAGGCTGGCTGGACGCCGCCCGAGGTACACGTCGAGGTCGATGCCGAGGGCAACGAGACGCGCGTGACGGGCGAGGGCATCCAGGTCGAGGTGATCCCCGGGGCTTCAGCCATCAACGCCTGCGCGGCGCTGGTCGGTGCACCGCTCACCCATGATTTCTGCTCGATCTCGCTCTCCGACCTGCTGACGCCGTGGCCCACCATCGCCCGTCGGCTGGATGCGGCGGCGGCGGCCGACTTCGTCGTCGCCCTCTACAACCCGAAGAGCGGACGCCGGACACGACAGATCGTCGAGGCGCAGCGGCTTTTCCTGCGGCACCGCGACCCGAAAACCCCGGTCGCCATCGTCAAGAGCGCCTACCGCCGACGCGAGCGCATCGAGTTCACCACGCTCGACCGGATGGCCGAGGCCGACATCGGCATGCTCTCCACGGTGCTGATCGGCAACAGCAACACCGTGCTGCGCGATGGTCTGATGGTGACACCACGCGGCTATGCCAACAAGTACGAGGTCAACGAAGGCAGGGGCGGCCTGCGTGAAGGCGAACGCTCCGGCCGCTCGCTGAGCACCGGGCTCAACGGCTGGCTGCAAAGCCTGCAGGCCGAGGTCGAAGCCGGTGTCAGCATCGAGACGCTGGCGAATCAATATGGTTTGCCAGCTGACTATCTGGAAGCCACGCTGGCCGAGCCGCTGGTGGACGAAGCCGAAGAGAAGGCTGCCCGCCGGGCGAAGCGCGCGGCAGCTTCGGGCGGGACGGCCGCGGGAGAGACTACCGCGGGTGAGGGGGAAGAGCGCTGAAGCCAGGAA
>JAUNLD010000064.1 GCA_030532425.1 Lautropia sp. | reverse complement strand
CTCTATTCTGGAACGACCTGCCCGTTCAGCCAGCGTTGTCGTTTCGTGCTGTTCGAGAAAGGCATGGATTTCGAGATCCGGGATGTCGACCTCTACAACAAGCCCGAAGACATCTCGATCATGAATCCTTATGGCCAGGTGCCGGTTCTGGTCGAGCGGGATCTGATCCTGTACGAGTCCAACATCATCAACGAATATATCGACGAGCGTTTCCCGCACCCGCAGCTGATGCCGGCCGACCCGGTGATGCGTGCCCGTACCCGGCTGTTCCTGTTCAATTTCGAGCGGGAGCTGTTCGTGCACGTGCAGACGCTGGAGCGCCGCGATCATGACAAGGACACGGCCCGGACGATGGACCGTGCCCGCGCCCAGATCCGCGAACGGCTCACGCAGCTGACGCCGATCTTCGTGAAGAACCGCTTCATGCTGGGTGACGAGTTCTCGATGCTGGACGTGGCGATGGCGCCGCTGCTGTGGCGTCTGGACCATTATTCGATCGACATGCCCAAGACGGCCGCCCCGTTGATGAAGTACGCCGAGCGCATTTTCTCGCGTCCAGCCTACATCGAGGCGCTGACCCCCTCTGAAAAGGTGATGCGCCGCTAACACGGAGAAGCTTGCTCATGGCCGAGATCTCGACCAAGCCTTACATGATCCGTGCGATCTACGAGTGGTGCTGTGACAGCGGCCACACCCCCTACCTGCTGGTCAAGACCGGTGGTCGGGCGCGTGTGCCGATGCAGCATGTGCACAATGGGGAGATCGTGCTCAATGTCTCGCCGATGGCGACCAACGCGCTGCACATGGGCAACGAGCTGATCCAGTTCGAGGCCCGTTTCAACGGGGTGCCCGAACAGATCGTCGTGCCGGTCGGCAATGTGGCGGCCATCTACGCACGCGAGACTGGCTCCGGCATGGCCTTCAGCCCCGAGATCGATGAAGGCGATGGCGATGGGGGCGGCAGCGAAGGCGGCGAGGTCGTCGATCTGGGCGGGGCGAGCCGTGCCGGCCGGGCTGCCCTGAAGGCCGTGCCACCGGCCAGGGCGGGTGAGCGCCCCGATCAGGCAGGGGCGGGTGCCGATGCCGCCGGCCGCACGGATCGCGATCAGCCTGATGGTGCTGAAAGTGGCCCGGCGGGAGAGGCTGATCGGGCCGAAGCCGCCCGTCTGTCGCGGGGAGGGGTACCAGGCGATGCGCCTGATCCTGCGGCGGTGACGCCGGGCCCGGCGGGGGCTGGTGCCCCGTCCGGCAGTGGACACAAGGGCGGGCAGGCGGGCGCCAGCACCGCGCCGCCATCGACGACGGCAGATGCGGCCGCGGTGCCGGGCCAGGAAGCAGCAGCACCCGTGCGCGGGGAGGGGGCCCCGGTGGGTGGCCCGGTACCTGCCCACCCCGATGCTGCGCCTTCCCGCCAGGGCAGCGATGGCGACGACCGCCCACCGCCGGCAGGCGGAGGGCGCCCGCGGCTGGTGCGCGTCAAGTGAAGGTACCGGGTGCCCGGTTGCTCCAGAAACAGGGGCCCCAGGTCGATGCCCTGCATCAAAGTGCCCGCAGCGCACATTTTGCCTGCTAGAATTGCTGCCGCAAGCAGATGCCAGTTTCGTGGCCGCTTTAGCTCAGTTGGTAGAGCAACCGCCTTGTAAGCGGTAGGTCGTCAGTTCGAATCCGACAAGCGGCACCATTTTCATCGGTCGTTCCATGGCGGGGCGGCCGTGGAGACATCCGGCGCGCCGGTCTTCCGGCATGCGTCACACGCCGCATGAAACGCGCATGGCTGCCTATCGGCCGATGAGTGTGGCGTGTGTGTGCTGGCCGCTTCAGCGCCATCCCTGGGGGATGGGCTTTTCGGGTTGCGCCGCGTGGTCGCGGAGTGGGGTGCCGTGTGCCCTGCTGGTTCATTGGCTTTCGTGCCCACCCGCTTCAACCTGACCCATGAGTTCCCCAGCCTCATCCCGTCCGTCATCCGCGCCTTCCGTCCCGGCCAGCACCCCCTCGCAGCCGTCTTCCCGTCTCAAGCGTTCGCTCAAGGCCCGTCATCTGTCGATGATCGCCATTGGTGGCTCGATCGGCACGGGCCTGTTCGTGGCGTCGGGGGCCACCATCTCGCAGGCCGGCCCGGGGGGTGCGCTGCTGGCCTATGGGCTGGTCGGCCTGATGGTCTACTTCCTGATGACCAGCCTGGGCGAGCTGGCGGCCTACATGCCGGTATCCGGTTCGTTTGCCACCTATGGCGCCCGCTATGTGGACGCGGGTTTTGGCTTTGCACTGGGCTGGAACTACTGGTACAACTGGGCCATCACCATTGCCGTCGACCTGGTGGCGGCGCAGCTGGTGATGGGCTACTGGTTTCCCGATGTACCGGGTGTGGCCTGGAGTGCGCTCTTTCTGGCGCTGATGTTTGCCCTCAACGTGGTGTCGGTCAAGGGGTTTGGCGAGGCTGAATACTGGTTTGCCGCCATCAAGGTCGTCACCGTCATCATCTTTATCGGTGTCGGTCTGCTGATGATCGCCGGCATCATCCACGGAGGGGAACGCGCCAGCACCTTTGCCGAGCACCTGGGCAACTGGTCGGTGGGCGACGCGCCCTTTGCCGGTGGTTTTGCAGCGCTGATCGGCGTGGCGATGATCGTGGGCTTTTCGTTCCAGGGGACCGAGCTGATCGGCATTGCCGCGGGTGAGTCCAGGGATCCCGGCCGCAACATTCCGCGCGCGGTGCGGCAGGTGTTCTGGCGGATCCTGCTGTTCTACATCCTGGCCATCCTCGTCATCAGCCTGCTGATCCCCTACACCGATCCACGCCTGCTGCGCAACGAGGTGGGCGACATCAGTGTCAGCCCGTTCACGCTGGTCTTCGAGAGAGCCGGCCTGCTGTCCGCGGCCGTGGTGATGAATGCCGTGGTGCTCACCTCGGTGCTGTCGGCCGGCAATTCGGGCATGTATGCCTCCACCCGGATGCTGTACACGCTTGCCCAGCAGGGCATGGCCCCCAGGATCTTTGGCCGCGTCTCGGGCAATGGGGTGCCGGTGTATGCGCTGATCGCCACCACCGTGGTGGCGGCGCTGTGCTTTGCCAGCTATCTGGCCAGCGCCGAGGTCATCTACATCTGGCTGCTCAACCTGTCGGGGATGACCGGTTTCATCGCCTGGCTGGGCATTGCCATCAGCCATTACCGCTTCCGCAAGGGTTACCTGGCCCAGGGGCGCGACCTGAACGCCTTGCCCTATCGGGCCTCGTACTTTCCCTTCGGGCCGGTCTTTGCCTTCGTGCTGTGCCTCATCATCACCCTGGGGCAAAACTACCAGGCCTTCATGGAAGAGCGCATCGACTGGCTGGGCGTGGTGGCCACCTACATCGGCTTGCCGGTGTTCCTGGGTATCTGGCTGGCTTACCGCCTCAAGACCGGTTCACGTTTCGTCCGTTACAGCGAGATGAAGTTCGACACCCCACGCATCGATGAATCGGCCGATTGATGCCCGCGTCAGCCGGGGTTTTGTGACCCTGATCGCGCAATCTGGCACCGGTGCCGCGTGCTGTGGCGTCTTTGGGCGCCATCTGCACTCATCCTGCATGGTAAACCGCTGATTCTTCGGCCAAAAAATGCGCCCAATAGGCGGTAAACCGTTGCGCACGCAACACTGACCATTGGTCTGTGTCGTCAGAGACACGATTGTGTTGTCCACCAACAATGGCTCCCGATACAAAAACCACACAGGGAGTCGGTTGTGTTCAACGACGACGCATTGTCCGTTTCGGTGCGCCCCTTGCTGGGGTCGATCATCTTGGGATTCTTGTTGGGCGCCTGCGGGGGCAGCGGCAGTGACAGCACCGAGCTGGAACCGTCGCTGGGGCAGGGCAATGCCGTGGCCATCCGGGCCGAGTACGAGGCGGCCCTGAAAGGGCAGACACGGCCTGGCGTGATGCCTGCCGTGGATGCCAGGGACCTGCAGGCCCTTGCCCGTGCCGGCACGACGGGCGAACAGGCGCCGCTCGTCTTGCGCACCGTGCCGGTGCAGGTGGCCGAACAGGGCGCAGGCGCCGATCCGGTGGGTGTTTCCACCAAGGCCGAGGCCATCGCCCACGCGCAGCACTATCATGAGCTGGCCCGTCAGGTGGTGGAAAAGGCCAACGAGCTGCGCGCCCGGCCGCAGCGCTGTGGCGATACCGTCTACCCGGCTGTCGGGCCGGTGAAGTGGAACGCCCGTGTGGCCTACGCGGCGTTGCTGGAAAGCGAATGGATGGTGGCACGCAACCAGTTCAGCCATGCCTGGGAAGACGGCAAATATGTCTGGCACCGCTTCGACATGGCCCAGTATGCGTGGAAGAAGGCGGACGAGAACATCGCTGCGGGCTTTCGCAGCCTGGATGATGCGATGCAGGCCTGGCTGGACAGCCCATCGCACTGCAAGGCGATGATGCGCGCGGATATCCGCGAGATCGGCCTGTCGGTGCTGCCCGGCCAGTCGGGCAACCGCTATCGTTCGTACTGGACGATGGCCCTGGGCAGCCGCTGAGCGGCCGAGGGCGCCGGTGGCGTGGGGGATCCCCGCCGCGCCCATGAACGGCACCGGCCGGATGGGCCCTGGCGGGTGAGGGGAGGGCACAGAGGGCACCGGCTTGATGCCGGCCCGGTTGGGGGGCATGAGGGGCCCCAGGATGGCCCCCGCCTATCCCGTTGCCGTCAGCGTGGCAGCTGTTGCTGGCGCTCGCCCTCCAGCAGCACACTGCCGATGACGGCGCTGACCAGGCTGTAGATCAGCGAGGCCAGCACGGCCCACCAGAAACCGTCGATGTGGAAACCGTCCACCAGCCGCGACGTGACCCAGAACATCAGCCCGTTGAGCACCAGGGTGAACAGGCCCAGTGTCAGCACCGTGATCGGCAGCGTCAGCAGAAACAGGACCGGCCGGATCAGGGTGTTGAGAAAGCCGATGACCAGTGCCACCAGCAGCGCCGTACCGAAGCTCTTCAGCTGCACGGCACTCAGGATGTAGGGCAGCAGAAAGATGGCAGCGGCATTGATGCCCCAGCCCAGCAGCAGGCGGATCATGATTGGCTCCTTCCGGCGTCAGGCCGGGGTGGTCTCTGGCAGCATCGCTGCCAGGCTGTTCTGAAGGACGATGTGGCCGGAGGGCGGGTTTTTCAAGGTGTCGCCGCCGCATGTCAGCGGGTCAGGATGCGGTTTTGGGGGCCGCACGGGGCGAAACGGGTGCCTGACCGCGGGGCGGCGTCCACGGTGGGGACAGCGTCTGGACGATGCCGAACAGATCCAGTACCCGGCCCACCATGTGGTCGACCATCTGCCCGATGCTGGCAGGGTGCTGGTAGAAGGCCGGCACGGGCGGAAAGATGATGCCGCCCATTTCCGTCACCCGCGTCATGTTGTGCAGGTGCGCCAGGTTCAGTGGTGTCTCGCGCGCCAGCAGCACCAGCCGGCGGCGTTCCTTCAGCACCACGTCGGCCGCCCGGGTGATGAGGTTGTCGGACAGCCCGTGTGCCACGGCCGCCAGGGTGCGCATCGAGCACGGGGCAATCACCATGCCGTCGGTGGCAAATGAACCCGAGGCGATGCACGCCCCCACATCCTTCACCGGATGCACCTGACTGGCCAGTGCTTCGATCTCGGCCCGGCTCATGTCCAGCTCGGTGGCAATCGTCTGCCAGCCGGCCGCTGACACCATCAGGTGCGTGTCGATGTCGGGATGGTGTTGCAGATGGTGCAGCAGGCGCACGCCCAGCACCGCGCCACTGGCGCCGGTGATGGCAATGATAAGGCGTCGTCTCATCGGGTAAAAACAGGGGGCAAGGGAAATCCGGGCGTGAGCGCGCGTCATGTCTTGCAGGCCAGCGCCCGCCCGTGGTCCACGCATGGATGGCGCCGATGCGGGCACCGCGAGAACGTATTCAGGGTATCCTTGGCAGGGCGTGGCGCCCGGGCAGCACCCGGTTGGGCAGCCAGCGCGGGGCGAACGCGTGCATGACACGTGCTAGTGTGCAACCTGAGCCCCGCCGATGCAAACGCCAGCGCTGCACCGTCGCCCTCGCGCATGTTCAATCCCAAACAAGAGCAGCACGCCCATGAGTCAGTACACCGTTTTCGTCGATGGTCAGGAAGGCACCACCGGCTTGCAGATCGATGAATACCTGCGTCGCCGGCCGGACATCACCGTGCTGAAGATCGACCCGGCCCTGCGCAAGGACCCGACCGAGCGGGCGCGCTTGCTCAACCAGGCCGATGTGGCCTTCCTGTGCCTGCCCGATGCGGCCGCGCGCGAATCGGTGGCGCTGGTGACGAATCCGGCCACCTGTGTCATCGACACCAGCACGGCCCACCGTACCGACCCGGCCTGGGCCTATGGCCTGCCCGAACTGCTGCCGGCGCAACGCCAGCATATCGCCGCCAGCAAGCGCATTGCCAACCCCGGTTGCCACGCCACCGCCTTCATCCTGGCCGTGCGTCCGCTGGTGGATGCGGGCCTGCTGCCGGCCGGTTATCCGCTGTCGGCCACCTCACTGACCGGTTACTCGGGAGGGGGCAAGAAGATGATCGAGCAATACCAGGGGGCGCTGAGCCAGGCCCTGATGGTGGAGCAGGCCGGCCAGAGCGGCCGCTGCGCCGAGGCCATCTCGCAGGCCGCGCTGGCGCTGCTCTCGCCCCGCCCCTATGCGCTGGCCATGCAGCACAAGCACCTGCCCGAAATGCAGCATTACGGTGCCCTGGCGCAGGCGCCCCTCTTCAGCCCGGTGGTGGGGCCGTACTTCAAGGGGCTTGCGGTGTCGATCCCGCTGGAGGTGGCGAGGCTGACCCCGGGCGCCAGCCGGCAAGCCGTGCATGCGGCCCTGGCCTCGCGCTACGCCAACGAAACCTTCGTGCGGGTGGCGCCGCTCGATGCCGAGATCGAGGGGGGCTTTTTCGATGTGCAGGGCAGTAACGGCAGCAACCGCGTCGACCTCTTCGTGCTGGGCAACGAGCGCCAGTGCCAGGTGGTGGCACGGCTGGACAATCTCGGCAAGGGGGCCAGCGGTGCCGCCGTGCAGTCGATGAACATCCACCTGGGGGTGGATGAAGGCCTGGGTCTCGTCTGAGCGGGCACAGGCCCGGGCGTCCGGGTCAGGCCTTGGCGCTGTCGGGCAGCAGCTTCTGCAGCTCGCCGCTTTCTTCCATCTCGGCCATGATGTCGGTGCCGCCGATGAATTCGCCGTTGATGTAGAGCTGCGGAATGGTCGGCCAGTTGGAAAAATCCTTGATGCCCTGGCGCACCTCGTCATCCTCCAGCACGTTGATCGTCACCAGCTGCTTGATGCCGGCCTTTTTCAGCACCTGGATGGCCTTGCCCGAAAAACCACATTGTGGGAACTGCGCCGTGCCTTTCATGAACAGCACGACGGGGTGCTCGGTCACGGTCTTGCGGATGAATTCCTGAGCGTCCATGGAGATTCCTGAATGGGGGTCTGAATGGGGCCAATGGTAGTCCGATCACCGCCAATAGGGAAATGACCGAAGGCAAGGTGGCAGCGCCTGCGAACAGGGGCGATGGCAGGCATCACCCGCCCTGATCCGGGGCTGCGCGCCACACTGCCCGGCCCAGCCGGAAAGGCCGGGCCATGGTCCATGCCAGACCAGGCGCTCCCTCGCCTGAAGACAGCCCGCTGGCTCATGTGAAGCTTTGTATGGCCTCTCCCCGTTCCGGTTGCAGGCATGTGGCCCGCTTTTTTGAAGATGTAAGCCTTGACAGCCATGCGATACAGGCCGCGGCAAAAAAACGCCGTTTTCCGCGAAAACACGGGAAAAGTGCGTAGTCTTGCCGCCGTCGGGGGCGCTGTCGTTGCGCAACGTGGGGGCTGTCGCTGCCGACGATGCAGAAGTGTCTGAACCAAGGAGGTCGAAACATGAAGCAATCTCTCTATCGCATGCCGGCGACCGCCGCAGCATTGGCGATCCTGCTGGCTGCTTGCGGCGGTGGCAGTGGCAGTTCGGACAGTGCCGTGTCCAGCAGTCCCAGCCCCTCGTCCACGCCCGGATCGGCCGGCACGCTGACTGCCAACGACAGCACCACGGGCGCTGCCACCGCCACCCCGGCGGCCACGGGCGGCACCGGAGATGCGACGGCCACCATTACGGCCGGCAACACGGCGGCGAATTCCGCCGCCCCGGCCAGCAACGCCGCCACTGCCGCCACGGGCAGCACCGCCAACGACAGCCCTGCGGGAGCAGCGGCCGGCACCGCCACGGCGGCGCCTGCCAGTGCCCCCGTCACCCAGACCGAGGCGCTGACGGCCGCGGGCATCAATGGTGCGCTGCTGGCCGGCCTGCTCGATCAGGTGTCGGGCATGGCGGGCATGCGCTCCACACCGGCGGCCGGTTCGTCGTCAAGCGTGCATGGCCCGCGCGAGAACGCCGCCGATGCGCCATACATCACCACCCTGGTCCGGCTGGATCCGTTCAACTACAGCAGCGAACGCATCGCCAACACCGCTTACGATCGTCTCGTCTATCACCCACTGGATGGCCAGGCCGAATTCCAGCTGGGCAATGCGGTGCAGGGACGTGATGGCAACAAGCAGGCCACCCTGCCTTTCCGTACCATGCAGTTGTCGGTGCCGTTTTCGGCCTCGGCCACCCAGGTGTCGCTGGGCCAGTACCTGACGCTGGGCACCGGGCCGACCCTCACCACCTACGACAAGGAGACCGATCCGGCCAAGACCAGCGAGGCGCTGAGCGCCAGCGCCGCCTACACCGTGCAGAAGGATCAGCGCATTCCCTTCGGCACCGTGGCCCAGTGGAACGGCCCCGGGGGTAGCGTCAAGCTGGAAGTGGCCCAGTGCTCGCTGGTGGCGCTGAACGGCGATCAGGTCGACACCAGCCAGCCAGTGCAGCAGGGGGTCGAGACGTGCTGGGATGTGAACCTGCCCAACATGAAGCGTCGTACCTGCCACGCCTGGCAAGTGCCGGCCAGCGAGAGCAACGGCATGCAGGGCACGCTGGCGACGATGGTCTTTCATGGCATTGCCGACGACCGCAGCACCTATGCCGGTGAAAACGGCGTGCGCTACTGGGTGGAAGGCGGTCATCGCTGCCAGGGGCGCTGATCCTGGCCCGTGCTGGCGTGACCAGAGAAACGGCCGCGGGATCTGCGGCCGTTTTTTCAAGGACAGCCAGGGTGCCCAGGGGGCCTGGATGTCCTCCGCAAGCCTGCCATCCAGAATCAGGGGGCTGCCAACGGACCGAAAGGGGTCGCCCCAGCCGCCCGGGCCGGGCGATACACGCTACTGCCGGTTCCCGGCTTCTGCTGCCACCGTGCCCGCCACTTTCCTGTCACCGTCCTGCTGGTGTCCTTCTGGTGTCCGGCGCGATTTCACGGTCGGGCCGCATTTCGGCTACGATCTTCCCTCGTTTCGCCGGCCCCCTTCCGCTCCCGTCGGGCCTCGTGCCCGCGCCATCAACCATGGGCAGCCATCGCGCTGCTCAAGCCCTGGCGTGCTGAAAGGGCGACGGGTCTTGCGCTCCGGCCTTCATGCAGGCTGTCCTGGCTGGCTTTCACACTGATCCTGAGGATGAGGCGCCTCATCCTTTCCCCGTCATGAACAAGAACACCTTCGTCATCGGTTTCATGCTGTTTGCCATCTTCTTTGGCGCCGGCAACCTGATCTTCCCATCCGCGCTGGGCATGGAAAGCGGCCCGCAATACTGGATGGCATTGGGCGGTTTCGTCATCACCGGCGTGGGGCTGCCGCTGCTGGGCATCGTGCTCAGCGCCTATTACGAAGACGGCTACCGCACGGCGCTGGATCGCATTCATCCATGGTTCTCGGTGCTGTTCCTGGCGGTCATCTATCTCACCATCGGCCCCTTCTTTGCCATCCCGCGCACCGGGGCCACCTCGTATGAAATGGCGGTGGTGCCCTTCCTGGGCGAAGCCGGGGGCACCTCGATGCTGGTGTTCAGCCTGATCTATTACAGTGTCACCCTCTGGCTCAGCCTCAATCCGTCCAAGATGGTCGAGCGCATCGGTGCCATCCTCACCCCCGTGATGCTGGTGGCCATCGTCGCCCTGATCGGCAAGGCGGTGCTGTGGCTGCACGGCCGTCCCTCCACCCTGCACAGCGTCGAGAGCGGCCCCGGGGCTTCGTTCCTCAATGGCTTCATTGGCGGCTATCTGACGATGGATGCGCTGGCCTCGGTGGCGTTCTCGGTGATCGTCATCACCGCCATCCGCACCCGCATGGGCCGCGTGAAAGCCACCGGCGGCGAGGGTGACGGCGACGAATCGCTGGTGATGGCAGCGGCCCACGGTTCACTGCCCCGGCGTCAGCTCATCACCCAGACGGCGCTGGCCGGCCTGATTGCGGCTGCCTCGCTGGCCATCATCTACGCGGGGCTGGGCTGGGTCAGCAACCACCTGCCCGTGTCGCCCGAAGAAATCGCCCAGCTCAAGGCCAAGGGGCAGGACGTCGGCGCCTTTCTGCTCAGCACGGCTGCGTACGGCACCTTTGGCGATTTTGGCCGGGTGCTGTTCGGCATCATCGTGACCCTTGCCTGTCTCACCACCTCCGTGGGCCTTGTCACTGCCGTCAGCGAGTTCTTCAACGACATCTGCCCCCGCATCAGCTATGGCGCCTATGCCGTGCTCTGCACGCTCGTCAGTTTTGGGCTGGCCAATCAGGGCTTGAGTGCGGTCATCGGCAAATCGGTGCCGGTACTGCTGGTGCTTTACCCCATCGTGATGACGCTGTTGCTGCTGCTGGTCATCGACAACTTCGTGCGCCCGCTGCCACAGCTGTCCCAGCGCCTGGCGATCGTGCTGGTGACGGGGGTGTCGATGCTGTCGGTGGCCGGGCTGGACTTCACCCACCGCCTGCCGCTCAAGGACTATTCGCTCGAATGGCTGCCTTTTGCGGCGGTGGGCATCGTGATCGGGCTGCTGGGCCGCCGGGGACGGGACACCGTCGCGGCCTGAATCAGGCGCAGGGCCAGCGTCCGCCCCCCACCCGGTCCTGGCCGGCCAGATCCTGCTGCGTAAAGACGTCGGCAAAGCCGGCCTGGCGCAGCAGTGCCCGTACGGCAGCGCCCTGGTCATGACCGTGTTCCAGCAGCAGCCAGCCTCCTGGCTTCAGCCAGCTGGCCGCACCACCGATGATGATGCGCAGATCGTCCAGCCCGTCCGGGCCGGCCGCCAGGGCGCCGGGCGGCTCGAAGCGCAGATCGCCTTGCTGCAGGTGCGGGTCGGCCGCCGCAACATAGGGCGGATTCGAGACGATCAGGTCAAAGGCCTGTGCTGGGTCGCAGCGCGTCGACGACGGTCCGCGCGAGGCATCGGTGGGGACGGGGGAAGCCGACGGATCCGACGGTAGCGCCGTCCACCAGCTGCCCTCATGCCAATGGATGTGTGCGTCCAGGTGCTGTGCATTCTGCCGGGCCACCGCCAGCGCCTCGGCCGAGCGTTCCACGGCGTGCATCTCGATCCTGGGGGCTTCCAGCGCCAGCGTGATCGCCACGATGCCACTGCCCGTGCCCAGATCGAGCACCCGGCTGGGCGTGCCAGCGTGCTGCGGCAGCCGCGCCAGGGCTGCCTCCACCAGTGTGCCGGTGTCGTCGCGCGGGATCAGCACCGCCGGCGACACCCTGAAACGGCGGCCGAAGAACTCCTGCTCGCCCGTCAGGTAGGCCAGGGGCTCGCCCCTTGCCCGCCGTGCAGCCAGCGCCACAAAGCGTCTGGCCACCTCGGCCGGTGCCGGGTCGTCGGCATGGGCAATCAGCCAGGTGGGCGGCTGGCCCGTGACCAGGCCCATCAGGCGCCGTGCTTCGTGACGGGCCAGCCCGCTTGCGGCCAACAGGTGGCCGTAAGGCGTGGGGGAATGGAGGGCCGGGTTGTCGGGGGGCTGGCTGTCCGGGGCGGGGCCGTGGTCGGGCGACGCGGGGCGGGTGGGAGAGGCGGTCATCGGCGCAAGAACGGGTAGGGGGGCACAGCAGTACGTCGTCCACACTGTAGCAGATGCCCACCGGGGATGAGGGCATCGCCCCGCAGGCGCAGCACCTGGCCGCAATGCCTGGCCCATGGTGTGGGCGACACGACGGAAGTGGCTGTCCACTGATTTGGCAAACAATCATTTGCCATCGTTTTTACAGGTTTGTGCACGAACTTTCAGGGGTCGTGACCATTCGCACGGAAAGAATCGGCCGTTCGTCTGAAGATAGCGCTCTCTCCGTGGCTTTCACAGGAATCCATCCGTGCTCCGATCCTTCCCGTCCCTTGCCGTGCCGGCTCACCTGCGCCGGCAGGCCCTCACCGCCACCACCCTGACCGCGCTGCTGACGCTGGCTGCCTGCGGGGGGAGCGGGGGCGATGCCTCTGCCGGTCTCTCCGGTGGTGCAACCGATGTCGCCGTTGAAACCGGTGACGATGGCCGCATGTTCCGAGACGGGCCGGACGAAATCCCGCCGCCCAACGCAGGCATCGACTTCGAGGCCGAACAGCGTGCGGCCGGCGGCACGCCGACGCTCATCGATGGTGACGTGGCCGACTCGGTCGTGGCGCGCAAGGCGTTGCCCGCCGCGCCGCAGGCCGCCGCGCTCGGCGCATGGGGGCCTCAGGTCAAATGGCCGTTCATCCCGATCCATGCTGTGGTGATGCCCGATGGCCGCGTCATGACTTACGGTTCGCTCAGCAATGGCCAGCAGGGGGGCAAGTTCTTCTATGACCTCTGGGACCCCAGCGTCGGCACCGGTGACGACGCCCACATGCTGCTGCCCAACACCACCGAGGTCGACATCTTCTGCTCGGCCCAGGTCGTGCTGCCGCTGACGGGTGATCTTTTCATCGCCGGTGGCGACATCTTCAGCGAGGCACGTGGTCGCAGTACCAACCGCCCCAACAACGACACCACCATCTTCCGTCTCGGCAGCAACACCATCGAAAAGGGCGAAAAGATGAAGATGCCGCGCTGGTACGCCACGGCGACCACGCTGCCCAATGGTGAGGTCTATGTTCAGGGTGGCCTGGGCGGCGAGAAAAACCCCGAGTTGCGCCGCAACGACGGCAGCACCGTGTTGCTCGGCGGTATCGACACCCAGAACCTGTTCCACGAATATCCGCGCAACTGGGTGGCACCAGACGGCAAGATCTTCGGCTTTTCCGGCACGAAGATGTTCCGCATGGATGTCAGTGGCAACGGTTCGCGCCGGGATGTCGGCGAACTGAACTACAAATCGCACCGTGAAGGCTCGGCCGTCATGTTCGAGCCGGGCCGCATCCTGATGACCGAGGCCACCGGCGACCGGGCCGCCGTCATCGACATCCGTGGCGATCGTCCGGTGGTCACCGATGCCGGCCGGATGAGCAACACCCGCATGTGGCACAACAGCACGGTGCTGGCCGACGGCACCGTTGCCATCGTCGGGGGCGCGGAGTATTTCGACTTCCAGCGTGCCACGGCCCGCAACCCCGTTTACCAGATCGATCTCTGGAACCCCAAGACCAACACCTGGACGCGCGGTCCGGCCCAGAAGCGGATGCGTCTCTACCATTCCACCTCGATCCTGCTGCCTGATGGCACGCTGTTCAGCGGTGGTGGTGGTGCCGGTGGTCCCGAGACCAACCTGAACGCCGAGATCTACTATCCACCCTATCTTTACAACGCCGATGGTACCGAGGCCACCCGCCCGGTCATCGACTCGGCACCGATGGTGGTGCAGCCCTCCGGCTCGCTGGTGCTCGAGTCGCGTGATGCTGCCTCGATCCAGCGCGTGACGCTGGTGGCGACCGGTTCGGTCACGCATTCGTTCGACATGAACCAGCGTTTCCTCGAACTGAGCTTCCGCCGTGAAGGCAATCGTCTGGTGGCCCAGTTGCCGGCCAACAGCTTCGACACGCCGCCGGGCTACTACATGGTGTTCGTGCTCAATCAGGCCGGCACGCCGTCGCTGGCCAAGATCGTGCGTGTCAACGTCAAGCAGGAAGCGGGCAACAATCCCGACGTGGTGACGGTCTACCGCTATGGCAACCGTGATGGTGGCCTGCGCCAGCGCTTCAGTACCGATCCGGCGCTGGGCGGTGAATGGGTGCGTCAGGGAGAGGCATTCCTGGCTTATGGCAGCCCGCGCAACAATGCGGTGCCGGTGTATCGCTACGAAGCCACCGAAGCCGGCAAGACCCGCTACATGTATTCGACACAGCCCAATCTGCGCGAAAACGGCTGGACGCGTGGCCCGATCGTCTTCTATGCCTACGATCAGGCGGGCGAGGGTCGTCAGGCGGTCAGCGAATATCGCCAGTATCGCGGGGGCACCTACACCAGCTATGTGGTCAATGGCACCCCGGGTACGGGTTGGGAGCGTGCCGCCAACGGGGGCTTCTTCGTGCCGGCCAGCCGCCAGCAGCAGGAGCCCGCCGTCAATGACACCACCGCCCCGTCTGTGCCCGGCAATCTGCGCGCCGAGCCGCAGGCCGATGGTTCGATGGTCCTGACCTGGAATGCCTCCACCGATGCAGGGGGAGCGGGGCTGGCCGGTTATCGCGTGCGTCGTGGTCCGATCGTGCGGACGCCGACCCTGCTGCAAGGCGAGCGTTTCGTCGATGAGCGCTTGCAGCCCGGTCAGTACACCTACACCGTCGAGGCGGTCGACCGTGCCGGCAATACCTCTGAGCGTGCCACCTTCCGGGCCTTCGTCCAGCGGGACGAGGAAGCCGCCCTGCGGGCCGCCAACCTGGTCAAGGTCTACCGCTACGTGGCCCCGGGAGGCGATGGCGACATGCGCTATGTCTACAGCGCCGACTCCTCGATCAGTCAGGAGTGGACCCGGCAGGAGCTGGCTTTCCATGCCTATGCCACGCCGCAGGCCAATACGGTGCCGGTCTATCGTTACATGGCCCGCTCGGCCAATGGTCTGGCCCGCTACCTGTTCAGCATCAATCCGAATCTGGGGCTGGGCTGGACGCGTGAACAGGTTGCCTTCCATGTGCTGCGCTCGCCGCAGCCGGGCAGCCAGCCGGTCAACGAGTTCTATCGCGTCTATGACGGCTGGTATCTGGGCTACAGTACCGGCACCAGTTTCGGTAGCTCGCGTTCGTGGCGTCGTCACGGTCAGGTCTTCCACGTTCCGACCTGGAACGGCCGCTGACCGGGCCGGGGTGCCGCCCATCGGGCGGTGCCTTCATCTTGTGGTGATCG
This sequence comes from Lautropia sp., assembly GCA_030532425.1. Lineage (GTDB taxonomy): Bacteria > Pseudomonadota > Gammaproteobacteria > Burkholderiales > Burkholderiaceae_E > Lautropia. The sequence goes on along the minus strand of JAUNLD010000064.1, from coordinate 3,810 downwards.
GGCTGGCTGCCGCCTGATCGCCCCATGGCTGATCCCTGCAGCACCCGGCACGAACCGGGGGCCTGCGGGTCAGCCGTTTTCTTGGGGGTCAGCTGCTTTCGTTTCCAGCCTGCTCCTGTTCGGCGATCCGGGCCCTGGCCAGTGCGCCGGTCAGTTCGTCAAGATCGCCATCCATGATGGCCTGAAGTTTGTAGAGCGTCAGGTTGATGCGGTGGTCGGTCATCCGGCCTTGAGGGAAGTTGTAGGTGCGGATGCGTTCAGAGCGGTCGCCCGAGCCGACCAGGCTCTTGCGCTGGGCCGAGGTCTCGGCCTGACGGGCACGTTCGCGGGCATCACGCAGGCGGGTCAGCAGCACGGTCATCGCCTTGTCACGATTGCGGTGCTGTGAGCGGTCATCCTGGCATTCGGCGACGGTGCCGGTGGGCAGGTGGGTGATGCGCACGGCCGATTCGGTCTTGTTGACGTGCTGGCCGCCGGCGCCGGAGGCCCGGAAAACGTCGATGCGCAGTTCGTCCGGGCTGATCGTGATGTCGCCGTCCGGATCGGCTTCGGCCATGACGGCGACGGTGCAGGCCGAGGTGTGGATGCGGCCCTGTGATTCGGTGACCGGCACACGCTGCACCCGGTGGGCCCCTGACTCGAAGCGCAGCTGGCCGTAGACCTGCTGGCCGCGGACCTGGACGATGACCTCACGGTAGCCGCCCAGCTCGGATTCGCTGGCCGACAGGATCTCGGTCTGCCAGCCACGGCGCTCGGCAAAGCGCAGGTACATCCGCAGCAGGTCGCCCGCGAACAGGGCGCTCTCGTCGCCACCGGTGCCCGCGCGGATTTCCAGGATGGCGTCACGTGCGTCGTCGGGGTCACGCGGCCGCAGCAGGGTTTCGATGGTGGCCAGCAGGCTGTCGCGACGGGCTTCGGCGCGGCTGGCTTCCTCATCGGCGAAGGCACGAAGTTCGGGGTCGTCACGCATCTGCCGGGCGGCGTCGAGATCGGCGCAGGCGGCCTGCCATTGGGTGTGGGCGTCGAGTACGGCACTCAGGTCGGCGTGCTCGCGGTTGAGGGCGCGCAATTGAGCCAGGTTGTTGCCAATCTCGGGGCTGGCCAGCCGGGCATTCACCTCGTCCAGCCGGTCGCGCATTCGTTCGAGTTTTTCGCGCAGGGTGTCTTTCATCGTTGGGCAGGGGGGTGAAGGGGGATCGAAGGGCGAAATCGAAATGGGATCTCAGGCGAAGGCAGTTTCAGGAGCGGGTGATCGCTGGGGATGGTGGTTGCAGGGGGCTCTGGAGGCGCTGATCGCAGGAGATGGTGCTTTCAGGCGGGAGCTGGTCTCAGGGGAGAGGTCCCGGGTGGCTCGGGGGATCGCAGGGGAGGTGGTCTCTGGGGGGCTCTGGGGATGTGATCGAAGAGGGAGGTGTCCGCAGGGGCTTCACGGCGTGAACACGTGGGAGCGAAAGCCGGCGGCACCGGGCGCCGATGGCCGGCGATGTGCATTGGCTGGATTTTAGACGGTGCATGGCCGCGCGGGCAGGACATCTGGGCAAGGACGTGCGGGTCGCGGGCCTTCAGGCATACCTCGATGGGCTGGAGGTGCTGGGCTGGCAGGCATGGCTCGATGGTTTGGGTGGGGCCCGGTGGCGGCCCGGGCCTGGCAGATGGTCGCCGGCTTCAGTTCGGGTCTTGGCGGCACGGAGGCTGGCGCAGGCGGCTGAGCAGGCGGGCGCCGAACAGGTTGATGCTCAGGCCGAGCAGCACCAGCAGGGTGGCCATCAGTTTCCAGCCCTGGAGGCGTTCGCCCAGCACCAGAGCCGAGGCGGTGAGGCCGATGATGGGCACCAGCAGGGACAGGGGGGCGACGGTGCCGGCCGGATAGTGGCGCAGCAGGTGGCTCCACAGGCCATAGCCGACGAGGGTGGAAAGCCAGGCAAGGTAGGCAACGGCAGCCACCGAGATCCAGCTGGCGTGTTGCAGGCTGCTCAGCAGGCGTGCCGGTCCTTCCAGGCCGAGGGCGAGCAGCAGCTGGAAGGGAGCGGCCGCCAGACTGCCCCAGGCCACCAGGGCCAGGGCATCGACTGGCTGGCGGAAGCCCTTGGCCATGATGTTGCCGCTACTCCAGCACAGGGCGCCGGCCAGCAGCAGGGCCAGGCCGGGCAGGGTGGCATCCGTGCCCTGGTGCAGGGCGATCAGACAGACGCCGGCAAAGCCGATGAGTGCCCCCAGCCATTGGCTGGGATGCGGGCGTTCGCCCAGAAACAGCGTGGCCAGGCCGATGGTGATGAAGACGGCCAGCTGCAGGACGACCGAGGCCAGGCCGGGAGAGACGCCGGCCTGCATGCCACTGAAAACGAAGCTGAACTGCAGGGCGAAGATGATGATGCCGTAACTTGCCACCTGATGCCAGGGCAGCGGGGGTGGGTGCAGGAAGAACACGGCGGGTACGGCCGAGAACAGGAAGCGCAGGAAGGTGAGAAAGAGCGGGGGCTGTTCATCGAGGCCGTAACGTATGGCGACGAAATTGCAGCCCCAGATCAGCATGATGAGCAGAGCGGCCAGCAGATGGATGGGCTTGAGCGTGTGGGACATCGGCAGCAGTGAAAAGCCGCCAGCCGGCGCAGGGCCGGCTGGGGTAGGGCAGGTGTGCAGCATGGATGCTGACCTGCCGCGAGGCTGCTGTCCAGTGGTGCCGTTCAGACCCGTGCCGTGGCGCCGGGCAGATTCGTGTGCAGCTCAGACCCGTGCCGTGGTGCCGGCCAGAGCCATGTGTCGGGCTGGCTCGTGTCCGGGGGCGCGTGGCCAGCGCCGCGTTCAGGCGGGCCGGCCGTGCGTGTGTGCCGGCCGTTGCCCGGCCGGGGCATGCTCAGAGCAGGTCGCTGGCCGCGCAGATGGGGCCGGTGCAGTTGCTGGCCTGGATGTGGATGTCACGATTGTCCTGGTAGCGGAGCAGCGAATAGTGCTGCTTGCCCAGGGTGTTGAGGTAGTCGACATAAGGAGCAGGAGTGTCGTGGACGTCGTCGACCCGGTAGCTGAAGCGTGCCTGGGGCTGGCTTTCATCCCGGACATAGAGATGGTCCAAGGGTTTTGCCTGAGGGCCATCGGCCGATTTCAGGCTTAGCTGATCGCTGTAGCGATAGCCCTCGCTGCCCTGGGTGTCGAGCTGTTGCAGCAGTGCCTGGCGATCCTTGATGCCGTCGACGATACGGTATTGGTAACGGCTGGTGGCGCTGAGATCCTTGACGAAGATGCGTGTCGACTGAATCAGAGCGGCGGTGCCCGGGTAGCCCAGCCCAAGCTCGCCCGACATCAGCCAGTAGCCCTTCTCACCCAGCGTGTTGGCGGCTGTGGTGAAGGCCTGCCGGTCTTCCGTGCCGTTGAGCGGCATGAAGTGATACTGGTAGTGCCCGGCCTGGTTCTGGTTGCGGATGAAGACCGACACGTGCTCCTGATGCTTATCGCCCTGGTTCACTCCTTCCTGCGTGAAGAGCATGTCGCCGAGGTAGCGATAGCCGAGTGCACCCTGTTCGTCGAGTTGAGCCAGTTTCTCGGTGTTTTCGATTTTCTGCTCCAGGAGCCGGTAGTCATAGACATGCGGGGCGTCCTTGACCATGAGGCTGACTGGTTGCTGGCCGTTGCTCTTGAAGGGGCGCCGCAACAGCAGGCGGTAGCCTTCCTGGCCCAGTTTGTCCAGTTCGGCCTTGAATGCCTCCAGGGAGGTGGTGTTCGGTTGAATGACCGAGCGATAGGCATAGGTGGGGGCGGGCGTCGCGGCTGCGGGCGGCACAGGCGTACCCGGTGCCGTGCCGGGTGTGCCACCCT
>JAUNLD010000063.1 GCA_030532425.1 Lautropia sp. | reverse complement strand
GCACGCTGCGCATCATCGCCACCGGCCAGGTCTCCAGCGCCTCGGGCATCAGCGTATGGTTGGTGTACGAGAACACCTTGCAGCATTGCGCCCAGGCCTGTTCCCAGGGCACCTGGTGTTCGTCGACCAGCAGGCGCATCAGCTCGGGCACGGCGATGGCGGGGTGGGTGTCGTTGAGGTGGATGGCCACCTGGTTCGACAGCTCGGAGAAATCGGTGTGGTCGTGCAGGTAGCGGCGGATGATGTCCTGCAACGAGGCGCTGACGAAGAAGTACTCCTGGCGCAGGCGCAGCTCGCGGCCCTGGTAGCTGGAGTCATCGGGATAGAGCACCCGGGTGACGTTTTCGGACTGGTTCTTCTGCGACACGGCCTGCATGTAGTTGCCCTGGTTGAACAGGGTCAGATCCAGGCTGCCGGCAGCGCGGGCGTGCCACAGACGCATCGTGTTGATGGTGTGCGTCTTGAAACCGGGCACGATCATGTCGTGCGCCATCGCCATCACCTGTTCGGCATCGCGCCAGATGGCGCCCTTCTCGGCATCGTGCTCGACCCAGCCACCGAACTTGATCGGGAAGCTCACCTCGGGGCGCTCGAACTCCCAGGGGTTGCCCAGGCGGAGCCAGTCGTCGGGCTGTTCCACCTGATAGCCATCGTGAATCGACTGGGCAAACATGCCGTAGTCGTAGCGGATGCCATAGCCGTAGCTGGGCAGGCCCATCGTGGCCATCGAATCCAGGAAACAGGCGGCCAGGCGTCCCAGACCACCGTTGCCCAGGCCCGGATCGGCTTCCTCTTCGCGGGTAGCTTCCAGATCGACGCCGCCTTCGGCCATGGCCTTGGCCAGCTGGTCGTAGATTTCCAGCGACATCAGGCTGTTGGTGAGCGCCCGGCCGATCAGGAACTCCATCGACAGGTAGTAGACGCGCTTGACCTTCTGCCTGTATTGCTGGCGGGTGGTTTCCATCCAGCGCTCGACCATCTTGTCGCGGGCCAGGTGGGCCAGGGCAACGTACCAGTCGGCCTTGGTCGCTGTCTTGGGGTCTTTGCCCACGACATAGGCCAGGCGGTTGGCCACGTAGCGACGCAGGGCTTCGGGGTCATTCTGGTCCAGCGACTGCGGTTCGAACGCGTCGGACAGGGGGGTGGGGGTCTTGGTTTTTGCCATCCTTTGACAACCTCGGACGAGGACTACGACAGCCGGTATTCTTGCAGGTAAACGGCGGATTTTGCACTGATAAACATGTTCGGCTTGTGTCATGCCGGCGCTTCGCACGTGTTCGCACGGGAGGGCAGAGGGCGTGGCATGGGGCTGGTCCGGGGCGCTTTGCGCGGATGAAGGTGCGCGTTGTTGCTGGCCCGTGGGCGCCGGTACGCGGCAATCGGCCGGTATCTGCTTGATTATTCGGGTTATCCCGTATCTGGCCGCATGGCCCGGGGGGCGGTGTAGCGGGGACGGCGTCTGCGGTGGCGGAGCCCGTTGGCCGGTGCTGCAGCCTGATACAAAAGCGTACCGTCGGGTGCCTGTCCGTTCATGGACTGTTGTCTGAATCCCTTATATCCGACCTCGGGACGGGGGTTTGTGGCGAGTGAAGGGGGCCGCAAGGGCTCCGTGCCGGTGACGGGCGAGCTGGCCGAGAGGGCGCCGCCACAGCGGCGCGCGCCCGTGCAGAACGCGTGACGAATCCGTGTCGACAGCCGGAGCAGGGTAGCGCGGCTGCGCGATGCGTGGGGGCAAACGGGGGGCGCAGCACGAGGGGCCGATGCTGCCGGCAGAAAGTTGTTTGACAACGGCGCCATGGGACACCATAATCGAACCTTCCCTGGAGAGGTGCCCGAGTGGCTAAAGGGGGCAGACTGTAAATCTGTTGGCTTACGCCTACGTTGGTTCGAATCCAACCCTCTCCACCATCCCTGGCCTGGGTGGCGCTGCAACGGCAGCCATCCACGTTTCGCAAGAGGGGCACCCCGGGCCATCCGGCCGGCGCCCCGCGAAGCAGGCGGCGGGGTTGGCGGGATGACGCCTGGAACCCATCGCAGCGGGTGTAGCTCAATGGTAGAGCAGAAGCCTTCCAAGCTTACGACGAGGGTTCGATTCCCTTCACCCGCTCCAGTCCTGTCTGTTCCCCATCAACCGGTTCTGTCGCCCGCCTGGCTGCGTGCTGCGCGCGTGCGTTTCAGACGGGTTTTTCCCGTCACCTCATGCGCCGTTGCCGGGTAGCGACGCTGAACCCTCCGGTCAGTCGCCCGTGTCCTGCCCGTCAGTCTCGTGGGGGCTGGTCGGCGATGAGGTGGCTGTCGTGGGGGCAGGCAAGTTCATGATTCTCTCTCGCCATCGATGTTCCATCTTGTCACCGGCCTGCTGGCGCTGATCGTCTGTGCACGTCTGATCTGGATCCTGCCCGTTGGGCTGCCGCTGAAACTGTTGCTGTGCGTACTGACGGTGGTGGCCACCCAGTATCACCAGGCATTGAAGCGCTGGTTTGGCGGCATGGCGGCCCCCGATGTTCCTGGCTGGGTGTTGATGCTGGCGGGCTGGGGGCTGGGCAGTGTACTGATCGCGGCGGTGCTGGTGCTGGTGCTGGATGTGGCCGGCATGCTGTCGTGGCTGGTGTCACGGCCGCTGGCGCGCACCCTGTTGACGGTCCCGGTCTGGCGGGCGGGCATTGGTGTGCTGGCGATGCTGGCAGGCGCGGTGGCGGTCTGGCAGGCGGTGCGGGTGCCCGAGGTGAAGCGGCTGGAGGTTCCCATCGCCGGGCTCGACCCGGCACTGGACGGTTTTCGGCTGGTGCAGCTGAGCGATCTGCACGCCAGCCGCCTGTTGCAGCGCCCGTGGATGCAGGCGGTGGTCGACCGCACCAATGCGCTGGCGCCGGACCTGATCGTGATTACCGGCGACCTGGTCGATGGTTCGGTGTCGGCACGGCAGGATGATGTGGCACCACTGCGTGAGCTGCGGGCGGTGTATGGTGTGTGGGGCGTGCCGGGCAATCACGAGTTCTATTCGCTGTATCAGCCCTGGCATCGGCATTTCGTCGGCGAACTGGGCATCCGCATGCTGGTGAACGGGCACGCGCTCATCGCAGGCGGGATGGCGCCGGCTGCGGCAAGACAAGGCCCTGCCGTGCCGGTTGAGGGCGGTGCGGGGGAGAAGGATCCGGGGAAGATGCCGGCGAAATGGCCGGTGGCGGGCTTTGTGCTGGCAGGGCTGTCGGATTCGGCGGCCTGGCCCTATCGCTTGCCGATCCCTGATCTGGAGGCCGCGCTGGAGGGCGCGCCGGCCGATGTGCCGGTGATCCTGATGGCGCATCGGCCGGCGGGGGCGCGCGAACATGCCCGGCGCGGCGTGGCCCTGCAATTGTCCGGCCACACGCATGGTGGGCAGGTGTGGCTGATGCACTGGGTGGTGCAGCGCTTCAACGAGGGCTTTGTCTCGGGCCTGTACCCGGTCGGGCAGATGTTGCTGTACGTCAGCCATGGCACCGGGCTGTGGGCGGGTTTTCCGCTGCGCCTGGGCAAGCCGTCGGAAATCACCGAGTTCACGCTGCGGTCGGCAGCACGCTGAGCCGATTGCCACAGGGAGTGTGCGGGGGCTCGGCCTGTGAGTCACGCCCCCTTGGTATGCTGGGTCCTGGGGCGATGCGGTCGTGGCACAGGAGGGCGGATGATGGACAGGGAACCGACCGGGGTGGACGTGGCCGGGTGCGCCCGGGATGATGGGGGGCAGAAGCGCCTGTGGCAGGGTACGATGCCTTGCGGTGCGCTGGCGGGCGGCCAGGCTGACGCCCCCCTTGATGTCGACGCCCTGACCCGCCCCGTGGATGCCGGCCCTGCGGGTGAGGCCGGTGTATTGCTGGCGATGCCGGTACTGGGCGGCGCTGCCTTTCAGCGGGTTCCCTACTACAAGTGGGGGCTGCTTCTGCTGGCATTCGTATTCTGCCTGGCAGTGCCGTGGTTCATGTCACCGGAAGAAGCCACCTTTTTTCCGGTCTGGATGCTGTTGCTCCTGGTCTGGCGCATGGACGAGCTGGCATGGGCGGTGGGCTTTCAGTCGTGGCATGTGTTTGAGCGGGGTACGGACGGCCGGGTGTGGCTGGTGAACGAGCAACGCTGGCGCGGGCGGGTACTTTCCCGCAAGCGGATGGATCTGGCGCAGTGGCAATGGCTGCGTGTGGGCAGCCCCGAGGCTGGTGACTCTCCCTGTGTGGTCGAATTGCAGCTGGGCAATCGGCACTACCAGACGCGGGTGCTGACGCGCGTGGAGGGGCGCAGTGGCCCGATGCGGGAGGCTGAATACGCACAGGCAAAATCGGAGCTGCTGGTGCTGTCGGCGCAGATTGCCTCCCTGACGGGCCTGACGGACCGGGGCTACACGACAATGTACTGAGCGGTGTGGGGGCGGATGTTCTGTCGTCGTCGCGGCCACCGGGGTGGCATTGGCGTTTTTGCGCACGTGCCCATCGGACGCTCGCGCAGCTCGCCGGTCTGACGGGGCTTGCCGAGCGGGCTACAGCACGCTTTACTGGCGGACATGAAGAACGTGTTGCAGGAAGAGCTGCTGGAAATGCGCGCCTGGCGCATCAGTACGGCAGACCCGTCGCGGCTGCGATGGGCGCGCTGCTGGCGTGGGGCTGAGGTGTGCCTGGTGCTGGGACTGGGCGCGCTGGTCCTGTCGGGCGTGGCGGAACGGGTGCTGGGGAATTTTCAGCTGGTGCTGATGATGGTGGTACTGGTGGGGATCTTCCGGTGGCGCTTCGTGCTGGAGCGGTGGCTGGAAGAGCGCTGGTTGTTCAATGCGGTGTGGTTCGTGCTGGGGCGCGATGCGGCGGGTGTGTTGCAGCTGGAGAAGCAGTGGCGCTGGGGGCAGCGGGTGGTGCGCCGGGAGTCGCTGGTGCTGGCGGATTTCAGCTGGGTGCGGGTAGGCACGCCCGATGCAGGGCCGGTGCCGCGCACGCTGGCGCTGCAACTGGGCAATGCGGGCTACCAGACGCAGGTGCTGGCGGCGATCGTTGCCCGCCATGGCCGGATGAGTGCCCTCGAATCGGCCCAGGCCCGTGCCGAGCTGCTGGCGCTGTCGGCACAGATCGCAGCCCTGACGGGGCTGACCGACCGGGGCTACACGGAGATGTACTGAGCCGCGGGGAGATGTTCAGTCGTCGTCGACACCGCAGACGTGGCGTTCACATTCCTGCACGCGCTCGTTCATCAGGCGCTCGCGCAGGCGTTCTGACCACAGCCCGCTGCCATCGTCGGCCCGCAGGGCACTGGCCCAGTCGGCCGGGTGGACGTGGTGCACCAGCTCGTCCACGTCGATGAGATCTTCGACCAGCGGATAGACGAGAGCGATCTGCTCGATGTCGGGCAGGCCGCGGGCGATGTTCTCGATATCGTTGCGCAGCAGGCCCATCGTCAGCTCGTGGAGCGGGTTGTCGGGGCCCTCGTTCTTGAGGATGCCCAGAAAATCGAAGCCGGTGCGGCCGTCGCCGGCAGGCGAGGGCAGGCGCCGGTATTGTGTGTCGAGCTGGTCCAGCACCTTGTCGGCCACCCGCCAGTGCAGCGAGCGGGCCATGCCGAACACCAGTGCGGCGGCGGCGCCCAGGCGCTGGCCGCTGTCGCCGAAGTCATCAAAGTCGTCGTCGAGGTTGATGTCGGTGAGATAGTCGAAGTCGGGGGCTTGCGGCTGGCTCATGGGGCGTTTCGCGTTGCGGAGAGCTCGGGTTGGACGGGCAGGGTACGCAGCGGTCTGCACGGCGTCATGGCGGGGAGGACCAGCGAGAACGATGGGCTGATGGATGGTGCCTGATGGGCGGCTGGTGTGGCGGTGCTGTCTTTCAGGATGGGGGCGGTGCGCGGGATGCACAAGCGGGCCACGTCGCTGCATGCAGATGGCGCACACGTACAGGGACTTCGTCAAGGCCGGGCCTGGGTGTTAGATTTGTCGTGCAGCAGTCTCGAAGAAAGGCTGCCTTCTCCCATTCAAGCCAACCGCGTCGTCTTGCCGGCGTATCAGGGGCATGGGGTGTCAGGCTGGCCGGTGCGTGTGCCGGTCGGCATGCTGCCCGTTCGTGCACGGAAGATCCTGGCAGGCTGCGCCAGGAATTCCTCCATGATGTTCTTCATTCAGTTCGCGATCGTTTTGCTCTGCATCCTGATCGGTGCCCGCGTTGGCGGGATCGGTCTGGGCGTGTGGGGAGGCGTGGGTCTGGCCGTTCTGGCCTTCGGTTTTCATCTGCAACCCACCAGTCCACCCATCGACGTGATGTTGATGATTATGGCGGTGGTGTCGGCTGCGGCCGCGATGCAGGCGGCCGGCGGGCTGGATTACATGATCCGCATCGCAACCCGCCTGCTGCGACGCCATCCCAGGTACATCACGTACATTGCGCCTGCCGTCACCTACACCTTCACGGTGATGGCGGGCACCGGACACGTGGCCTATTCGGTGCTGCCGGTGATTGCCGAGGTCAGCCGGCACAATGGCGTGCGCCCCGAGCGGCCGTTATCGATGGCGGTGATCGCCTCGCAGTTTGCGATTGTGGCCAGCCCGATTGCCGCCGCGGTGGTGGCGGTGGTGGCCTATCTTGAGCCGCAGGGCATCACGCTGGGGGATGTGCTGAAGATTACCGTGCCGGCGACGGTGGGTGGCCTGCTGCTGGCGGCGCTCATCGTCAACCGTCTGGGCCGCGAGCTGGCAGACGATCCGCATTATCAGCGTCTGCTGCAAGACCCCGAATATGTGCGTGCCCATCAGGCGAGTGCTGGCCCGGCCGAGTCGCCGCTCAAACCTACCGCGGGCCGTTCCTTCGGCATCTTCCTGGCCGCCGCGGTACTGGTGGTCCTGATGGGGACGTGGCCGCAGCTGCGTCCGGTCTTCGAGGGCAAGCCGATGGGCATGGCGCACACCATCGAGATCGTCATGCTGTCGGCGGCTGCGCTCATCATCCTCACCTGCAAGCCCGATGGCAACGAGGTCACGCGCGGCTCGGTCTTTCATGCCGGCATGCGGGCGGTGATCGCGGTTTTCGGGGTGGCCTGGATGGGCGACACGCTGATGCAGGCGCATCTGCCCGAGTTGAAGGAGGCGGTGTCGTCGCTGGTGAACACGGCGCCGTGGGCTTTTGCGCTGGCGCTGTTCGTGCTGTCGGTGCTGGTCAACAGCCAGGGGGCGACGGTGGCGACGCTGTTTCCGGTGGGCATCGCCCTGGGTCTGCCGGCACCGGTGATGATCGCCACCTTCGTGGCGGTGAACGGCTATTTCTTCATTCCCAACTATGGACCGATCATCGCCTCGATCGATTTCGACAGTACGGGCAGCACCCGCATCGGCAAGTTCATCTTCAATCACAGCTTCATGATTCCGGGGCTGCTGGCGATGGCCTTCAGCCTGGCGATCGGCCTGTTGCTGATCCGGGTGCTGTTCTGAGCAGGCGCTGCCGGGACCGGCAGCACCACCCGGACGGTTCGGTGGGGCAGGCACGGGTGGTGCCTGTCTGGCCGCGTGCTGACGGGGGGCTCAGTTGCCCAGCTGGCTGATCTCGTCGGCAAAGGCGTCGGGCTGGGTGAAGAGCAGGCAGGCGGTGAGGGCGCGCGGCTGGCCGGCCACATCGAGGATGAAGGCGGGCACGCTGCGCAGGTGCAGCCGCAGCATCAGCTCACGGGCCTGGTCGATGCGGGCCTGGGTAGCCTGCAGCAGGCACTGATCTGGCGCGCGCAGCCGCTCGGCCGCCTCGTGCTGGCCCAGGCGATGCAGCAGCCGTCCGAGGCTGGCCAGGGTGACGATGTTGCCGCCGTGCAGGTAGCGGGCGCGCTGGATGGCCTGCAGGACCGGAAACTCCTGCTCGGGGGCATGCTGGGCTACAGCGGTGAGCGCCAGGGTGGCGGGGCCGCTGTCGAAATCCTGCTTCAGGCTGGAGAGCACCCGGTCGCGATAGCTGCAGCTGAAGCGCAGGCCACTCGCGTCGGCGATGCGCTGGTCGTTGCTCCAGATATGCGCGGCCAGCGCCTCGCTCATCGGTCGGGCGCCGTTGCCGGCGAACAGGCCGCTGGGCAGCAGGGCCAGGGGCAGGCCGGCATCCTCGACGATGCGCGCCAGTCGTGCGCCGGCACCATAGCACCAGCCACAGAGCGGGTCGAACAGGTAGGTCAGCGTCTTGTCCATCAGCAAGGGCCCTGCAACGGTGAACGGCATCCGGCGTGGTCATTCGCCATGCGGGCGGACAAGGGCGGTGCGGCTGCCGGTGGCTTTGGGAGAGTTCCGATTATCGGCAGCTCGATGGTCGGCAGGCTGACAAACTCGTTTCGGGGGCGCGTGTTTTCCGCCCGGGTGGGCGGATTTGGGGTAGGCCATCGTGCTTGCTGGCCGGGCAGAGAGGTGGGGCCAGCGCGTCAGCGGTAGCGGCTGAGGTGCAGCAATGGGGTGGCCGGCTGCTGCGGGAAGTTGGCCATCTGGTAGCCCAGCCACAGGCGCTGGGCGATGCGTGTGGCCATGTCGGCGGCCCGTACCGCCATCTGCTGGTTGGGATGCTGCTGCAGGCTTTCGGCAAACAGGGCCAGCCAGCGTTCGAACAGTTCGGCACTCAGGCCGGGCAGGCGCATGTGCCTGGGCATCGGCGCACCACGAAAGCGTCCGGTGCGCAGCAGCATGCTCGACCAGAAATCGCTCAGCGTGCGCAGGTGTTCGTCCCAGTCGTCGATGTGGGCCTCGAAGATCGGCCCCAGGGCCTCGTCGGCACGGATCATGCCGTAGAAGCGCTCGACCATTTCGCGGATGTCGGCCTCGGTACAGATGTCGCTGGGCATGGTGGTGTGACGGGGGCGGTGGGATGATGACCCTGCGGGATGGTGGCTGCCGCCCCGCGGGGGAGCAGGGTGCGCGCTCAGTAAAGTTCCAGATGCAGGCGGCCTTCACGGGCCATGCGCCGCCAGTAGCTGTCGGATCCGGCCGCCCCCCCGCCACCCTCGCTGCCATCGCCCATCAGCTGGTTGACGGCAGCGGACACGGCAGCTTCGAGGTGTGCCTTGTTGCCGCACAGGTAGAGGTGGGCGCCGCGGCCGAGCATGTCGCGCAGTGCATCGGCCTGGTCGGCCATGGCGTGCTGCACATAATATTTCTGTGTGCCATCGCGCGAGAAGGCGGTGTGCAGCTGCCCCAGCACGCCCTCGGCGTGCAGGGCCTGAAGTTCGTCGCGGTAGAGAAAATCGCCGGCGCGGGTCTTTTCGCCGAAGATCAGGAAGGTTTCGCGCTGTTGTCCCCGCTGCTTCAGCTCGCGCAGCAGGCCCAGCAGCGGGGCGATGCCGGTGCCGGTGCCGATCAGGATGACCGGTGCGTCGGGGTTGGGCGTCATGTGAAAACCGGGGTTGGAGCGGCAGTAGACACGCACCGGGCGGTCGGCTTCCAGCAGCCAGCGCGTGGCGGCGCCCTGATGCAGCCGGCCGTTGTGCTCGTAGCGCACGCGGCGCACGCACAGGTCGATGGTCTCGCCATTGTCGGGCGAGGCAATCGAGTACGAGCGGATCAGCGGTGGCGACAGCAGTTTGACGAGATCGGCCAGTGGCACGCTTTGCGGGGTGGCGTGGTCGTTCAGCACGTCGAGGATGTCGGCGTGGTAGAGATAGTCTTCCAGCGCCTTGCGCTGCTTGAATTTCAGCAGTTCTTTCAGGGCTTCGCTGTCAGCCAGTTTGGCCAGCTCGCGCAGCACGCCCTTGCTGACTTCCCGCAATTCCTTGTGGCGCAGCTGTTCGATGGCGCTGTCGTCACCATACCAGTCTGCCAGCGCCTGCAACAGCTGCGGGTCGTTTTCGGGCAGCACGTTGAGCGTGTCGCCGGCTTGCCAGGCCATGCCGCTGCCAGCCACCGAGAGGCGGATGTTCCAGGCGGGCTCGCCTTCGCCGTGGCTGAGCTGTTCGCGCGCCACCACGGGGGCCTCGAAGGCGTTGTTTTCGCCGTAGGCACGCACTTGCAGCGTGAGGGCCCTGCCGGCTTCGGTGTCGCCGTTCAGTACCTGGAGCAGCACCGGGCGCCAGGTCTCGAAGAATGCGCGGAAGTTGCTGTCGGCATCCACGCGGTTCATCAGGGGGCTGGCCTGGCGTTCGGCCAGCAGCGCATCCAGCTGGCGGGTGAAACCACAGAAATTGGGGTAACCGGTATCGCCCAGGCCAAAGATGGCGTAGCGCAGTCCCGGCAACGGGCCAGACTGGCGCAGCAGGTCGAGAAAGGCTTCGGCGTTGCCGGGAGGATCACCATCGCCGAACGAGGCCGAGATGATGATGAGCGGGGCATCACCGGCCAGATCGTCGGCCGTGATGTCGTTGAGCGGCATCAGGCGCGGAAAGAAGGGCGCAAAGTCGGGGTGGCTGGCAAGCTCTTGGGCCAGGGTGCGGGCGTTACCGGTTTCCGAACCGTAGCCGATCACGATTTCGTAGGCGATGACAGTCATGGTGTGCGCAGGGGGCAGGAGGGCGGCCAGGGAGCGCCCGTGCTTATACCCGACTCATTCTATACGGTGCTGACGGGCCCCGGTGCGGGGCGGGCAGGTTCAGGGCAGCTGTTCGTGGTCGTGCGCGTCGATGCGGGTGCCGTCGCGGATGCGGTCGTCGGGCTGGATGATGACGCGCTCGCCTTCGGCGAGGCCGTCGATGATCTGCACGGTGGTGGCGGCATGCACGCCGGTTCTGACCAGGGTGCGGCGGGCGCGCCCGTCCTGGACGCGAAACAGCGCCCAGCGGCTCTGGGCAGGCTGGCCGTCGGCCTGCCTGTCCTGCACGCGGAAGAGGGCGCCGACCGGCACGCGCAGGACCTCATCCTCGTGTTTCAGGATGAATTCCAGCTCCACACGATAGCCGTCTCCCAGACGCTGCCATTGCGCGGGGGGAGAGGAGAGGTCGAGGATGACCCGGGTGCGCTGTTCTTCCACCCCCAGCGCCGACACCTTGGTGAAGGCGCCCGGCTCGATGCGGCGCACGGTGGCCCACAGCTCGCCCTCGCCTCCCCAGCGCAGCACCCGTGCCGTCATGCCGGGGGCCAGCTGCACGGCATCACTGGACAGCACCTCGGCCTCCAGTTCCAGCGCCTGCGGATTGCCCAGCGTCAGCAGCGGCTGGCCGGCGTTGATCGTGGTGCGACTTTCCTGGGCGCGGTGCAGGATCACGCCGTCGACCGGGGCATGCACCGGCAGGGGGGCGGCCTCGTCACGGCTGCGCCCTTCCTGGGCCAGGACGGCCTGGGCGGCACGCACCCGCTGGACTGCCGCCTGTTCATCGGCGCGGGCGGCAGCCAGCTCGGCGGCGGTGGTGCGGGCACGGGTCTGGGCCTGCTCCAGGGCTTCCTGTGAGAGGGTGTTGCCCTTGTGCAGCCGGGTGGCACGCGCCAGGGCCGTGCGGGCCTGCTGCCAGGCGGCGCGGGCGGCCCGCATGCGTTCGTGGGCTGCTGCCTGCTGGCTCTGGCCCGCCTGCATGTCGGCTTCGGCACGCGCCCGGCTGCTGGCATCCAGCAGTCCGCTGATGGCCGGTTCGATCCAGGCCACCACCTCGCCGGCTCGCACGGCATCGCCCGGTTGCAGGGTGATCCGGCGCAGGGTGCCTGCCACCGGGGCGCTGACCACGTAGCGTGCCTTCAGGCGCGTCCTGCCTTCTTCGGCCAGCACCTGGGTGATGGGGCCACGGGTGGCGGGCTGCACGCTGGCCAGCTGGGCGGGTTCACGCTGGGCCAGCCAGCCCAGCAGTAGCAGTAAGGCCGCGGCGATGATGAGCCAGCGCAGTGATCGGGTGGAGGGGCGGGGCATGGTGGGGTCTCCCGGTGGGCTAAGGCAGGGGGGCGGTGGGCAGCGGGGCAGCAGGGCGTGTGCCGCGGCGGGCCGGAGCGAGCCATGTCATTCGTGCACCTTCAGGGCTTCGATCATGTTCAGCCGGCGTACCAGCCGCAGCACCACCAGGGCCGACAGTGTTGCCGAGCACAGGGTGATGAAGCTGGCAAAGGCCAGCCCCGAGGGCGGCATGTAGATCGGCACGCGGAACAGCTCGGTTTGCAGGCCGCGCACCAGCAGCCAGCACAGCGCCCAGCCGGCTCCGAACGAGAGCGGGATCGACGCGCCGACCAGCAGGGCGATCTCGCCCAGCACGATGCGGCTGATCTCGCCACGGGTGAAGCCCAGCACCCGCAGGCTGGCCAGCTCGTGCGCCCGTTCTGCCAGGGTGATGCGGGCCGAGGTGTAGACGACGCCGATGTTGACGATGCAGCCGAGCATGATCGACATCCAGGTGAAGGGAGCGGTCATGCGTGTCAGCATCTCGTGGATGCCTTTCACGGCGTGGCTGCGCAGGTAGGACGAGACGATCATGGGCCGTTCATCCAGTGCCTGCTGGATGGATCGGGCCTGCTGCCGGTCGATGCTCAGCAGCGCGCCACTGACACGTTCGCCCTCGCCCAGTGCGCGGTTGAGCGCATCGAGGTTCATGTAGCTGCGGGCCCCGAGGTTTTCGGTCACCAGGGCACGCACCGGTAGCGCCAGCAGGCGCCGTTTGCCACTCAGCACCTGCACCTGCACGATATCGCCCACCGTCACACCCAGGTGCTGTGCCAGCCAGGCCGAGAGCATCAGTCCGTCGGCGGGCAGAGGCTGGCGGCGGTTCTTCCCGCTGTCGACAGGCTGTCGCAGCCGGCCGTTGGCAGCCAGGCCCTCGATGGCACCTGTGTAGTCACGGTTCTCGTGCATCAGTTTGACCGGCACGGCATGGGTGCCTTCCACATGGTGCACACCGGGGAGGCGCGCCAGTTCATGCAGGGCATCCATCGACATCGCTTCGGTGAACTGCACCTCGGCGTCGTGGTGTTCGGCCAGCCGGTACTGCTGATCGATCATGTAGACGATGGTGGGCAGCTGAAAGCGGGCCAGCATGATGATGGCGCCGGCCAGTGTCAGCCCGGTCACGCTCAGCACCGCCCGCCACGGTCGCCGCTCGATCTGCCGCAGCACCATCCGTACGGGTTGCGACAGGTGCCGGGCCAGGCCCAGGCGCTCGACCAGGGTGAGGCCGTAGCGCTCGGGCGGCACGGGCCGCATCGCCTGCGCCACCGGTTCGCGGGCCACGGCCAGCACGGCACGCGCGCCACCGGCCACGGCAGCCAGCAGGGCCACGCCAAAACCCGTGGCCACCGCCATGGGGCGCAGCACCAGCCGCAATGACGGAAAGCGGAAGGTCTGCTGATAGAGATCGGCCAGCTGTTGTCCCAGCCACAGTCCTGCTCCCGTTCCCAGGCAGGCGCCTGCCAGTGCCACCAGGGCTGCCATCAGGCTGTAATGGAGGAGGACATCGCCCGTGCGGTAGCCAAAGGCCTTGAGAATGGCGACCTGCGTCCGCTGGGTGGCCATCAGCCGGCTGAAGACCACGTTGACCAGAAAGGCCGCCACCCCCAGAAAGATGGTCGGAAAGACGGTGGTGAGGGTCTGTAGCTGTCCCAGCTCGGATTCGAGATGGCGGTGTGCGCCCTGGTCGTCGCGGGTGCGGGCCTGCTGCCCTCCCCAGCGGGCCAGCTCGCGGTCGATGCTGGCCATCACGCTTCCCTGGCTGGCGTCATCATGCGCGCCGGGGGCCAGACGCACGGTCAGCCGGTTGAAGGCGCCGTCCATGTCCAGCGCCGAGGCCAGGGCCTGCCGTGGCACCCACAGGATCGCGTAACGCGCATGATCGGGAAAGATGGCACCCGGCTTTTCTTCGTTCAGGTATTCGGGCGAGCTGGCCACACCGGCCACCCGGAACCATTGGGTACGGCCGTGGACGGTGGCCCGCACCCGGTCGCCCGGCATCAGCCGGTGCTCGTTGGCAAAGGCGCCGCTGACCATCACTTCGTCGTGGCTGAAGGGGGCCGGCAGCTGCCCGCGCAGCACGTGCAGGCGGTTGTGCAGGGGCTGGCGGCCATCTTCGGGCAGTGAATGCAGCGTGGCGCCGATCGGTTCATCGTAATCCGGCAGGGCCAGCTTGGCGGCGCTGACCAGCGAGGTCTGCACGTCGGCCACGCCGGGCAGCCGCGCAATCCGCTGGGCCACGCTGTCGGGGGCCCGTTTCAGATCGGCCCAGATGTCGGGAAAGACCTGCTGCTGGTAAAGGCTGGTCTGCCCCTGGCGCAGCGAATCGTGGGTGACCACCGACATCACCAGGGTGGTGACGCCTGCGGCCACCACCAGCGCAATGGCCAGTGCCTGCCCGCGCATCCGCCACAGGTCGCGCAGCAGCTTGCGGTAAAGGGCGGGCAAACGGGCCATCATCACGCTGTCCTGCTACCAGCGCAATGCCTGCGCCCGGATCGGTTGCGCATTGCGGGTTTCGTGCACCAGACGGCCGTCGCCCATCGTCAGCACGCGGTTGGCCATGCGGGCGATATCGGCGTTGTGGGTGATGATGACGGTGGTGGTGCCCAGCTGGTGATTGACCTGCTGCAACGCTTGCAGCACGCGGATGCCGGTGGCCGAATCGAGGGCGCCGGTGGGTTCATCGCACAGCAGTACCACCGGCTGCTTGGCAATCGCCCGGGCGATCGCCACGCGCTGCTGCTCGCCGCCGGACAGCTGTGCCGGAAAATGGTCCATCCGCTCTGCCAGCCCCACCAGGGCCAGCGCTTCCTCGGGGGGCATCGGCGAGGGGGCGATCTCGGTGACGATCGCCACGTTCTCGCGTGCGGTCAGGCTGGGGATCAGGTTGTAGAACTGGAAGACGAAGCCGACATGTTCACGCCGAAAGGCCGTCAGCTCGGCATCGCTGGCCCGGGTCAGGTCCTGTCCGTTGTACCAGACGCTGCCGCCGGTGGGCAGGTCGAGTCCGCCCAGGATGTTGAGCAGCGTCGACTTGCCACAGCCCGAGGGGCCAAGGATGACGACGAACTCGCCGTGTTCCAGCTGCAGGTCGACCCCGCGCAGCGCATGGACAGACGCTTCTCCCTGACCATAGATCCTGGTCAGCCCCTGGGCCTTGAAGAGCAGGCCTTCTTGTCCTTTGGCTGGGTGAGTGGGCATCGGTACACGAACCTCCGTGCGTGTACCGGACATGGTGCCATGCCCGATGACTCAGGCGCAGGCCATCTCCCCCCCGGTGACTCGGGTGCTGCCGCGCGACCTGTCCTGGCCGTGCGTGAGGCTGACGCGCCAGGCCCCGGCGCGTCGTATCGCATCCAGGCCGGCCGGTGTCAGGGCCAGGCCATCTCGCCCTTGGCGACGCGGGTACTGATGTCCAGCGTGCCCAGCCCGTGCAGGTGCGGAAAGCGCTCCTGCATGGCGTCGGCCAGGGCAGCGGCGTTGCGGGTGCGCTCCAGCGCTTCGTCAAAGGCGCGCACATAGTCGGCGGTGAACTGCACCGCACCCAGATCGAGGTCGGCGCCGGGTACATGGTGGCCGGGCACGACGATGTCCGGCTCCAGCTCGCGGATGCGCACCAGCATCTCCAGCCATTGCTGGCGTGAACGGGCCGAGCGGCTGTCAGCCATCCAGACGTGCTCGCCGGCCGTCACCAGTGCGCCGCCTGCCACCATGCGGATCGACGGAATCCACACCACCGTGCGGCTGGGGTCGGGGCCGTCCAGGCCGATGATGCGCAGCGTCTGCCGGTCGAGCTTCAGCCGGTCGGCTTCCAGCACCTCGGGCACGATGATCCGGCGTGGGGCCTGGGCACCCAGCTGCGCCCCCCAGGCCTTCAAGTCCACATCCTTGTTGGCCCGGATGGTGGCGACCGTCTGCGGGGTGGCCACCACCCGCGCCTCGGGAAAGGCTGTCTTCAGGGCGTCGAGGCCGAAGTAATACTCGGGGCGGCCGTGGCTGATGTAGATGGTGGTCAGCTTCCTGCCCGAGGCCCGGATGCGTTCGACCAGCTTGCCGGCGTCGGCGGTCGAGAACTGCGCGTCGATCAGGATGGCCTCGTCACGGCCCATCACCAGCACCGACGGGGTGGAGAAGGCTGCTGGTTCGGCCGGGGTGTGGATCTGCGTCGTCAGCGGGGGCTGAAGCGCCTGCTGGCCATCGCTGGCCCCGGCAGGTGAGGTTTCTGCCGGCTTGGCGGCCTGGCTGGCGGCTGCCTGGTCTCTGCCTGGCCCGGTGCTGCTGCACGCGGACAGCAGGACGGCCGTCGACATCGCTGTGGCGGCCAGTGCCGTTCGCCAGGCTGTGCGGTATGTACTCATGAGCGCTATCCCGAGAAAGGAGCTGAATCGACAAATATGCCGCGTGTCGAGCTGCCACCTGTGTGAACTTTGACACGCACGGGATCGAGATTACCCGATCGGCAAGGCACAGGCGCAAGTGGCCGGGCGAGGTGCCGGATACTGCAGGCCGCAGCCTGGTGACGCCAGGGGACGTGCGGCACCGGGCAGCACGTGCCGTCGGGGCGTGCCGCCAGGCTGCGGCGCCGGGCCTTGCCGTGCACCCGTGCGATTCTGCCGCGGCCGGCCGGTGATGGCGACGGCGGCACAGACAAAAGTCAGCAAGCGCTTACTGAATGCGAACGCCCTTTACAAAGCCAAACAGCTTTGGCGTGACTGTCGCAGGTGGTGATGAGCTCACGGCCAGGCCATCTCGCCCTTGGCAACCTTGGCACTGATCTCCAGCCCTTCTTCTCCGGGCAGGCCGGGGTAACGGCGCTTCATGGCGGCGACCAGCTCGGCCGCGTTGCGGGCACGGACCGTTTCTTCGTCAAAGGCGCGGATGTAGTCGGCGGTGAACTTCACCGAGCGCAGGTCCAGCGGTGCCCCGTCGGCAAAATGCCCCGGAATCACCACCACCGGGTCCAGACGGGCAATCTGCTTCAGGGTGCCCAGCCAGTGCCTGTGGGATTCCGGTGTCTGCGTGTCGGCCATCCAGACGTGTTCGCTGCCGGAGATGGGAACGCCGCCCACCACAGTGCGGATCGACGGAATCCAGACGACGGTGCGATCCGGGGCAGGGCCATCGAGGCCGATGATCTTCAGCGGCTGGCCTTCGAGCGTCAGGGTGTCACCCCGCAGCACCTCG
Organism: Lautropia sp.; assembly: GCA_030532425.1. Taxonomy (GTDB): domain Bacteria; phylum Pseudomonadota; class Gammaproteobacteria; order Burkholderiales; family Burkholderiaceae_E; genus Lautropia. Next base: position 2,428 of record JAUNLD010000063.1, on the reverse strand, counting down.
GGCAGGACGAGCCGGCTGGGGGCATTCCTGCCCAGCTGCGGCCCCCAGACCTTGATCTTCTCATCCCAGGTAGTGCGGATGTGATCGACCGTCTGCCGGGTGGCGACGATCCGTGCCTGCGGGAAGGCGTCCTGTAGCGTGGGCAGGCCGAAGTAATAGTCGGGGTCGCCATGGCTGATGTAGATGGTGGACAGCGTCTTGCCGGAAGCGCGGATGCTGTCGACCAGTTTCCGTGCGTCGGCCGCCGAGAACTGGGCATCGATCAGCATGACCTCGTCCTTGCCCTGCACCATCACCGAAGCCACCGAGAAGATGGCCTCCGGGCCGGGTGTGAAGGCTTCGACCAGCAGGGGCTGGGCCTGCCGGGCGCTGGCCGTGCTGTCTGCCGCACCGGCGGTGGGGACAGGCGGCACCGACGCAGGCGTGGTGCCGGCGCCTGCATGTACCGCGCTTGCGGCTGTGGTGGAGGACGTGGCGGCAGCGTCCGCATGGCGGGGACTGGCGGCGTTGTCGGCCAGGCCCGGTGCGGTGCTGTGGCAGGCTGCCAGCAGGGAGGCCAGCAGTGGCAGGACGAGCAGGTGCTTGTGTGAGGTCATGATCGGCTATCCAGAGAAGGCTGCAAACCAGCGGAGGCTGCAAATGCTGACGGCGGGGGGATGACGGGTGACACGGGGGCGGGTGGCGCCGCTTGCGGGCGGCAGGTTTTGCCCCTTGCTCTCATCCCCACGGCCTGCTGTAGAGGCAACGGAGGAGATGGTAGGCAAAACGTATTGACAGATAAATATCGAACAATCGAACATAATGTATGAGTAAATCATACAAAACGCCGTTGCCAGAGCGGGACGATGCCGACATCAGGGATGCACGGCGCCCGGATGGCCGGCTCAATCGTCTGGCTTATTTTTGCGCTGTGATCGAAGAGGGCTCGTTCACCGCGGCGGCCGAACGACTGGGACTGGGCAAGGCGGTGGTCAGCCACCAGGTGGCCCGACTGGAAAAGACCCTGGGCGTGACCCTGTTGCTGCGCAGCACCCGGCGCCTGCAACTGACGGATGCGGGAGAAAACTTCTACCGCCGCGCTCAGGAGATCCTGAAGACGGCGAACGCCCTGTTCGACGAGATGGCCGACACGGCCCGTGAACCATCGGGCACCCTGCGCCTGACGATGCCGTTCGACTATGGCACGCAAGTGATCGTGCCGGTGATGGCGGCCTTTTGCGAACGCTATCCGCGTTGCCGGGTGGAGGCCAACTTCAGTGACACCCGTCAGGACCTGATGTCGGGCCGGCACGAACTGGCCATCCGGGCGGGCTGGGCAGTGGATGAACAGGCCAGCAGCCGGTTGCTGGGGCATTTCCGGCAACTGCTGGTGGCGCCGGCCAGCTGGCGTCTGCCGGCGCAGCCCGACACCCCTGCCGGCCTGACATCGCTGCCCTTTGTGGCCAACGCGGCCTTGCGCCACCCCAACGACTGGTGCTTTTCCAGGGGCGAAACGCGCGTGGAGGTCCGGCTGGCGGCCCGCGTCAGTCTGGACAGCACGCTGGCCGTCCGTGCAGCGGTACTGGCCGGAGTCGGCATGGCGATCCTGCCGGACTACATGGTGCAACCGGCGCTGGATGCCGGGCAGTTGCAGGTACTGCTGCCGGCGTGGAGGCTGGCGCGAGGAGAGATCAGGCTGATGTTCCCGCTGGCCAGGCATCGTCCGGCCCGCGTGAAGGCTTTTGTGGCCATGCTGGAGGCCAGCCTGCAGCATGGGGTGGATCGCGCACCGGCGCATCAGGGGTCATGAAGGCACCCGCGCGGCGTCACCTGACTGGCCACGGGCGCAGTCATCCGTGATCGAGGCGCTCCCCGGCTGACGATCCCTGCCTCCAACGGGGATGCATGCGCCTTCCCGGCATGGGTGGATGCCCAGGCCGGGGGCGTTGTCCGTTGCCGCCCGTCACGGGCGCAAACGCGAGCCTGTCGCCTGCTGCTGGCAAAAAAGGCGGTGCGCTGGGGCCCTGCAACACCGGCCGGGTGTGTTGCGGCAAGCAGTGCTTGCACGGGTGGAAAAAGTCGTACATAATCGCGTTTTGATCCGGTCGGTTGTTGTGCAGGTGCCGCCAGGCTGCCTGTGTCGTCCGTAGTGCCTTTCCAGGCTTGTGGGTGGCTGCTGGCCGGATGCAGCCGGAAGTTTTCAGGTTTTCGTGCCCATGTGGCTCAGTGGTAGAGCACTCCCTTGGTAAGGGAGAGGTCGCGCGTTCGATCCGCGCCATGGGCACCACCCCTACAACAGGGGCGGTGCATCAGTCTGCATCGTCTCCGCACAGAGATCCTTTCTCGGATCCTTGGCATAACGCCAGCTCTCCATTCAGACAGGAGTCTTCAGACATGGCAAAAGGCAAGTTTGAGCGTACCAAGCCGCACGTGAACGTGGGCACGATTG
>JAUNLD010000062.1:19218-19554 GCA_030532425.1 Lautropia sp. | reverse complement strand
CGCCAGTTTCTGCACCGGGGGCGCCCGGCACTGGCGCATGCACCGGCTTGGGGACTGGCATCGGGGCTGGCGCAGGTGGGGGCGCGGGGAGCAGGGCAGGGGGAAGCGCTGGCGGGAGGGCCGGTGCAGGCCGGTGAGCTGTGGATCACCCACGCCGGCGTGATCCGTGCCGTCAGCTGGTTGCTGAGCGCGGGGCGGCAGGGGCAGATGCCGCAGGCCGCCCAGTGGCCGGCCTTTGCGGTAGGCTATGGCGAGATCTGGCAGGTGCCGGTGGGCGCAGGGAGGCAGGCATGACACAGCAGACGGGACGCGATCAGCCCCAGCAGGCATCATCGT
>JAUNLD010000062.1:0-19208 GCA_030532425.1 Lautropia sp. | reverse complement strand
CGAACCCGAACCCGAACCCCACCGTTCCGGTGCTGCCGCTGGGTTTCATGCCGGCTGCGGTCATCTTCGACATGGATGGCCTGCTGCTGGACAGCGAACGGGTGATGGCCGCCTGTCTGGAAGAAAGCGCTGTCGTGATGGGCCTGAGCGTGCCGCGCAGCCTGTGGTTGCAGATGGTGGGCAAGGCCCGTGCCGACTGCCGCCGCATGCTGGCCGATCATCTTGAGGACGAGGTATGCGCCGACGCCTTGCTGGCAGCCAGCCAGCAGCGCTACGAGGCAAGAGCCCGGGCGGGCATTCCGCACCGGCCGGGCGTGGGCGCACTGCTGGCGTGGTTGGCCAGCCGGGGCATGCCGCGCGCGGTGGCCACGACCACCCGCCAGCCACTGGCCAGCCAGAAGTTGCAGGCGGCAGGCCTGCTGACGTACTTCGCCACGGTGGTGAGCAGCACTGATGTGGCCCTGCCCAAGCCGGCGCCTGACGTGTATCTGTTGGCCGCCAGCCGGCTGGGTGTGGCGCCGGCCCGGTGTCTGGTGCTGGAGGATTCGGCCACCGGCGTGCGTGCGGCACTGGCGGCAGGCATGACGCCGGTGCAGGTGCCCGACCTGGTCGAACCGGACGATGCGGTGCGCGCACTGGGACATCGCATCGTCGCGTCATTGCACGAGGCGCAGGCCTTGCTGGCGGCCTCACCTGGCGCAAGTGCATGAGTGCCAGGGACGGGCAGGAGCTTGGCGGGATGCCGTGACCGCCCTGCCCGTGTGCCCCTGTTTCATGCCGGCTGCCCCGGAGGCACTCAGGGGTTCAGTGCATCACGCGCGCCCTGGGCAAAGTCGGGATAGTCGCTGAAGACCCCATCGACGCCCAGCTTGTAGAAGCGCTGGTATTCGGCGATCGGGTTGCCCTTGTCATCCGAGACCAGCCGCCGCGGCTCGTTGCGGAAGGTGTAGGGGTGCACCATCAGCCCGGCCTTGTGTGCATCGCTGACCACGCTGGTGGCGGGCAGCAGGATGCGGTCGCGCTCGTCGATCAGGCCATCCCTGTTCAGGTCCACCGGCTTGCCATCGTTGCCCAGCGTCAGGCGCGAGGGGATCAGGTAGGGCTTCCACGGGCCGATGCCGTCGGCGTAGGTCCTGATCTCGGCCAGGCCGCTGGGGGTCAGCAGGTCCTTGAAGGTGCGCTTGTCGCCCGATACGGTGAAGTCATAAGGCTGACCATAGGGCAGCGACTGGTCGATGCTGCCGTCGGCGTTCTGGTCGTTGCCGTCGATCAGCTGTACCAGGCGCACCTGCGTCTTGCTGCGCAGGTATTTGAGGTTGCCGACCTCGAAGGACTGGATGATGACCGGGGAGGTTTTCTGGGTATATCCGTGGGTGGCCAAAATGCCCAGCAGCTTGTCTTCGAGGGGCAGGTTGAGGTTGCGGTGCCAGGTGGGGTGCTTGGTCTCGGGGTAGATGCCGATGGTGCGACCGGTGGCCTTGCTCTGCTCCTGCACCAGCGCAATCACTTCCTGCAGGGTGGGGATCTGGTAGCGGCCATTGTGGCTCTGGTCGCGTTCGGCCAGCGGCTGCACGGCCCGCAGGGTCTTGATTTCAGCCAGGGTGAAATCGCTGGCGAACCAGCCTTCCTCTTCCACGCCATCGACGACCATCTTGCGCTTGCGGCTGGCAAACTCGGGCCGGTCCTTGACGTCGGTGGTGGCCGTGATGTTGGGTTCGTGCCGTGCGATCAGCTCGCCGTCCTTGGTCGAGACCAGGTCGGGTTCGATGAAGTCGGCCCGCAGTTCGATGGCACGGCGGTAGCTTTCCAGCGTGTGGTCGGGCAGATAGCCGCTGGCACCGCGGTGGCCGATCACCAGTGGTCTGGCGCCATCAAGGGTGGGGTAAGGGGCGGGGTTGCTGTCGCTGCCGCAAGCGCTCAGGCCAAGGGCGGCCGTCAGCGAAAGGGCCAGGGTCAGTCGGGGAAAGGCACGAGGCATCATGATCCGGTTCATCCTGTGGATTATCTGCATGAAAAAATCCTGTGCACGGCTCATGTGTCTCTGGCAGGACATGCCATGTCGCGACATGGGATTTTTCTCACGCCGATCCCGATCTGTCTCGACATGCCAGCCGAGTGATGCGCGCCAGGTCTTGCCGTGCGCTGGGGGGGGCGCTGAACCCGTCCTTGCGGTGATTGACTCCATGGGACTTGTTCATCGCATCCCCGGGAGCGCTGATTATGACACGTAGGGAAAATATATTCAGGCGGCTTCCTGGTTTTTCTTGATGTGTCTTGATTGAGCGCAAAAAACCCTCCGTGATGCAGCGCCTGCGGGGCGTGCATCAGGGAGGGGGGCGGGCTGCGTCAGTCCTCGCGGTCGCGCAGTTCCTTCATGACCTCATCCTCCTGCTGGATGCGGGCAGCGAGGATGGCGGTATAGATGGGCAGGCCGACGATCATCGTCGCCCAGGCGTGACACAGCAGGCCGATACCGATCATCTCGGGCACGATGTTGAGGAAATAATTGGGGTGGCGGAACGATTCGAACAGCCACGAGCGATTGAGGGTGTGCTGCGGGTGGATGTAGAGCTTGACGGTCCAGATCGGCCCCAGCTGGCGGATGACCGTGAACAGCACCATCAGCGAGAAAATCAGGAACAGCGTGGCTATGCCCGACAGGACATCGAAATGCACATCCCGCAACCAGGCCTCGGTAATGGCCGAGAGATAGTAGATGACGTGCGCGACCGACAGCAGTCTTGAGGTGCGTGCGCCATATTCTCGTGCGCCGTCGGCAATCAGCTGCTTCTCGTGACGCCTTGAAATGGACAGGGAAACCAGCCGCAGGGCCAGTACGACAAGAAATATGGTGGTAATCATCGGAACAAAGGTCGGAGACAGGAAATACGCCCGACGCCCCATGGATGGGCGCTGCCATCGGGAAAGCAACGGCCGCAGGGTTTGGGGCAGCGTATTCCCGGCGTTACGGCCGCGCGGGCGATTCTGGCATAAGGGTAGCAGGCTTGCCGGCAGGTTGGCAGGGGCATGCTGGTTTGCCCGTAGACAGACTGGCCGTATTGCAACGCTGGTCAGCGGCATCCCGGCTGCGGGGCTGGGGGATGCCGGTGCGCCGTGGTCCAGGCCGTGCCGTGCAGAAGCCGCCGTCAGGACAACGCGCCTTGCCGGTGCGCGGTTGACAGGACAGGGCTGCGAGGGGAGGAACCTGCCGCCCGGGCAGCCCACGGGCAGGTACGGAAAACCGCCGGGGCGGCCGGGCAGGCGGGCTGGGGGGCCGGTGAGGCGGTGCGGTACCGGATGAGGGGTGCGGCGGGGCGGTTATTGCCAGCGGTGCCTGTAGGCAGAAGGGGGGTGCCCGGCTGCCGGGGGTGGGGCATGGCGCCTTGTCCTCAGCCGGGCATCGTCAAGGCGGTCGATGGCTTTCCGGGCGGCCTGGCTCAGACATGTGCCCAGTGCCTTGCCGGCACGGATCCCGGGCTGTTCGATCAGCCGGTAGCTGGCCACCGACACCGGGATGCACACGGCCAGCACCAGCCAGCCCTTCTGACCGGGGGTCAGGAACGGCGCCAGGTGGGCAACGGCGTGGATGAAGAACATGTGCAGCAGATAGAGGCTGAAGCTGATCTCGCCCATAAACACCAGGGGCCGGGTGCGCAGCAGGCGCGCGGTCCAGGTGGGATGCAGGCAGGCATGGATCAGGCCGGCACTGGCCGCTGCCAGCATCAGCGACAGCGGGGCGGCGATGATGATGTCCAGGTCCCTGGTGGTGGTTTCCCGATACATCAGTGTGGCCACCAGCAAGAGCGTCCAGAGCCCGGCCTGCACCCACGGCGAGCGCATGCGCTCTGCCCGGATGCGGCGTCTCATGACGGCAGCATGCGCGGCGCCGGACATGCCGTGCGTGCCTGCGCGTGCAGGGACCTGTCCACTGTCTGCCCGGTGCCCGCTGGCCGCCGTGCCGGCCGGTGTGGTGTCCGGGGGGGCTGCATGTGTGTGCACAGGGGGGGCGTCGGCGAACCCATGCAGTGCCAGCAGGCTTCCTGCCAGAAAGGGGATGGCCTTGGGCAGCAGCGCCAGCTCGATCGAGAACACGCTGTCGGGTTGAGCCAGGCCGGCGCCAAACGAGCAGGCGATCAGCGCACACAAGGCCCTCGTCACCCAGGTGCGGGACAGGAAACGGGCTGCCAGCACCACAGGCGGGATGACCAGGTAATACTTGAACTCGACCGGGATGGCCCACAGTTCGTGCCGGCCGGCTTGCAGACCCAGGTGTTCGAACACGCCAGCGGCCGACAGGTTGCCCACCAGCCCATGCAGGAGCAGCACGACAAGGTAGAGCGGATAGATGCGAAATACGCGCTGCACCGTGTAGCTCATCAGCGCCTGGCCGGTGGAGCGGGCGTGGGTCAGTGCCGTGCACAGCCCGCGGGTGAGCAGAAAGGCGCTGAGCGCAAAGAAGATCCAGACACCGGCCTTGCCGATGGCGTGGTGCGCCAGCGGCATCACGGGCATGTCGGCATTGCCCAGATGGGAGAGCAGCACGATCAGCACCGCCACGCCTCGCAGGCCGTGCAGTGGTTGCGAGAAATGGGGCATCCGGGTGGCGGCCACCGTGGCGGTGGAGCGCGACATGAAGGGCAGATGATGGAAACGCATCTGGCCCAGTCTACCGAGGGCCGCCTGTTTGCGGGGCCGCATGGCGGCTTTTTGCCAGAAGTTTTACGCGATGACAGTGATCGCAAGAAACGGCCAAAGGGCGTTCATGCTGTGCAAGATGCCTGTACAAAGCGCCGGGGCTGTCCGGCGGCCGGATCAGCCCAGCAGCGCTTCGGTGTTGCGCAGCAGGACGTACAGGCCGGTACCCAGAAAGATGCTCAGCAGGGGGTTGCGGAACAGCTGTTGCAGGATCAGGGTGGTGAGGGTGGCCGCCACCACGGGCCAGGCGCCGACCGTGGGCAGATCCTGCTGGATGAAGCCCAGCAGGGTGTGGATCAGCAGCAGGGCCAGGATGGCGGCGGGCAGGAAGCGGCCCAGTTCGCGGATCAGCCGGTGGCGGCGCAGGAAACCGGCGGCCACGAAGGGCAGGGCACGCAGCCCGAAGGTGATGGCGGCCATGACGACCGTGGCCAGCAGCGCGTCGTGGACGGAGATCATCGTGCCTCCTGACCGTTGCCTGCCGGGGTCTGGCCTGCGGGGGATGCGGCCGGGCCGGCCGACGGCGTGGATGCGGCTGGGGAAGACCGCAGCGCCGGTACAGCGGAGGTGCTGGTGCTGGCTGCCGTGCGGTCATGAAAGGTCGACGCCTTTGCCGCGGTGTTCATGGCTGGCGCGGTGATGTCCGGGCGCCGGTTGGCCAGCACGATGCAGACCAGGACCGACAGGGCGATCGCCAGCAGCAGCGCCTGGGACGGCATCAGCAGCCAGGCCAGCGCATAGCTGATGATGGCGGTGACGAGCGGGGCCAGCTGGCGGTGGCTGCGCCACTGCGCCTGCACCAGAATGGCAAAGAGGGCGGCCAGGCTGAAGTCGAAGCCTTGCAGCGAGGGCGAGAGGTTGCTGCCGATCAGTGCCCCCAGCGTGCTGCCCAGAATCCACCAGCCGTGGTTGAGCATGGCCACGCCGATGACGTGCCGGGGCCGGGCCTGTGGTGGCAGGGTGGTGATGAGGGAATAGCTCTCGTCCGTCAGTGCCCAGGCCAGGTAGGTGCGTGCCCAGCGGCTGTCGGGCAGCCGATCGAGCACCGACAGCCCATAGAAGATGTGGCGCAGGTTGACGACCAGGGTGGCCACGGCGATGGCGGCCAGCGTCTGCCCCGAGGCCAGCATCGGTACCACCATGAACTGCGCGGCGCCGGCGTAGATGAACAGGCTCATCAGTGGCGCCAGCCACCAGGCTCCCCCGGCCTGCGCCAGCAGAAAACCGAAGGCCATGCCCAGCGGGATGTAGCCCATCGCCACCGGGATCGACAGCTTCAGGATGGAAAGATCGCCGGGGGCGGAAGGGCCGGTGGCTGCCGGCTCACCGGCAGACGGGGCCGTGGGGGTGGCCGCCTGGGCGCGTGCACCGGGGAGCGTGTCGTCAGCCCGGTCGAGGGGGGACATGGCAGGCACAGCCAGGCGTGTCCGCCTGGGCGGGCGGTGTTGCGGCTGAAGAGGGGCCAAGGGGCTTCATGGGGAGACGGATCTGCGGGCACGGGCAAAAAAAATCCAGCCATGGGGCTGGACCATATGCCGGCAACCGGATGGCGCCTGGCCCTGCCTGAAACTGAAAGGCAGGAAAAAATGGTAGAGAAGGGTGGACTTGAACCACCGACCTCACGATTATGAGTCGTGCGCTCTAACCAGCTGAGCTACATCTCCACGCTAGAAGCAGCATTATAGGGCAATCTGTCTGGCTTGCCAAGCGGCGTGCGTACTGCCCGCGCGATCATCGGCTGCCCAGCGTCTGCTGCCGGGCCTGGCGGATGGCATCGCGGGTCTGCTCGGCCACCTGGCGGGCGGCGTGGGCAAAGTCGGGGCCATCGCTGGCATAGAGGATGGCCCGTGACGAATTGATGATGAGCCCATGCCCCTCGGCGTCCAGCCCGGCCCGCACGGTGGCCTCGACATCCCCCCCCTGGGCGCCGACGCCGGGCACCAGCAGTGGCAGGGTGGGGGCGAGTGCCCGCACGCGGGCGATCTCGTCCGGGAAGGTGGCGCCCACCACCAGACCCAGTTCACCGTTGCGGTTCCAGGGGCCGGCGGCCAGATGGGCCAGGTGCTGATAAAGCGGCAGGCTGGTCGGGGCGGTGCCCGCGCCTGTCCCGGCATCCACCTGCACCGGTAGTGCCTGCAGGTCGTTGCCGCCGGGGTTGCTGGTGCGGCACAACAGGATCAGGCCGCGGCCGGACCAGGCAAAGTAGGGTTCGATCGAATCGAAACCCATGAAGGGGCTGAGGGTCAGCGCATCGGCCTGAAAGCGCTCGAAGGCCTCGACGCCGTACTGTTGTGCCGTGCTGCCGATGTCGCCACGCTTGGCATCGAGGATCACCGGGATGCCGGGATGGCGGCGGTGGATGTGTTCGATCAGCCCGGCCAGCACGCTTTCGGCGCCCAGGGCCGCAAAGTAGGCAATCTGCGGCTTGAAGGCGCAGGCCAGTTCGGCGGTGCTGTCGATGATGTCGAGGCAGAAGCGGCGAACCGCATCGAGTCCCTGGCCCAGGTGGGCAGGGATGCGGCGGATGTCGGGGTCGAGGCCGACACAGAGCATCGAGTCGGCCTGATGCCAGCGCTGCCTGAGGGTGGCGGTGAAGCTCATGCGTGCGCCTTCTCAAATTCGTGCATGTAGTCGACCAGCGCCTGCACGCCGGCCAGGGGCATCGCGTTGTAGATCGAGGCCCGCATGCCGCCCACCGAGCGGTGGCCACGCAGGTTTTCCAGGCCACGTGCCTGGGCCCCCCGGAGGAAGGCCTCGTTGAGGGCATCGTCGGCCAGCGTGAAGGGGATGTTCATGCGTGAGCGGTCGGCAGGGGCCACCGGATTGGCATAGAAGCTGCTGGCATCGATGGTGTCGTACAGCAGCCGGGCCTTGGCGATGTTGTGCTGCTCGACGGCGGCCAGCCCACCCTGGGCCTTCAGCCACTGGAACACCAGCCCTGCCAGGTAGATGGCATAGGTGGGTGGCGTGTTGAGCATCGAGTCGTTGTTGGCCTGCAGGCGATAGTCGAGCACCGCGGGCACCTGGGCGCGGGCGCGGTCGAGCAGGTCTTCGCGGATGATGACCAGCGTCAACCCGGCCGGGCCGATGTTCTTCTGGGCGCCGGCATAGATCATGCCGTAGCGGCGCACGTCGATCGGGCGCGACAGGATGTGTGACGACATGTCGGCCACCAGCGGCACGGTGCCCACCTCCGGCGGCTGGTGCCATTCGACCCCGCCGATGGTCTCGTTGGTGCAGATGTGGACGTAGGTAGCGGCAGGATCGGGCTGCCAGTCGGCCTGCGGCGGCACGCAGGTGTAGCGCTGGGCCTTGCTGCTGGCGGCCACGCGGATGGTGGCCAGACGTCTGGCCTCGTTGATGGCCTTGCCGGCCCAGACCCCGGTGTCGATGTAGTCGGCCGAGCGGCCTTCGGGCAGCAGGTTCATCACCAGCGCGGCAAATTGCAGCGTGGCACCACCGGCCATGAACAGCACGCGGTAATCGTCGGGAATGTCCAGCAGCGCGCGCAGGTCGGCCTGGGCCTGGGCATGGATGCCCATGTAGTCCTTCTCGCGGTGGCTCATCTCCATCACCGACATCCCGGTGCCGTGCCAGTCGAGCAGTTCGCGGTGGGCCGTCTGCAAGACGTCCTCGGGCAGCATGGCCGGGCCGGCACTGAAATTGAACGGGGTGCGCATGGTGGTGTGATCCTGAAGGGCGTGAAGGGCACGAAGGGGGCGGAGCGCTGGGGGCAGCGGGGAGGCGCCGCCGCGCAGCCAGGGCGCCCATTCTAGTCCCTTGCGCCGCAGGACGGCAGCTCTGCACGCCTGGGCGGCAGGGGGCACCGGTGACGGCTGAAGGGTTGTACAGGATAATCTTTGACTTTCAGCCGCATCTTTCTGCGGTCAGGACATCGGGCGGCCACACCGCCGGGAGAGAAAACATGTCGACGATTCTGGATCAGACGCCTGCCATGACGATGAAGAAGAAGGGCGGGCACGGCCGGGTGGCCGTGGTGGTGGCCTCGGCCGTGGCACTGCTGGTGAGCGGCTGCGCGGGCATGACCGACACCCAGCAGCGCACGGCCACCGGTGCCGGCATCGGCGCGGCGGTGGGGGCAGCGCTGGGGGGTACCCAGTCCGGCAGCAAGGGCGTGCGCAACGGGGCGCTGATCGGTGGCGCGCTGGCAGGCATCGGCACCTACATCTGGTCGCGCCAGATGGAGGAACAGAAGCGGGCGATGGAAGAAGCCACGGCCGGCACCGGCGTGCAGGTGACGCAGACGCGCGAGAACCTGTTGCAGCTCGACATCCCCAGCGACATCTCCTTCAACGTCAACAGCGCAGCCATCCAGTCGAGCTTCCGGCCAATCCTGGACCGCTTCGCCCAGACGCTGGTGGCCAATACTGCCACCACGGTGCAGATCATCGGTCACACCGACAGCACCGGCAATGATTCGATCAACAACCCGCTGTCGGTGAACCGGGCCGCCCGCACCCGCGATTATCTGGTCGCCCGTGGCGTGATGGCCTCACGCATCATGATCGATGGTCGCGGCAGCCGTGATCCGGTCGCCGACAACCGCTCGGCCCAGGGACGTGCGCAGAATCGTCGCGTCGAGATCTACGTCGGACAGGCCGCCACCCCGCAAACGCAGCAACAGGGCCAGCAGGGCAACGGCCACTGGCAGGTCAACCGTCCCCAGGGCGGGTATCCGCAAGGCGGGCAGGGCAATGATGGGTACACTCACACCATCCAGTGACATCCATGCGACCTGATTGATGACAAAGCCGGCGGGCACCCTCGGGGTTGGTTTTCTGTATCGTGAACTCTGGCGGTTCTCGGCCGGCAAGCGGGGCACCCTGCTGCTGGCGGTGCTGCTGCTGATCGGTTCACAGGGCTTCAAGCTGGCGGTGCCGGCGCTGGCGGGTACCGCCATCAACACCCTGCAGGCGCAGGGGCTGGATGGCATCAGTCGGGCCGGGCAGCTGCTGGGGCTGGTCTTTCTGGCCACGCTGGCCAGCTGGCTCCTGCATGGGCCGGGGCGCATCCTTGAGCGCAATGTGGCACTGGTGGTGCGTCAGCGCGTCTCTACCGACCTGATGGAACGCCTCTACGATGCGCCGCTGGCCTGGCATGAGGCCCAGCACGGCGTCGAGACAGCCCACCGGGTGCAGCAGACCACCCGGGCGCTCTACGATTTTGCCCAGAGCCAGTTCATCTATCTGCAAAGCGTGGTGCGGCTGGTAGGGCCGGTGATTGCGCTGTGGCTGATCTCGCCCTGGGTGGGCGGGGTGGCCGTGGTGGGGTACCTGGTGCTGGCCGTCATCATCGTCTCTTTCGACAAGGTGATGATGCGGCTGGCCCGTGAGGAAAACGCCGCCGACCGGGCCTACTGGGCCAGCCTCTCGGATGGTCTCGTCAACGTGCTGTCGGTGCTGGCGCTGCGCCTGCAGCGCGGTGTGCTGACACTGGTCGAGACCCGCCTGAATGCGGTCTTTGCCCCGGTGCGGCGCGCCATCGTCTACAACGAGGGCAAGTGGGCGGCAGTGGACCTGCTCAACTGCCTGCTGTGGATCGCGCTGCTGGTGATGTACGTGTGGATGTCGATGCAGGGCATGGTGCCGGCTGCCCTCGCACCCGAAGGGGCGGCTGCGGCACAACCCGCCGAGGGCGTGCGCATCGGCAACCTGTTCATGGTATACGAATACGCCCTGCAGGCCGGTGGGGTCATCACCGGCATTGCCTCGCACTTCCAGTCGCTCACCCGCCAGCAGGTCGATTATCAGAGCGGCGAGGACATCCGTGCCCTGCTGCGCGTGGCCGGCAAGGCCGATGAATGTGACCACGCCGACGATCCGGTGCAGCCGGACTGGCAGACACTGGCGTTCTCGTCGGTGGTCTTCCATCGGCAGGCCTCCGACCCCACCAACCCCGAGGCGGTGGGGGGCTCGCTGGCCGGCGTCGACCTGACGCTGCAACGGGGCCGGCGCTATGCGCTGATCGGCCCCAGTGGCTCGGGCAAGACGACGTTGCTGCGCCTGCTGGCGGGGCTGTATCCACCAGCCGAGGGAGAATTGCGGGTGGATGGCCACCAGCGGTTGCCGGCGGACGAGATGGCGGCCGCGCTGCGCTGCGTGGCCACGCTGTTGCCGCAGGATGCCGAGCTGTTTGGCGGTACCCTGCGCGAAAACCTCGACATGGCCGAGCCGCCCTGTTCGGATGTCGCCACGCAGACGATGCGCCATGAACAGGCACTGGCGGTGGCGCAGGCCACGGCTTTCGTGGCCCGGATGAAAGACGGCCTGGACAGCAAGGTGGCTGCGCGTGGCGGCAACCTCTCGGGCGGGCAGCGCCAGCGCATCGCCATCGCCCGGGCGCTGGTGGCGGCCGAAGCCAGCAGCCTCCTGCTGCTGGACGAACCAACCTCGGCGCTGGATCCGTCCACCGAAGCGACACTGGTGAAGGAGTTCTTCGAGGCGCGCCGCGATGCGACGCTGATTGCCTCCATCCACCGGCCTTCGCTGCTGCCGCACTTCGACGAGGTGATCCTGGTCGAGGCGGGCCGGGTGGTGGCCGTGGGGCCGCTGGGCACGGTGCAGTCCGATTCGCCACAACTGGCGGCTTTTCTGCAGCAGGGAGAGGAAGCTGCCCGGGTGATGCCGCCAAGGTCGCTCTCGCAGACGTCTTCGTCAGGTTGATGAGGCGGGTTGGGAAGCCGGCCATCCAATCCCTGCGGTGATGGTATCCATCAGGCCACAGCGGGCGTGCCATTGTGTGTCGTTCAGTAAAATGCACGGGTTGCCAGCGTGGCATCGCCCCAGCGGCCGGGTGTGCGATCCGGCCCAGACGAGATAAGCAATGATCCGATTCCAGATTCCCGACATGACCTGCAAGCACTGCGAGCGCGCGGTCACCGAGGCCGTGCATCAGGTCGAGCCCGGTGTGGCTGTCACGGTCGACCTTGAACACCACTGGCTGATGATCGACAGCTCGGGGGACCCCTCGGCCTTTGCGCTCAGCCTGACCGAAGCCGGCTACGCGCCGATTGCGGTAGGCAGCTGAGGCCGCCCTGCGCCGGTGCATGTCCACCCCGGCAGCCCATGTGCCAACGGTCCGTCCGGTTCTGCCGGGCGGGCCGTTGGCGTCTGGCGGTGGGTGCGGCGGGGCGGGTAGCCGGCTCGTTCAGCCCAGCAGCCAGCGCAGCAGCGGCGGCACCAGCAGGGCCGTCAGCAGCCCGTTCAGGCCGATCGCCAGCGCGGCAAAGGCGCCGGCGGTTTCCGAATACTGAAAGGCACGGGCGGTGCCGATGCCGTGGGCTGCCACCCCCAGCGCAAAACCGCGCACCCGGTCGTCCCCGATGCGCAGCAGCCGGTAGAGCAGGGGGGCGACGATGGTGCCGAAGATGCCCGTCATCTGCACAAAGGCCATCGCCAGCGAGGGCGAGCCGTTCAGCCGCTCGGCAATGCCCATCGCAATCGGGGCCGTGGCCGACTTGGGGGCCAGCGCCAGCAGGGTGCCGGGGCTGGCGCCAGCCGCCGCTGCCAGGGCCAGCGCACTGATGATGGCCACCAGGCAGCCTGCGCACAGCGCGATCAGCAGCGGGCCCGCCAGTCGCATCAGCGGCCGGATCTGCGCGTAGAGTGGAATCGCCAGTGCCACCGTGACCGGCCCCAGCAGAAAGTGCACAAACTGGGCACCGCTGAAATAGCTGCGGTAATCGATGTCGGCCAGCTTCAGCGTGCAGACGATCAGGATGATCGACACCAGTACCGGGTGCAGCAGCGGGGTGCCCTTGAAGCGGCGATTGAGCCACATACCGGCCTGATAGGCCAGCAGCGTCAGCAGCAGCCCGAACAGCGGCGAGGCCGACAGATAGGCGGCAATCTCCTCGAAGGATGTCTGCATCATGATGCGTGACCTCCGTGGGAGGTGCCGTCCGGGTGGCGCTCAGCCGTCCTGGCGTCTGCGCCATCCTGGCGGCGGATCAGCGCTTGCAGCAGCAATGCGGTGATGACGATGACCAGGGCGGTGCCCAGCGTGGCGGCCAGCAGGATGGGCAGCCATTCGGCGCGCAGGGTGCCAAAGTGCAGCATCACGCCGGCGCCGGCCGGAATGAACAGCATCGACAGGTATTGCAGCAGCGTGCCGCTGGTTTCGCGCAGCGCCTTGCCGGGTCCGCCGCGCAGTACCAGTGTGATGAAGAGCAGCACCATGCCGATCACCGGACCGGGAATGGGCAACTGGAACGCCTGCGTGATGATTTCGCCGGCAAGCTGGAAGATCAGCAGGATGGTGATGGCATTCAGCATGGAAGAGCAGGGATGGTCTGAAAAACCGGGGGCGTGAGAGAACCCGGTATTATCCTGCAGTTGGTGCAGCGCTGTCCCGCCCCGGTGCGGCCCGTATCATCTGCGGTCCGCATGGTGTCCGGCCCATGTCGTGTACCGGATATGCCCGAAGGCAGGGTGCTGGCCCGGTCTTTCCGGCTCAGGCCGGTGTCTGCAACGTTCCGAAGGAGTCTCGATGCGTACCCCGGCTGATCGCATCCGCCACCTGCTGCTGTTCGAGATCAGTGCGTTGCTGATTCTGGTGCCGGTCGGCGTGATCTTCTTTGGCCTGGATGTCACCGAGATCGGCGTGCTGGGCATCACCACCGCCGCGGTGGCTGCCGTCTGGAACTACATCTACAACCTGGGCTTCGACCACATGCTCAGGCGGCTGACCGGCTCGGTGCACAAGCGCCGCATGCGGGTGCGCGTGCTGCACGCGGTGCTGTTCGAGGGGGGGCTGGTCATCATGCTGGTGCCGGTCATTGCCGGCTGGCTGGGCATCAGCCTGTGGCAGGCGCTGGTGGCCGACATCGGCCTGGTGATCTTCTACGTGGTGTTTGCCTTCTTCTACAATCTGGCCTACGACAAGGTCTTTCCGGTGAAGGAATCGCCTCCGTCACGCCGCTGAAGGCGGCGAGACCCGCGCATGGGCGGCCGCGCTTCAGGTCCGCATGAAGTTCAGGCGGTCGTTGCCAAAGTTGATGAGGCCGGGCAGCGTCTCGTGCAGTTCGCTGCGCGACAGGCCGAACCACTCACCCAGGCAGGCCGCGTATTGTTCCACCGAGTAACGCGGCACCAGCCGGCCGTTGGTGTCGTGGCCGGCATCGATGCCGAAAGTGGGAAAGCGCCCGTACAGCCTTCCGCCGTTGACGGCACCGCCGACGATGAGATGGTGCGCCCCCCAGCCGTGATCGCTACCGTTGCCGTTGCTGGCCATCGAGCGGCCAAAATCCGAGGCAGTGAACAGCGTGACCTGATTCTCCACACCCAGCGCCTTCATCTGGTCGGCAAAATAGCCCAGCGCCTGGTCCAGCCGGCCCAGCAGGCGGTTGTGCATGAACGTCAGGTCACTGTGGGTATCGAAGCCCGCCAGCTGCACGAAAAATACCTGCCGGCGCACGCCCAGATTGTTGCGGCTGGCAATGATGCGGGCGATCAGCCGCAGCTGCTGGGCCACGGCGTTCTTCTGGCCGGGGCTGTCGAAATAATCGGGCACGGCCAGCAGGCCCGCATCATCCTCGGCCACCAGCCCCTCCTGCACGCGCTTCTGGTAGTGCAGCGTACGCTGGTTCAACAGGGCCAGCGTGTGCTCCAGGAGACCGGCGCCGCTGCGGTCCAGCATCAGCAGCTCGCGCAGTGGCTGGCCGTCGTTGGGGATGCCTCCCAGGTTGCGCTCCACCTGGCGGATGCCGATGTGGCCGGTGAGTGGAATGGCGTAGGGAGACGTCTGGGCGCCTGCCAGCCACGGTGAGGGATTGATGCCGGGAGCGATGGCGCCGAAGAAGCTGGCGTTGGCGTTGAAACTGCTGGCAAAGCGGTCGACCATCCGGCCCCCCCAGCCCATCTGGCTGCCCTCGGGAGAGAAGGTCTGCCAGGTGGATTGCTGGTCGTTGTGCGAAAACAGCCGGCGTGGCACGCGGGTGCTGCGCTGCTTGTACGCTTCGGCGGTGGTGGGTTCAACCAGGGGGCCGACATTGGAGAGGATCGCCAGCTTGCCTTCCTGAAACAGGGCCCGGCTGCGGGCCAGCCGTGGATGCAGTGCCAGTTGCAGGCCGGCGTTGTCGTACTCGGCCAGATTGGCCGGGCTGATCGGCAGCAGGCCGTTGCTTTCGCCGGGGGCGGCCAGCGCAATCTCCTGGCGCAACCGTGTGTAATTTGTCCACGAATCACCTTGGGTGGCCACGATGCTGTTGGCCTGGTCGTTGCCGCCGTGCAGAAACAGGCAGATCAGCGCCTTGTAATCGTTGTTGCCACTGCTTTGCGCCGCGGCTGCCCCCATGTTGGCCAGATTCAGCGCAAAGGGGATGCCCATCTGGCCGGCAACCGCCGCGCACCCGGCGCGCAGCAGACGGCGGCGGCCGTGGTCATGCTCGTGGTCGTGATGATCGTGGTTGTGGCTCATTTCAGCACCTGGTAGTCGGTGGACATCAGCGAGAGGTAAACCGCCAGTCCGGCGCGGTTCCAGTGGACACGTTCCATGCGCTCGGGCGTCTGGTTGCGGGCAGGGGGGTAGCTGATCTGGCTGATGGCATCGACGATCAGCCGGCGGGTATCGGCGCGCATCTGGCCGGCCAGCAGCAGGGTGTCGAGGTAATCGACCAGTTTTTCCGGCTGATCCGCACGTTCCAGCAGCGGCTGGTAGTTGAACTGCATCTGCCGGCGGCCGACCTTTCTGGCCGGGTTGGCCGGATCCGTGGTCTCGATCCAGCGCCCCAGCCCGATCGAATAGCTGCTGGAGGCACCGACAAACTGATCCAGATAGCTGGCGTAACCGGCCAGGCTGCTCTCATTGAGGATCTGCATCTCGGGCGCCACCAGGCCGGCGCGTGCCACCGGGGTGTTGGCCGGCGAGTAACCGGGGCGATAGAAATTGAAGACCGAGGGCGCGCGCATCGCTGTCTGGTTCAGCGAGTTGGCGCCATCGGTGCGGCCCAGGCCCCAGTGCCCATCGGTCGAGGTCAGCTCGAAAGCACGTGTCAGGTGCACGAAGCGCAGCAGCGGTTCGCGGATGCGGCCCCCGTGCTGGTGCTGGCCCGGCTGACGTGCCTCGCGATCGAGCAGGATGGCGCGGATGACGGCCTTCATGTCGCCGCGCACGCCAGCGCCGTTGTCATTGAAGGCGCTGGCCACCCGGCGTACGTAGGCGGGCGACGGGTTGCTGCTCACCAGCCGCTGGATCAGCTGCTTGCCAATGAAGGGGCCGACATTGGGGTGCTGGAAGAGCGTATCGAGGGCGATCTTCAGGTTGGCCTCGGGGGTTTCCTGGCCGGCGGGAATGGTCACACCCAGAAAGCGCTTTTCCATCGTCGAATGGAAATGCGGGTAGGCCTTCATCGGCTTCAGCTCGCGGTCAGGTGTCTTGCTGGCTTGGCAGCTGCCAATGCTGTAGAAACAGTCGGTGGAGCTGCGTGGCCCGGCCCAGCCCCAGCCCGTCAATACCCGTGCCAGCCCCAGGATGTCGTCGTTGCTGTAGGTGGGGATGGGGTCTCCCCGTCCATCCAGGCGGGGCGTGCCATCGGCTTCCAGCATTTCCAGGCCGATGGTGAACAGCTGCATCACTTCCCGGGCATAGTTCTCGTCCGGCGTGCTGACCTGCTCACCGGCATTGTTGAAGCGCTCGCGGCGGTTGTGCAGATGGGTCAGATACAGACCCATCATTGGACTCAGTGTCACGTCTTCAAGCAATTCACGGAAATTGCCAAAGGCATGACGCGACAGCAGGTCGTAATAGTTGGCCATGCCACGCGGGTAGTTGCCGGGCGCGCCGTTGCTGGACACCACGAAGATCTGCGACAGCGCAAAGGCCACGCGCTGGCGCAGCTGGTCGTCCTGCATGGCGGCATACCACCAGGCATTGTGGGTGTCGTCCATCGTGACACGGGCCGTGCCACGTGTCTTCTGCCAATGGTCGACGATGCCCAGCAGCCGTGTCTGCGGCTTGGCAAACTCGGCCTCGATCCAGGCGTTGACGGTCTTGCCCTTCAGTTGCCTGAGATCAAGCGGGCTGGCTCCAAAACCGGCTTGTGCCAGCAGGCGGCTGACCTCGGCCTCGCTGCCCAGTGTCCAGGTGGGCAGGCTGGGGGCAGGGCGGCTGCTGCCGGTCTGCGGCGCAGGGCTGCTGATGGCGCCCGGCGGCAGGGAGGCGGTGGGCGAGATGCCCGCGCCGTTGCCCGCAAGCGGCTGCGAGAACGGCGTGCCGGTGGTGTTGGCAGCTCCCGCTGTGCCCGTGCCACCGGCAGCCGGTGTGCTGCTGCCCAGGGGGGAAGCCGCCGGGCCGGCTGGTGCGTCAGCCCCGCCCCCGCCGCCACAGGCCGCCAGCGTCAGGCCCAGCAGTGCGGCCATTACCCATTGGCCGGTGGGGCGACGACGCTCCGGCAGTGTTTGCCGGCGTGCAATGGCCGTTGCGCTTGCCCCGGTCGGTGCGGTGCCGTGTGCCCGTGCCTGCCTTGCCTGAATTGTCCGTGCCGTGCCGTGCATGTTTTCACACCCGAAGCCAGATGACGGCGGCAAGCGTAGCGAAACCGTGTTGTTTTTCCGCCCGCTCAGGCGATGACTGGCCAGATGCAGCCGTTGGCTGGTGCCGGGGACATGCTGGACACGTCTTCGCGATGGTCGTAGCCCCGGTTCGCTCGATATGCAGTTCGCGACTAGGCCATCTGGCCTAGGCCAGATGGATCGGGGTGTGCAAGGCATCAACACGCGCTGCTTTCTGGCATTGAGGTGCGTGCGTTGCAGGTTCAGTATGGATGCCGATTCTGATGGACAAAGGGAGTTTTCTGACAATGAACACGCATGTCACGACAGCAATGCTGTTGTCCCTGATGCTGGCCGGTTGTGCGGCCCAGGGTCTGTCCCGGGATGCCAATCCCATGAATGCCGAGGTCTGCCGGCAGGATGCCGGCTGTTCGATGCAGATTCGGCCAGGGGCCGGCACGCCGGCAGCTGAAACCGGGATGAGCGACCCCGCAGCCGTGCAGCGTATCAAGGCGCTACAGGCACATGCGACCGAGGATCCGCGTGCGGCCTTCGATCTGGGTCTGCGCTTCTTTCGCGGTGATGGGGTGAGGCGCGACACCTATCAGGCCTTGTCGTGGATGCGCATGGCTGCCGAACATGGCCACGTGCCGGCCCAGCTGGCGTTGGGGCGCTTCTATCTGTCTGGCCTGGAAGAAATGGGCAGTGATCCGGCCGAGGCCGAATCCTGGCTGGCCGCGGCAGCCCGCCACGGCGATGCCGAGGCCGCCCGTCTGCTGGGTGAGGCGCGCAAGGCCAGGCAGGACGAGCAGGCCTGGTGGCAATGGCGCGAAGCGCGGCGGCAACGCTGGCTGGATGACTGGCGCCGCGGTTACGGCTATTACCTGGTCTGGCATGGGAATGGCTGGCGCGATCGCTGAGGCATGGTCGCTGATCTCACACACACACGCATGCAAGCCCGGCCGGCTGCTGCCGGTCTTTCCTGGATGTGATTCGAGGAGTTTCCAAGATGTTTGCAAAAACCTTCGCGCGCAAGGCGCTGGTACTTTCTTCGGTGGCTGCCCTGCTGGCGGGTTGTGGCGGGATGACCGTGCGTGGTGCCGGTGGTACCGACATCAAGGGTGCCGCCGGTGGCAGTTCCAGCACGGGCGCCAACAGCAGCCTGGAGCATTGTGCACAGCCCCTGGGCACGCTGGCCGTCGATGATGGCCGTCTCCACGACAGCCTGTACACCAGCAGCAGCACGCGTTCGACACAGGTCAACTCATTGATCCGGCTGGCAGTGCAGCAGTCGAACTGCTTCGTCATCACCTCGATTGGCAACCTGCGTACCGAGGACCGGATCTCGTCGATCACCAGCAAGCAGCGTGATTCGGGCGATTTCCGTGCCGGTTCGCGTCAGGAGAAAGGGCAACGGGTGGCGGCCGACTACATGCTGGAGCCGGATGTCGTCATCGACAACGATTCGACCGGCAAACTGGCGGCGGGTCTGGGAGGATTGCTGCCGGGGCCGCTGGCCGGGGTGGCCGGTGCGCTGGAAAGCAAGTCGTCGGTGGTCACGCTGACGCTGTATGACATCCGCTCGGGCGTGCAGATCGGTATTGCCGAGGGCAATGCTTCGTCCACCAACTTTGGGGCGGCGGCACTGGCCTTTGGGGGCGGCAAGGTGGGGGCGCTGGCCGGCTTCTCGAAAACGCCCGAAGGCAAGGCGATCGTTGCGGCCTTCCTTGATTCGTACAACAACCTGGTCCAGTCGATGCGCACCTACAAGGCACAGACCGTACAGGGAGGGCTGGGCCGTGGTGGCCAGCTGAAGGTGGCTGACTGAGAATGCATCAGAAGGGAGTCATCCGTAGGCCAGCCATCAGTCGAGGCCTGCTGGTTGAACGGCTGCCCGGCGCATGAAAAAAGGCCGTGTCGGTGGGCGTGATGCCCCCGACACGGCCTTGTTGGGTGCGCCCGGCACGGGCGCACTCCTGGAGGTGAAAGTCCTCCCATAAGTTG
>JAUNLD010000061.1 GCA_030532425.1 Lautropia sp. | reverse complement strand
GGCCGTGCTCACCGGCCAGTTTGATGAGGCCTTCCTGCAGGTGCCACAAGAGTGCCTGATCCTCAGCATGCGCACCAACCAGCGTTATTTTCCGCTGTTCGATGCCGACAACCGCCTGAAGAACCAGTTCCTGATCGTCTCGAACATGGCAATCGACGATCCGGCCGCCATCATCGACGGCAATGAGCGCGTGGTGCGTCCGCGCCTGGCCGATGCACAGTTCTTCTTCGAGCAGGACCGCCAGCAGACGCTGGCCTCGCGCCTGCCGCAGCTGGCACAGGTGGTCTACCACGCCCGTCTGGGCAGCCAGGCCGAACGCAGCGAACGCATCCAGCGCCTGGCCGCCGCCCTGGCCCCGCTGACCGGCGCCAGCGCCGACGAAGCCCGGCGTGCCGCCCAGCTGGCCAAGGCCGACCTGCTCACCGGCATGGTCGGCGAGTTCCCCGAACTGCAGGGCGTGATGGGCCGCTACTATGCCCGCCACGACGGTGAAGCCGAGGCCGTGGCCACCGCGATTGCCGAACATTACCAGCCGCGCTTTGCCGGCGATGCGCTGCCCGCCACCCCCACCGGGCTGGCGCTGGCGCTGGCCGACAAGCTGGAGACGCTGGCCGGCATCTGGGGCATCGGCCAGCGCCCCACCGGCGACAAGGACCCGTTTGCGCTGCGCCGGCACGCACTGGGTGTGGTGCGCATCCTGATCGAGGCCAGGCTGCCACTGCGGCTGGACGAGCTGCTGGCGCAGGCCTTTGCCGTCTTCGACGACGTGGCCGCCCGCACGGCCGCCGAGGCCCAGGCCATTGCCCACGAGAAGGGCAAGGACGGCAAGGCGGCCAAGGCACCGGCGGTCTTTGCCGCCGACGTGGAGGGCCTGTGCCGCTTCGTGGCCGACCGGCTGCGCAGCCACCTGCGCGAGCGCGGCTTTGCCGCCGCCGACATCGAGGCGGTGCTGGCCACCGGCGCCGAGCGCCTCGACCTGATCGAAAGCCGCCTGTCGGCACTGGCGGCCTTCAGGATGCTGCCAGCCTTCGACGCGCTGACGGCTGCCAACAAGCGCATCGGCAACATCCTGCGCAAGTCGGCCGACGAGGGCAGCGTGGCCCCCCCCAGCATGGCCGACATCGACACGGCCCTGCTTCAGGAAGCGGCCGAGCGCCAGCTGCACCAGACGCTGGTGGGCCTGCAGCCGCAGATCGACGCCCATCTGCAGCAGCAGGACTTCACCGCCGCCCTGCAGGCCCTGGCGGCACTGCAGGTGCCCGTGGATGCCTTCTTCGAGCAGGTGATGGTCAATGCCGACGACCCGGCCCTGCGACGCAACCGGCTGGCACTGCTGGCGGTGCTGCACGGGCTGATGAACCGGGTGGCCGACCTGGCGCAGCTGTGATGACAGGGCGCCCGATGACGCAACCCCGTTCCCGGAGAAACTGACGATGCTGGCCGCCGTGCGCTCGGTGCTGTTCATCCTGGTGATGGCCGTCACCGTGATCTTCTTTGCCAGCCTGACCGTGCTGGGCTTTTTCCTGCCGGTGCGCTGGCGCTACCGCATCGCCGCCGCCTATCCGCGGCTGATGCTGCATGCCGGCCGCTGGATCTGCGGCATGCGCTGGCAGGTGAAGGGCCAGGAAAACCTGCCCGATCACCCGGTCATCGTGCTGTCCAAGCACCAGTCCACCTGGGAAACCTTCTTTCTGGTCAGCCAGATGCCGCGGCATGCCGCCTTCGTCTTCAAGCGCGAGATCCTGTTCATCCCGTTCTTTGGCTGGGCCATCGGCCGGCTCGACATGATGCACATCGACCGGCGGCAGGGCCGGCGGGCCTTCCAGCACATCGTCAAGAATGCCCCGCACCAGTTCGAGCAGCACGATCGCTGGATCGTGATGTTCCCCGAAGGCACACGCATCCCGCCCGGCCAGACCGGCGAATACAAGTCTGGCGGTGCACGGCTGGCCTTGCAGAACAAGACACCGGTCCTGCCGGTGGCCGTCAATGCCGGCCGCTGCTGGCCCAAGAAACCTTTCATCAAGAAGCCGGGGCTCATCACCCTGTCGTATGGCCCACTGATTTCGGTCGAGGGCAAGACATCGGACCAGATCAACCGTGAAGTGGAAGACTGGATCGAAACCGAAATGCGCCGCATCGACCCCGACAGCTATCCGGCCGATGAAGTGGCGGCCGTGATGGCCGGCGCCACCATCAGCCAGCTGCGTGCCGCTGCCCACCCGACTGCCGACACCGCCGGGACGGCAGGCACGGCTGCGCCCGTCGCGCCCCGCGGCAGCGCACCGCTGCCCGATGACGGCCCGCATGCCTGAGCGCCCGGCGCCGCTGGCAGCCCCCTTCCGGGCAGCCACGCCGTCCGTGGCGTGCGCGGCGGCCCCTGCCGAGGCCAATGCGCCCACCCACCAGATCCTGCTGCAACACGGCGGCCAGCAGCACACCATCCCCTACCGGCTGCGACGCTCGGCACGGGCGCGCCGGCTGGGCCTGCGCATCGACCGCAGCGGCCTGAGCGTGACTCTGCCGCAGCGGGCCCGCGTCAGCCACCCCGAGATCGAACAGCTGCTGCACAGCCATGGCGGCTGGATTGTCGACAAGCTGGGCACCTGGCAGGCGCGGGCCGCCCAGCACGCCGAGCAGCGCGTGCGCTTTGAAGACGGCGCCCTGCTGCCGCTGCTGGGCGGGCAGATCCGGCTGCGCACCCAGCCCCATACCGAACACCGCCGCACCCGTCTCCAGCAGCTGGGCAACGAGCTGTGGATCAGCGGCCCGGCTGCGCGCGATACCTCACGGCTGGCCGATGCCGTCACCACCTGGCTGAAACGGCAGGCCCTGCACGTGTTTGCCGAGCGCCTGACCCCGTGGGCCGAACGCCTGGGGCGCCAGCCCCGCAGCCTGGGGCTGTCATCCGCCCGCACCCGCTGGGGCAGCTGCGCCCGCGATGGCCAGATCCGCCTCAACTGGCGGCTGATCCAGTTTGCCCCCGAACTGATCGACTACGTGATCGTCCACGAGCTGGCCCATCTGGTGGAAATGAACCACAGCCCGCGCTTCTGGGCCCAGCTGGAAGCCCTGATGCCCGATTACCGGCCGCACAAGGCCGCACTGGCCGCGGCGGTGGATGCCTACCTGGGGTGAAAGGCAGGCAACATCTGCATTTCCGGGATGTCCCGTGCCAACCTGGCGCACGCCTGATCCCCGGGCAAGGAACAGCGGCCCGGCGACCAGCCCTCGCCATTACAATGGAGTCATTCAGGGAGACACCAGCCGTAATTTCCCGCAGCAGGCGGCCTGGCGCATACGCGGTGGAGCACGCCATCATCGAAGGATGCCGGGCAACGGCCCCCGAGTTCAAGTGCCGCGTTTCCTGCAGGAGCATTGCCATGAATTCACCCGCCTTCAACCCCACCCGCCTGGACCAGGGGCTGAACCTGAAGTCGCACTGGCTGCCGTTCACGGCCAACCGCGCCTTTCTGAAGGATCCACGCATCATCGTCCGTGCCGAAGGCAACCACTTCTTCGATCAGGACGGACGCAAGATCTTCGACAGCCTCTCGGGCCTGTGGTGCAGCGGTGCGGGGCATTGCCGCGCCGAGATCCAGCAGGCGGTGGCGGCTCAGCTGGGTACCCTCGATTACGCGCCGGCCTTCCAGTTTGCCCACCCGCTGTCCTTCGAGCTGGCCGAGCGGATGGTGGCGCATCTGCCGGGCGACCTGAAGCACGTGCTGTTCACCAATTCGGGTTCCGAGGCAGCCGACACCGCGGTGAAGCTGGCCCGCGCCTACTGGCGCGTGAAGGGGCAGCCAGCCAAGACACGGCTGATCGGCCGGGCACGCGCCTATCACGGCGTGAACATTGCCGGCACCAGCCTGGGGGGCCTCAACGGCAACCGCAAGATGTTCGGGCAGCTGATGGAAGTGGACCATCTGCCCCACACCGTCCAGTCCGGCATGGCTTTCACGCGCGGACAGGCCGACACGGGAGGTGTTGCCCTGGCCGACGAGCTGCTGAAGCTGATCGAGCTGCACGATGCCAGCAACATTGCCGCGGTGATCGTCGAGCCGCTGTCGGGCGGCGCCGGTGCGCTGATTCCACCGCAGGGCTATCTGCAGCGCCTGCGCGAGATCTGCGACCAGCACGACATCCTGCTGGTGTTCGATGAGGTCATCACCGGCTTTGGCCGCATGGGCAAGGCCACCGGGGCCGAGTACTTCGGCGTGACGCCCGACATCATGAATGTGGCCAAGCAGGTGACGAACGGGGCCGCCCCGCTGGGTGCCACCATCGCCTCCAGCCGCATCTACGACGCCTTCATGGGGCAGAAAACCCCCGAGCACCTGATCGAGTTTGCCCACGGCTACACCTATTCGGCCCATCCGGTTGCCTGTGCTGCCGGCATCGCCGCGCTCGACCTGCTGGATCGCGAGCAGCTGATCGACAGGGCGGCCGCCCTGGCCCCGCACTTCGAGCAGGCGCTGCATGGAGTCAGGGGTGCCAGCCCGCACATCACCGACATCCGCAACTGTGGCCTGGTGGGCGCCATCCAGCTGGCCCCGCGCGAGGGCGATGCGGCCGTGCGCCCCTACGAGGCCAGCATGGCGCTCTGGAAGAAAGGCTTCTACGTGCGCTTTGCCGCCGACACGCTACAGTTTGGCCCCACCTTCACCACCACGCCGCAGGAACTGGACACGCTGTTCGATGCGGTGGGCGAGGTGCTGAAGGCACTGCGGTAACGCTTCTCCGCGCCATCCGGGCTGTCCGTCGTGGCCGGCCCCGGGTGGCAGCCTTTCGCCCCCTGTCATCGACACACCCGCAGAAGAAACGAGTCAAGGAGAAACATGGACATCGGCGTCGACATCTGGTTCACGCTGGCCCTGGCGGCCAGCGCACTCGTCATCGGCCGCATCCTGGTGCTGCGCGTGAACTGGCTGGCGCGCTACAGCATCCCGGAAGCCGTGGTCGGCGGCATCCTGTTTGCAGCGGCCATCATGGGATTGCGCCTGGGTGCGGGCGTGCAGGTCAATTTCGACACGACACTGCTCACCCCGCTCAACGTCATGTTCTTCACCACCGTGGGTCTGTCGGCCGATGCCCGCGCCCTGATCAAGGGCGGCAAGATGCTGGCCCTGTTCCTGGTGGTGGTCTCCGGCTCGCTGCTGCTGGAGAACGGCATCGGTTATGCGATGGCCCGCCTCTTCGACCTGCACCCGGCCAACGGCCTGGTGACCGGCTCCATCGCACTGGCCGGCGGCCACGGCACGGCCGCCGCCTGGGGCAGCAAGTTTGCCGAAGAGCGCAATGTGCAAGGCGTGATCGAACTGGGTATTGCAGCCGCCACCTATGGTCTGGTGGCAGGTGGCGTGCTGGGCGGGCCCTTTGCCAGCTGGCTGATGCGGCGCCACCAGATCCAGGGGCCGGCCCACAGCGCCCCCCCGGCCAGCACGGTTGCCGACGAGGCCCCCCAGGACGCCACCGAGCCTTCGCTCGAAATGTCCCGACTGATCGAGACCCTGTTGCTGGTATTCGTATCGATGGCCGTGGGCTTCAGTCTGTACACCGCCTTTGGCCAGGGCGCCTTCACCCTGCCCTCCTTCATCTGGGCACTGGTGGTGGGCGTGGTGCTGCGCAACCTGCTGTCGATCACCGGCCTCTACCACGTCAGCAATCAGGCGCTGGACACCATCGGCACCCTCTCGCTGTCGCTCTTTCTGGCCATGATAATCATGACGCTCAAGCTCTGGGAACTGGTCGATCTGGCCGGGCCCGTGCTGGTCATTCTCGTCACCCAGACGGTGGCGCTGCTGGCCTGGTGTGCCTTCATCACCTTCCGTGTCATGGGCAGGAACTACGATGCCGTGCTGCTGGCCACGGGGCACCTGGGTTTCGGCCTGGGTTCCACCGCCACGGCGATGGTCAACGTGCAGGCCGTCACCCACCGGCATGGGCACTCACCCCTCGCCTTCCTGCTGATTCCCGTCATGGGCGCCTTCCTGATCGATCTGGTCAATGCGCTTGCCATTCAGGGCTTCCTGGCGCTGCCCGCCTTCAACTGGTGAGGTCCAAGATGAGCCACGCTTTGCTGACACGCCTGTTCACCGTCGTCGCCCTGCCGCTGCTGCTCGGCGGCTGCGGCCAGCAAGGGCCGGAAACGGCCGAGATCCAGAAAGCCATGCAGGGCCAGCTCGATGCGGCCCTGGGCGCCCATGTGCTGAAAATCCAGCACCTGACACGCGCCGGCAGCGCCCCGACCACCGATGGTCAGGGGCGGCTGGTGTACTTCAACGCGGCGCTCGACCTGAAGCGCGACTATGACTTCACCCAATGGGATGCGCACAGCGTGGCCACCATGACGGCCCTGCTCGGCGCAGGCTCCAAGGGCATCATCGGCCTCAACCCTTCCGGCAACCGGGCCGGTGACCAGATCGGCGTCTATGGCAGCGCCAGCTTCAGCCGCACCGAAGACGGTGGCTGGAAGCTGATCGCCCAGACACCGCCGCCCAGTGAGCGTCCCCGCCCCAAGGGCACGCCGCCCGAGGTGGCCGGTGTCAGGGCACGTGCCCACGAAGAACCCCCACCCACGCCGGCCCAGAGTGCGCTGGCCGAGCTGGCCGCCCTGCTGCGCAAGCCTGCGGCTGCCGGCATGAACCGCACCGAGCGGGACGAGATCGTGCGCGAGGAAACCCAGCGGGCCATCGAGGCCAGCATCCGGCGCCTGAACCGTGCTGCCGTCGAATTCACGCTGGCTGCCGGCCCCGCCCATGGCGCCTATGATACGCTGGCCCAGGCGCTGAGCACACGCGCCGCCGAGGCGGGGGTCGGCTTCCGGGCCATCGGCAGCGGTGGCAGCGTGGGCAACATCCGGCTGTTGCGCGACCATGCCGTGCAATTCGCGCTCGTACAGGGCGATCTGGCCAGAAGCGCCTACACGGGCAGCGGACGATTTGCGGGGGCGCCCCAGACCTCGTTGCGCGCGGTGGCCAGCCTGTTTCCCGAAACCGTCCATCTGGTCGTGCGCCCCGATGCCGGCATCACCTCGGTGGCCGACCTGCAGGGCCGGCGTGTCAGCCTCGGTCCCGAGGGTTCGGGCAGTCGGGCCAATGCCAGCGCCATCCTCGAAGCGCACGGCCTGACGCTGGACAATCTGGCCAATACCGCCAGCATGGATCTCACGCAGGCCACCGAAGCCCTGGCCGCAGACGAGATCGACGCCTTCTTCACCACCATCCACGCGCCGGCCGTCACGCTGCAACGCCTGGCCTCCCGGGGTCTGGTCCAGCTGGTGCCCATCGGCCCGGCCCCCCGGTTGCTGGCCGCGGGTCTGGTACCCCTGACCCTGCCGGCCCGCACCTATGCCGGTCAGGACACGCCCGTGCCCACGCTGGCCACCCCCGCGCTGATGGTCACGCGTGACGATGTGACCGACGCCCAGGTGGAGCGCATGAGCGCGTTGATCTTCGATCACAACAACGGTAGCGCCGGCAGTGCCGCCGTTGCCCAGATCAGCCGCGACCGTGCCCGGACAGGCGTCACCATTCCCTGGCACCCGCGGGCGCAGGCGCTGCTGACGCAGCCTTGAAAGCCACACGCGACAGCGGCATCCAGCCCGGAGCGATGGGGGCTTCAGGCTGGACGAGCCCCGTCGCACCAGACCGGATGGGCCCCGCGCATGGCGCCCCGGTGCCTAGCTGTGCGTCGTGTTCCGGGCGGCAAGCGCATCGGCCAGCGCAAACCAGGCCATGACGGGGATCTGTTCGGGGCGCTGGCTCAGGTCGGTGAGCGGCGCCAGGCGGGCATCGGCCGCAGCGGCCCTGTCCAGCACCAGGTTGGGATGGTGCTGTGCCAGCCACGTGCCCAGCGTCTTGCGCAGCATCTTGCGCCGCTGGCTGTAGGCGGCAGCCAGCGCCTGTTCCAGCTGCGGGATGGCCTGCGTGTGAGGGCGGCCCAGCGGCACCATGCGCACGATGCTGGATTCGACCCGTGGCGGCGGATCGAATGCCTCGGGCGGCACGTCGAACAGATGGGCCACCTGATAGCGGTTCTGCAGGAACACCGTCAGGCGCCCCATCTCGCCGCCGGGCTGGGCCACGATGCGGTCGACCACTTCCTTTTGCAGCATGAAGTGCTGATCGAGCACGCGATCGGCCACCGCCATCAGGTGCAGCAGCAGCGGACTGGAGATGTTGTAGGGCAGGTTGCCGACGATACGCTGGCGCTCGCCAAAGGTGCTGAAATCAACCTTCAGCACATCCTGATGCACCAGATCAAGGTGCTGACCAAAATGGGCCTGCAGGCGCGGGGCCAGATCGCGGTCGATCTCGATGGCGGTGATGCGGCCGGCCAGCTGCACCAGCGGCGCGGTCAGCACGCCGGGGCCAGGGCCGATCTCGATCAGGTTGTCACCGGGGTGCGGCGCAATGGCGCTGACGATGGCCCCGATGACGGCCCGGTCGACCAGAAAGTGCTGGCCAAAGCGCTTGCGCGCCTGGACGCTGGACAGGCGCAGCGGTGCAACATCAGCCCTGGTTGCGGTATTCGACATAGGTGCGGTCGCGCAGTTCTTTCAGCCATTGTTCGTAGGCTTCGGCCCCCTTGGCATCGCGCAGTTTCTGGCGGGCGGCATTGCGCAGGCGCTCGGGCGATTCGACATCGGTACGCCGGCCCAGCACCTGGATCAGGTGCATGCCGAAGGGGCTGCGCACCGGCTCGCTCACCTCGCCATCGCGCAGGGCATTCATCGCCTTCTCGAATTCGGGCACGGTCTCGCCCGGATGGATCCAGCCCAGATCCCCGCCCCTGGCAGCGCTGCCATCCGCCGAGAAGTCACGCGCCAGCGTGGCAAAGTCGGCCGTCCCTGCCTCGATCTCGCTGCGGTAGCGTTGCAGGCGGCGCCCGGCCTCGGCTTCGGCCTCGGGCGTGTCGACCGGCAGCAGGATGTGGCGAACGTGGGTGAGCTGGACCGAAGCGGCCTGGCCATCACGTTTGTCCTGCAGTTTGAGGATGTGGAAACCGGCAGGGCTGCGCAACGGGGCCGAGACCTCGCCCGGCGACATCTTGCGCACCGCATCGGCAAACAGGCTGGGCAGGCGGCTGGCCGTCCGCCAGCCCAGATCGCTGCCACTGGCGGCATCAGACGCATCACTGCCGGTGCGTTCGGCAGCCAGCGCCGCAAAGTCTTCACCCTTGCGGGCACGGGCAGCCAGCGCGTCGGCCTCACGCTGCAGGCGTCCAACCTCCTGTGCCCCTGCCCCTTCGGGCACCTTGACGAGGATCTGGCGCACGTCGAACTCGGGTTCGCTGATCTGGCCGCTGCGGGTCAGCTCGGCATCGACCTCGCCTTCGGAAATGCTGACGTTCTGGGCGGTTTCGCGTTCGCGCAGCCGCACGGTGACGATCTCGGCCGCCAGCTGCCGGCGAAAGCCCTCGAAGCTGACGCCCTCGGCTTTCAGGCGCTCGGCCAGCTGGCTGGGCGACATGCCGTTGTTCTGGGCCACATCGGCAGCAGCACGGTCCAGCTCGGCCTCGGTCGGCTTCAGCCCATATTCGGCAGCAAACTGTTCCTGGGCCAGTTGCAGGATCATCTGCTCCAGCACCTGCTTGCGCAGCTCGTCACGCGGCGGCAGCGCACCGTTGCCCTGGGCAGTGGCACGGGTCTCGACCAGACGCAGCTGCACATCCAGCTCGCCCTGGGTGATGACGCCCTGGTTGACGACGGCGATGATGCGGTCGATGGGCTGCCCGCCCTGGGGCGGGCGCCCGGCATCGGCCGGCGTGCGGGCCGGCGCGGCATCGGGCGTGGCGGGCTGGGCCGGTGTCACCGGCGCCTCGGGACGCGACACGCCGGGCAGGCGCAGTCCACCGCCTGCCGCAGCTCCCGATTGGGCCCCTGCCGCCAGCGGCAGACAGGCCAGGGCCGACAGCAGCAGCCCCCCCAGCAACCGGGCATGGCGGCGTGCCAGCGGCACGGAAAGGCGCGGATCGGCGGCCGTAGCCTTGAGGTGTTCTTGCATGCGGGTCTTACTCGTATCCGTAGTAACGTACCGCCGGGGTCAGGTTGTTGTCCGGGCGGCTGTAGCCGGGAATGTTGCGGGCCAATATATCAGAGGGATCGTTGCCCAGGCGGCCAAGCCCGCGCAGATCGAATTGCAGGTACGCCGCGGTGGTGGTCTTTTGCTCGGTGGTGACGAAGCGGTGCAGCACGACGCGGGCCGCCCAGCAATCCTGGGTGTATTCCAGGCCCAGCAAGCCTTCGACCAGGCCGGGCCGGCCATCGACGATCGAACCGGCGGCCGCGTCGGCCCGCTGCTTGAGGAAGGAATAGTTGATGCGTCCCAGCATCGTCCATTGTTCGGCCACCGGCCACGACCAGGAGGTATCCCACTGCGCGTATTCCTGCGACTGATAGCGCACACCGGCGTTGAACAGCTTGCGGTTGCCAGGCCGATAACGGTAGCTGAGGTTGAGGCGGGGCATGCGTTCGTCCCGCACGGCATACTGCATGCCGCCATTGAAGCTGTGGCCACCACGCAGCTCGGCCGAGGCAGCAAACAGCAGGTCGGTACGGCGGTCGACGCGCACCGGCTGGCCGGGAATGGTCACGTCCTGCCCCGAGAAATAAAACCGCTGCGCTGCGGCCAGCCGCAGCCGCTCGATGCCGGTGGCGTGCTCTATCTGACGGCTGACCAGCGCAGCCGTCAGGTGATCGGCGTCGGCGATGCGGTCATGGCCGGTGAAGGCATTCTCACTGAACAGCTGGGCAAAGCTCAGGTCGCTCGCCACGCTGTCGAAGACGGGAATCGCGCTCTGGTTGCGATACGGCGTGCGCACATAGAACAGGCGCGGCTCCAGGGTCTGGATCGAATCCTCGCCCAGCCAGCGGCTGTCACGCTCCATCACCAGGCCGGTGTCGATCGAGAAGACCGGCAGCACGCGCGAGATGGAACGGTCGGTGGCATGCGCATTGAGTTCGTAGTGGCTGGCATGCAGGCCGAACTTGGGCATGAAGAACCAGCCACCGCCCTGCAACGGGTAGCTGATCGACGGGTTGATGACCAGACGGTTGCCCTCGACGGCCCCCACCTGCGGGCTGCGGAACTGGGTCATGTCCGACAGCAGGCTGATGTCGAAGCCGTGCAGGTCGACGATGTTGTTGGTGAGCTGCAACTGCGGCACCTTCTCGTAGGGCGGGGCCTGCCGGGCTTCGAGAATGTTCTGGTAACGGATGCCGCGGATGAGGAAGTTCCAGTCGCCGGCACTGCGGGTGAGATAAACCTCGCGCGGCAGCGAACGCTCGGCCGAGTCGATCAGCGTGCGCGAATAATCGACGAAGAAGTTGTCGTCGGACACGCCCTGCACGTTCCAGGCGCCGCTCCAGCCCAGGATGCGCTGGAAGGTGCCATCGGAATTGAACGAGTAACGGCTGTGACCGGTTTCGCTGTCGCGCGGGATCGAATCCAGCCGGATGCCACCGGCCATCGGCCGGGTCAGGAAGCGGAAATCGCTGCCCAGCCGCAGGCCACGCCGGGAGCTGAGCTGCGGCGCCAGCGTCAGGTCGTAGTTGGGGGCCAGGTTGAAGTAATACGGGGTGGTCACGGCCAGGCCGGTACGGGAATTGATCTCGACCGATGGCGACAGGAAGCCGCTCTGACGCTTGTCGTTGAGGGGGAAGGCCACCACCGGCAGGCGCATCACGGTGCGATTGCGGATCTTCAGGCGGGCATCACGGCCAAAGCCCTGCGCGCTTTCCAGATCGAGATCAAGCCGCTCGGCCTCGATGCGCCAGTCTTCGTTACCGGGCTTGCAGCTGGTGAAGCTGCCGCCAAACAGCTGCATGAAGCGGTTGCCGATGAAATCGAGGCGGTCAGCCTGCCCACGCCCGCCGACGCCGGTCAGGTCGTAGCTGGGCTGATCGAAGCTGCCCTTGCCGGTATCAAGCTGCATCAGCAGCCGCGGGCCAGTCATCCGGGTGCCGGCCTGTTCGACCGAGACGTTGCCGGTGGCCTCCACCCGGTGCAGGTCGCGCCAGTAATCGATGCGGTCGGCATGCAGCGACGAGCCGATCTTGCGCAGCTGGGCATCGCCCTCGAAGGTGACCTGCGGCCCCAGGTCGCCGTTGCTGGACCGCATCTGGCGGGCACTGCCGAAGACCGGCAGCGCAGCATCGTCGGCAGGCTGGTCGGGCAGGTTCAGCGTGGGTTCTTCACGCAGCTGCACCGGCTGAGCCAGCGCCGGAGCAGGCAGCAGCAGGCTGGCCAGCGCGGCACCGACAGCCACGGCCAGCACGGTACGCCGGAGGCAGGCCGCCGGGCGATGAGGGCCGGAACAGGAGGCGGCAGGAAAAATGGGACGGGCGTGCATGCCGAAAATGCGGTCTGGAAGCGACACAGGCAGAGTAACGGGTAAGGACGCCGGTCGGTTGGCACCGAAGGGCAACGGCAGATTGTCTATTATAGGGAGCTGACCGGGAAGCCCGGTTCACGATACGCCGCTGGCCCAGGCCCTGCCGGCCGCACCCGCGTGTTCCGGTGCCCCGCCGCCGTCATCGGAGGCGCCGTCACCCGTGCCCTCGTCAATGGCGCCACGCGTCGATCCGCCGTGGCGTTTCCCCTTTTCTTTTGCCCCATTGTTTGCGCTGATGTCTGCCCCGCACCCTTCTGCCCCGCCTGCTGCCGATGACGCCCGCCTGACCATGCTGCGCCAGTGGCTGGGCAGCCTGCCCGGCAACCTGGGTCTGGCCATCGACACGCTGGCACCGGCATCGAGCGATGCCAGCTTTCGCCGTTATTTCCGCCTGTCGGCACGCCTGCCGGGAGGAGCCGGAACGGCGATCGTGATGGACGCCCCGCCGCCGCAGGAAGACTGCCGCCCCTTCGTGCATGCGGCCCGCGTGTTCGGCGAGGCCGGGCTGACGGTGCCGGTGGTGCATGCCGCCGATCTGGCGCAGGGTTTCCTCCTGCTGGACGATCTGGGCAACGAGACCTATCTGAAGCACCTGAATGCCGAGTCGGCCCGCCGCCTGTATGGCGATGCCAGCGAGGCGCTGGTGAAGCTGCAAAAGGCCAGCCGGCCGGGCGTGTTTGCCGACTACGACCGGGCGATGCTGCTGCGCGAGCTGATGCTCTACCCCGACTGGTACGTGGCCCGCCACAAGGACATCACGCTCGACGAGCGCGAGCAGGCCGTGTTGCAGCAGGGCTTCGCGCTGATCCTGGACAACGTGCTGGCCCAGCCCGTGGGCTACGTGCACCGCGACTATCACAGCCGCAACCTGATGGTGCTGCCGGCACCACGATCGCCGGGGGTGCTGGATTTTCAGGATGCGGTGTACGGGCCGCTCACCTACGATCTGGTGTCGCTATGGCGTGATGCCTACATCGGCTGGGACGAGGCCGAGGTGCTGGATGGCGTGATCCGGCACTGGGAACGTGCCCGCGCGGCCGGGCTGCCGGTGCCCGCCGACTTCGGCCACTTCTACCGCGATTTCGAATGGATGGGCATCCAGCGCCACCTGAAGGTGTTGGGCATCTTTGCCCGCCTGTATCACCGCGACGGCAAGGCCGCCTACCTGAACGACATGCCGCTGGTGGCCCGCTATCTGCATGCTGCCCTGAGCCGCTACGACGAGCTGGCCCCGCTGTGCCGGCTGTTCGAGAAGGTCGAGGGCATCACCCGCCAGCACGCCCACACGTTCTGATCCTTCGGCCTGCCCGATCCGCCGACGCCTTGACGGCGGTGTACCGGCCTGCCGCCCTGGACCGGAAACTGGTGCCCTGCCCCTTCTTCCACGGAGACACCCCATGAAAGCGATGCTGCTGGCTGCCGGACGCGGCGAACGGATGCGCCCGCTGACCGACCAGCGCCCGAAGCCACTGTTGCAGGCCGGCGGCCAGTCGCTGATCGGCTGGCACCTGCGCAAGCTGGCGGCCGCCGGCTTCACCGAGGTGGTCATCAACCACGCCTGGCTGGGCGAGCAGATCCCGGCCGCACTGGGCGATGGCAGCACCTTTGGCCTGCACATCCGCTATTCAGCCGAGGGCGAGGCCCTGGAGACGGCGGGGGGCATCGCCCAGGCGCTGCCGCTGCTGACCGAAGACGAACCCGACAACGCACCCTTTGCCGTCATCAGCAGCGACATCTGGAGCGATGCCGGTTATGAGCAGCTGCATGCGGTGGGCCAGCTGCTGGCCGAAGGCGAGGCCGATTGCTGGTGCCTGATGGTGGACAACCCCGGCCACCACCAGCGAGGCGATTTTGCGCTGGCCGACGGACGACTGAAGCTGGCCGATGCCGGCCCCGACGCCGGCACGGAAGCCGCCACCAGCACGGAAAGCGCCACCGCCCCCCTGCCGACCTTCACCTACAGCGGCATCGGCGTCTATACCCCAGCCATGTTCTGCCATCTGGCGGCTGGCACCCGCTCGCCGCTGCGCCCGTGGCTGGAGCTGGCCATCGAGGCTGATCGGGCGCGGGGCGACTATCATCGGGGGATGTGGTTCGACATCGGCACCCCGGCCCGGCTGGCGGCACTGGACGCCCACCTGGCGGGCCAGCGCGCGGACCGGGCAGACGCCTGATCTGCTGACCGGCCGTGCAGGACGGGGCCAGCCGCCCGCTCAAGCCACGCCCCCGGATGCGCAACCCAAACCCCGACGGTGTCAGCACCGTCCGGGCGTGTCGGGCGCCTCCCGGGGGTCGCGTTGCCCGCCGCCCTGGCCCCTGGACGCTTCTTCGTGCCGCCCTCTCTTGCTCCCCTGCCATCATGAATCCGCTGCCCCGCACCGCCTGCGCCCCCCTGACGATCCGTATCGAAGGCACCGGCCCGGTGGCCCTGGCCGCGGCACTGTGGCTGGTGCGCGCCGGCATTCCGGCACCACGGATTGCCCTGCCTCTCGACCAGCCGGCACGCAGCATCCTGCCCCCCGCCGGCCCCCGCCGGGCATTGGCGCTGTCTGACGGCTCAAGACAGATCCTGTCCCGGGTGACCGCACTTCCGCCCTCCGGGCGCATCGCCCAGGTCGAGATCTTTCAGGCTGGCAGCAACGGCCACACCCGGATCGACGCCACTGATTTCGGCCTGCCCGCCCTGGGCCATGTCATCGAATGGGAAGCCCTAATCGAGGCCTTGCACCGGCAGGCCGAGGCCCTTCCCTTCGGAAACCCGCAGGACGAGGCCTTTGCCAGGCCGGCCGTGCGCGTGCATGCCGGCGGCCTGCCCCCTCGCGCCGGGCGCAGCGCCACCGATTTTTCGGTGCGCGACAGTGGTCAGGCCGGCCTGCTCTTCGAGGTAGCCGTACCGACCACCGCCGACACCGCCTTCGAATGCTTCTGCCCGGACGGGCCGCTGGCGCTGCTGCCCGCACCGGCACCCGATGGCAGCCCGCGCTACACGGTGGTATGGTGCGATACGGTGGCACGCACCCAGGCGCGGGCCTCGTTGCCCGCCGGGGCGCTGGAACAGGCACTGCGTGAAGCCCTGCAGGTGGCGCTGGGCACCCGCGAGCTGGCCCGCCGCCCATGGCTGGACAGCGTGCAGGTCTGCACACCGGCCGTGGCCGTACCCTTGCCCCGCACCAGCCGCCGGCAGGTCACCGCCCCCGGTCAGGTCTGGATCGGCAACGCTGCACAGGCCTTGCACCCGGTGGCCGGCCAGGGACTGAATCTGGGCTTGCGTGATGCCTTCGAGCTGGCCCGCTGCCTGGGCGACGCCTGGCACCAGCCCCGGCCCGACATCGCGCAGGCCCTGGCCGCTTATGCCCGCAGCCGCCAGACCGACCGCCGCCTCACCATCGGCACCACCGACCTGTTTGCCGTGACCTTTGGCTGGCCGGCTGCCCGGCGGCTGCAATCGCTGCTGCTGCGCGCGCTGCACCTGTCCACCCCGTTGCGCCGGCCGCTGGCCCGCGCCCTGCTGTTCGGACACCGGGCCGGTTCGCGGTAGAATCGCCGGTTCCACGCACCGCTTCTGCCACGGGCGCCCTGCCCGCATGGCTGGCCCCTGCCTGCTGCGCGCTGCCTTCCCGTCATGCCCGTCACCCCTGCCCGTCCTGCGCCCGCCTTGTCCGCGCCTCTTTGCATCGGCCCGTACCGGTTGCTGCATCGCGCCCTGGTCGCCCCCATGGCCGGCGTGACCGACCGCCCCTATCGCCAGCTGTGCAAGCGGCTGGGCGCCGGCTATGCGGTCTCGGAGATGGCAGCCTCCAACCCGCAGCTCTGGCACACCGTCAAGACCGCCCGCCGGCTCGATCACGACGGCGAGATCGAACCGAAGGCGGTGCAGATCGCCGGTGCCGATCCGGCGATGATGGCCGAGGCCGCCCGCTTCAATGTCGAGCGCGGTGCGCAGATCATCGACATCAACATGGGCTGTCCGGTCAAGAAGGTCTGCAACGTGATGGCCGGCTCGGCCCTGATGGGCAACCTGCCCCTGGCCACACGCATCATCCAGGCCGTGGTCGATGCCGTGCCGGTCCCCGTCACCGTCAAGATGCGCACCGGCACCGACCCCGCCCACCGCAATGCCGTCGAGCTGGCCCGCGCCGCCGAAGCCGCCGGGGTGGCGATGATTACCGTGCACGGGCGCAGCCGGGCCTGCCGCTATCACGGCCCGGTCGATTACCAGGCCATCGCCGAGGTGAAGGCCGCCGTCCGTGTGCCGGTGGTGGCCAACGGCGACAT
Organism: Lautropia sp.; assembly: GCA_030532425.1. Lineage (GTDB taxonomy): Bacteria > Pseudomonadota > Gammaproteobacteria > Burkholderiales > Burkholderiaceae_E > Lautropia. Next base: position 3,085 of record JAUNLD010000061.1, on the reverse strand, counting down.
CGACTCCCCCGAGAAGGCGCTGGCCGTGTTGCAGCAGACCGGAGCCGACGCCGTGATGATCGGCCGCGCCGCCCAGGGCCGCCCCTGGATCTTTCGCGAGATCGACCATTTTCTGGAGACGGGCACGCACCTGCCAGCCCCCACCTGGCGCGAGGTGCGCGACCTGCTGCTGGCACACCTGCACGATCATTACCGTTTCTATGGCGAATTCATCGGCGTGCGCTCGGCCCGCAAACATGTGGCGTGGTATCTGGAGGCCCTCTCGGCCGGCCAGCCCGCCGATGCGGCCACGCAGGCACTGAAAGACGCCATCAATCACAGCGGGCAGGCGGACGAACAGATCCGGCTGCTCGAACGTTACTTCGCCGATCGCGCGCCATCACTGGACAGCGGCATCGATCAGGGAGGCCCCTCAACATGACTAAGCCCTCGATGACCATCCAGGAAGCCGTCACCAGCAATCTCGAAAAATACTTTCAGGATCTGGGCAGCACCCAGCCCGGCCTGATCTATGACATGGTGTTGTCCGCTGTCGAGAAACCGATGCTCGAAGTGGTGATGAAGCATGCGGAGGGCAACCAGCTGCGCGCCTCCGCCATGCTCGGCATCAACCGCAACACGCTGCGCAAGAAACTCACCACCTACGGCCTGCTCAACAACCAAGGAAGGAACTGACCTCATGTCGATCACCGTTCATGCCAGCGGAGTGGACAAGCCCGCCGACCTGCCTCCCGCCCCCGTCACGCGCGCCCTCATCAGCGTGTTCGACAAGACCGGCGTGCTCGAATTTGCCAGGGGCCTGCACGCGCTCGGCGTCGAGATCCTCTCCACCGGTGGCACGGCAAAACTGCTGGCCGAGGCCGGCCTGCCCGTCATCGAGGTCTCCGACTACACCGGCTTTCCGGAAATGCTCGATGGCCGCGTCAAGACCCTGCACCCCAAGGTGCATGGCGGCCTGCTGGCCCGGCGCGACCTGGACACGCACATGAAGGCGCTGGACGAGCACGGCATCGGCCGCATCGACCTGCTGGCCGTCAATCTCTACCCCTTCCAGCAGACCGTGGCCAGGCCGGGCGTGACGCTGGATGAAGCGATCGAGAACATCGACATCGGCGGACCGGCCATGCTGCGTGCCGCCGCCAAGAACCATGCCGGTGTCACCGTCATCGTCGACCCGGCCGACTATGCACCGGTGCTGGCCCAGCTCCAGGCCGACAGGGCCGTCAGCGGCCCCACCCGCTTTGGCCTGGCCGTCAAGGCCTATGCCCACACCGCCCAGTACGACGGCGCCGTGGCCAACCACCTCTCGGCCATCGCCGACGATGGCGGCAAGGCAGCGCTGCCGCGCATCCTCAGCCTGCAATTCGAGCAGGTGCAGCCGATGCGCTATGGTGAAAACCCGCACCAGCACGCCGCCTTCTACCGCGAGGCACAGCCGGCGGCCGGGTCGCTCGCCACCTACCGCCAGCACCAGGGCAAGGCGCTGTCCTACAACAACATCGCCGACGCCGATGCCGCCTGGGAATGCGTGAAGGCCTTCGAGCAACCGGCCTGCGTCATCATCAAGCACGCCAACCCCTGCGGCGTGGCCGTCGGTGCCTCGACCGAACAGGCCTACCGGCTGGCCTTTGCCACCGACCCCACCTCGGCCTTCGGCGGCATCATCGCCTTCAACCGGCCGGTGGACGGCGACACCGCACGCGCCGTCTCCAGACAGTTCGTCGAGGTGCTGCTGGCGCCCGGCTTCTCGGACGAAGCCCTGCTGGTAATGAAGGAAAAGCAGAACGTGCGCCTGCTGGAAGTGCCGCTGGCCCACGCCAGCAACCGGCTCGACCTCAAGCGCGTGGGGGGCGGCCTGCTGGTGCAGAGCCCCGACGAACACCGCCTGCAGGCCAGCGACCTGAAGGTGGTCACGCAGAAGCAGCCCTCGCCACAGCAGCTGGCCGACCTGCTCTTTGCCTGGCAGGTGGCGCACTACGTCAAGTCCAACGCCATCGTCTACTGCGCCAACGGCCAGACGCTGGGCATCGGCGCCGGCCAGATGAGCCGCGTCGACTCGGCCCGCATCGCCTCGATCAAGGCCGAGAATGCCGGCCTTGACCTGAAGGGCTCGGTCGTGGCCTCGGACGCCTTCTTCCCGTTCCGCGACGGCCTGGACGTGGTGATCGACGGTGGCGCCACCGCCGTGATCCAGCCCGGCGGCTCGATGCGCGACCAGGAAGTCATCGACGCCGCCAACGAGCGTGGCGTCTGCATGGTGTTCACCGGCGTGCGCCACTTCCGTCACTGATCCCTGATTTTTCATGCGCATTCTTGGCATCGACCCCGGCCTGCGCGTCACCGGCTTCGGGCTGATCGACACCCGTGGCGACGCGATGCGCTACGTCACCAGTGGCGTCATCCGCTCGGGCGAAGGCCAGCTGCCCGAACGGATCGGCCGGCTGCATGCCGGCATCGTCGAACTGATCGCCGAGTTCAAGCCAACCGTGGCCGTCTGCGAGATCGTCTTCGTCAACGTCAACCCCAAGTCGACGCTGATGCTGGGCCAGGCGCGCGGCGCCTGCCTGGGCGCGCTGGTCAGCCAGGGCGTACCCGTTTACGAATACACCGCCCTGCAGGTGAAGCAGGCCGTGGTCGGCTATGGCCGTGCCACCAAGGAGCAGGTGCAGGAGATGGTGAAGCGCCTGCTGACACTACCCGGCCTGCCCTCCAGCGACGCGGCCGACGCCCTGGCCTGCGCCATCTGCCACAACCACGGCGGGCCCGTCATCGGCAGCCTGGGCCGCCGCCTTCGCTCGGGGCGGGTGCTGGGGTAACCCCGCCCCCATTTTGTTCCTGCTGGCCCAATCCCTGATCTGCTGGCTGATGTATCTATGGCTTCAGCGACCAGTTACAAGGCCATTGATCCGATCGTCTTTTCAGTGACAGGCGCGTACCGCGTCAGTCGCCGCTACGGCCACACAGGCGATACCCGCAGGAACGGCAATCTGCTGATGCTGGCGCCATCGGTCGGCTTTGCCGTCGATAAGCAGGTGTAATGACCCACCAGAACCTGCACAGTTCAGGCCGCTAAAGCGTAAGCTTG
>JAUNLD010000060.1 GCA_030532425.1 Lautropia sp. | reverse complement strand
CGAAGGTCTGCATGCCCAGCTCGCGCGACTTCTTCATGATCTCCTTGATCTCGCTGACGCTGCCCTTGAAGATCAGGTCGGAAATCAGCGGCGAGTTAATCATGATCTCGACGGCGGCCACGCGCTTCTTGCGGGTTTCGCAGGGCACCAGACGCTGCGACACCACGGCCTTGAGGTTCAGCGACAGGTCCATCAGCAGCTGCTGACGGCGCTCGTCGGGGAAGAAGTTGATGATGCGGTCCAGGGCCTGGTTGGCACTGTTGGCGTGCAGCGTGCCCAGGCACAGGTGCCCGGTCTCGGCAAAGGCGACGGCGTGTTCCATCGTCTCGCGGTCGCGGATCTCGCCGATCATGATGACATCGGGCGCCTGCCGCAGGGTGTTCTTCAGGGCGATGTGCCAGTCGAGCGTGTCGACGCCCACCTCGCGGTGGGTGACGATGCAGTTCTTGTGCGGGTGGACGAATTCGACCGGGTCTTCGATGGTGATGATGTGGCCGTGGCTGTTTTCGTTGCGATAGCCAAGCATCGCCGCCAGCGTGGTCGACTTGCCCGAGCCGGTGGCGCCCACCATCAGGATCAGGCCGCGCTGTGTCATCGCCAGGTCCTTCATCACCGGCGGCAGATCGAGGCTTTCAAAGTCGGGCACCTCGCTCTTGATGACGCGCAGCACCAGGCCGGTACGGCCCATCTGGGTGAAGGCGTTGACCCGGAAGCGGCCGATACCGCTCGGGCTGATGGCGAAGTTCAGCTCCTTGGTGGCCTCGAACTCGGCGGCCTGGCGATCATTCATCAGTGCCCGCGCCAGCTCGATGGTGTGCTGCATGGTCAGGGGCTTGTCGGAAACCGGCACCATCTTGCCGCTGATCTTGAACGCGGGCGGGAAGTCCACCGTCAGGAACAGGTCCGAGCCATCCTTGGCCACCATCAGCCGCAGCAGGTCGTACAGGAAGGCCGAGGCCTGCTCGCGCTCCTGCATCGAGCTTTTCTGGGAGGAAACGGCCGGGCGGGCCGTGGCGTTGGCGGGCTTGGTATTCATCGGTCGACAGGAAGACTATCTTGAAAGAAAGGGAGGTGCCGGCAGCCGGATCAGACCGGGAAGTTTTCCTTCACGGCAGCAGCACTGCGGGCCTCGGCCATCGAGATCACGTTCTTGCGTACCAGGTCGGTCAGGCACTGGTCGAGCGTCTGCATGCCGACGGCAGCCCCTGTCTGGATGGCGGCGTTCATCTGCGACACCTTGGCCTCACGGATCAGGTTGCGGATGGCCGGCGTGCCGATCATGATCTCGTGCGCAGCCACCCGGCTGTTGCCGTCCTTGGTCTTGAGCAGCGTCTGCGAGATGACGGCCTTGAGCGATTCCGACAGCATCGCCCGGACCATGTCCTTCTCGGCAGCGGGGAAGACGTCGACGATACGGTCGATGGTCTTGGCCGCCGACGAGGTGTGCAGCGTGCCAAAGACCAGGTGACCGGTCTCGGCCGCCGTCAGGGCCAGGCGGATGGTTTCCAGGTCACGCAATTCGCCCACCAGGATGATGTCCGGGTCTTCACGCAGCGCGCTTTTCAGGGCGTTGTTGAAGGAATGGGTGTGCGGGCCGACCTCACGCTGGTTGATGAGGCAGCGCTTGGGTTCGTGCACGAATTCGATCGGGTCCTCGACGGTGAGGATGTGACCGAACTGGTTTTCGTTGATGTGGTTGATCATCGCCGCCAGCGTGGTCGACTTGCCCGAGCCGGTCGGCCCCGTCACCAGCACGATGCCGCGCGGCTGCATGGCGATGTCGACGAAGGACTTCGGGCAATTCAGCTGTTCCAGCGTGAGGATCTTGGACGGAATGGTACGCATCACCGCCCCCGCACCACGCTCGTGCACGAAGGCGTTCACACGGAAGCGGGCCAGGCCGGGAATCGAGAACGAAAAGTCGCACTCCAGCCGCTCTTCGTACTCCTTGCGCTGCGAGTCGTTCATGATGTCGTAGATCAGGCCATGAATGGCCTCGTGATCCATCGCCGGCAGGTTGATCCGCCGCACATCACCATTCACACGGATCATCGGCGGCATGCCCGCCGACAGGTGAAGGTCGGATGCTTTGTTCTTGACCGAAAACGCCAACAGCTCTGTGATGTCCATGTGCAAGAATCCTGGTTGGCCAGCCAAGAAACAGCGCGGCAGGCCCGTGCCTGCCGACGGCCCGGTCATCATGCCGGGCACTGGCCTACAATGTGTCCAGCGTCAATCCTAGAAGGCAAACCGCAGCAACCTGCACCCGGGCAGGCGAACTTGCGGCACAAGGCGATGAACGGCACATTCTCTTTGGAATCGGCCCACCAGCAGGTTGTCGAACGCATCCATCGGGCCTGCGTGGCTGCGGGCCGCCCGCCCGACGCCGTGCAGCTGCTGGCGGTCAGCAAGACCCGCAGCCCTGACGAGGTGGCGGCACTGGCTGCCCTGGGTCCGCACGCGATGGGCGAGAACTATCTGCAGGAAGCCCTCGACAAGCAGCAGGCACTGGCCGGGCTGGGGCTGCAATGGCATTTCATCGGCCCGATCCAGTCCAACAAGACGCGCCGGATCGCCGAACACTTCGACTGGGTGCATTCGGTCGAAAGCCTGCGCATTGCCCGGCGCCTCTCGGATCAGCGCCCCGGGGGGCTGGCACCGCTGAACATCTGCCTGCAGGTCAATGTCTCGGGTGAAGACAGCAAGTCGGGCTGTGCACCGGAGGAGGCGCTGGCGCTGGCGCTGGCGATCGCCCCCCTGCCCGGCCTGCAGCTGCGCGGATTGATGGCGATCCCCGAACCGACCGACGACGAAGCGGTGCAGCGGATGCGCTTTGGCCGGCTGCGGCAGCTTCACGACGAGATCCGCGCAGCACTGGCGGCATCGGTCGACGCCGCCGGCGTGCCGGGCACCGCGGCCCCCGCGCCCTCACCCAGCACCGATGGCAACGACCCCCACGCCATCGTCCCCGGTGCAGCAGAGGCAGCTGCCCTCGCTGCCCGCTTCGACACCCTGTCGATGGGCATGTCGGACGATCTGGAGGCCGCCATTGCCGCCGGCAGCACGATGGTGCGCATCGGCACGGCCCTGTTCGGACCACGCCCGCCCAAGGCGGCCAGCAGCATCGGCGACACCGACGCGGCCGCCTGAACGGCGCAACGAGCGGCCGCGCACCCGGCGCAAGCGGCACACGGCTGGCAGCCCGTCCCACGCAGGATGGGCCTGGAGCGCCACCATCGGCCCCGGCATGCCCGGCTCCGGCCGCCCGGGCCGTCTCAGTCGGACGGTTCTCCCCGGTCGGACGGTTCGCTGCCGGTGGGGGTCACCGCCGGCAGGTCGGCCGGCAGCTTGCCCGCCTGTTGCAGGTAGCGGCGGAAGGCATCGAGCGTGGCCTGGCTGGCATGATGTTCCAGTCCCTCGGCATCACGGCGGGCATTGTCCTCATCCACCCCCAGCGCCCGCAGGAAGATCTCGACCAGGCGGTGGCGGTGGCGGCTGGCATCGGCCAGCGCCTGGCCCCGGGCCGTGAGTTGCGGCCCCTGATATGGGCGCAGCACCAGGTAGCCATCGCGGTCCAGCCGCTTGAGCATCCGTGCCACCGTCGGCTGGGCCACGCCCAGGCGCGCGGCGATCTCCACCTGGCGGGCACGGCCATGCGCCGCGATCAGGTCGGCGATCAGCTCGACATAATCCTCGACCAGCTCGTAACGATGGGCATCGCGCACCTGCCGAAAACCCTCGGTCTGCACGGCATCCAGGTCCTGCCCGGATGACGCCGGCACGGCCGCACCGGCCAGCGGCTGGCGCGGGTCGGCCGCATCGGCCAGCAACTTGCGGCGGATGCGGCTGCGCAGGATATGACGGGCTGGAGAACGGTCGGTCATGAACACCACAGGCAAGAGAGGAAGCATGGGGCGGGCCTGCCCAGCCGGCGTCGGGCCCCACCTCCATGTTTCCGGATCATACCGGACAGAAATATGATAATGATTCTTGATCTCGACAAATGATATAGCATAGGCTATATAGCATGCACTATAATTTGCCCCTGTGCTTTCTGGCAGGATCCATACCCGGATCACACCAGGCGCATCCCCATCGATCTCAACTGCCGTGACCCCGCCATCTGCCACGGTCCATCCGACACGAGGTATTTCATGATCCCGACCCGCATGCCATCGACCTCCCCTTCCCCCCTGGGTCATGGACCGCATCAGGCGGCTCCCGCACGACGACGCTCACGCCGGGCACTGCTGGCCCTGGCCCTGCCCGGTCTGGCGCTCGCCCTGCTGCCCCCGGCCGGCGCCCAGGCGGCCGGGGGCAAGCCCTTCAAGGTTGTCACCACCTTCACGGTGATTGCCGACATGGCCCGCAACGTGGCCGGGGATGCCGCCGTGGTCGAATCGATCACCAAGCCCGGTGCCGAGATCCACGACTACCAGCCCACGCCCGGCGATCTGGTACGGGCACAGGGTGCGCAGCTGGTGCTGTGGAACGGGCTGAACCTGGAGCGCTGGTTCGAGAAATTCTTCAAGCGCCTGAAGAACGTGCCGGGCGTGGTCGTCACCGAAGGCATCACACCGATTCCGATCGCCGATGGCCCCTATGCCGGCAAACCCAACCCGCACGCCTGGATGTCGCCGACACTGGCCGTCACCTATGTCGACAACATCGCCCGTGCACTGGCTCAGCACGATCCCGCCAACGCCAGCACCTATCAGGCCAATGCCGCGGCCTACAAGAAGAAGATCGAGGCCACGATGGCCCCGATGCGCCAGCAGCTGTCGGCGCTGCCGCAGAATCATCGCTGGCTGGTCAGCAGTGAAGGGGCGTTCAGCTATCTGGCACGTGATTTCGGGCTGAAAGAGCTGTACCTGTGGCCGATCAATGCCGACCAGCAAGGCACACCACGCCAGGTGCGCCACGTCATCGACGAAGTGCGCGCCCACAAGATCCCCACCATCTTCAGTGAAAGCACGGTCTCGCCCGCCCCCGCCGAGCAGGTTGCACGCGAAACCGGCATCCGCTATGGTGGGGTTCTGTACGTGGATTCGCTCAGCGCCGCCGATGGCCCGGTACCCACCTACCTGGATCTGCTGCGTGTCACCACCGAAACCGTCGCCAAGGGTCTTGCCGATTGAAAACTGCCGACACCGCCCAGCCCCCGCATCCCCCTGCCCCACCCGCCGGCCTGGCCCCCGGCAATGCCGAGTGCGCGGGGCTGGACGTGCGCGGCGTGAGCATCACCTACAACAACGGCCATACGGCCCTGAACAACACCAGCTTCTGCACCCCCACCGGCAGCATCACCGCGCTGGTGGGCGTCAATGGCAGTGGCAAATCCACCCTGTTCAAGGCCATCATGGGGTTTCTGCACCCGGCGCGCGGCAGCGTGCGGGTGCTGGGCCAGTCGGTACAGGCCGCGCTGCGGCAGAACCTGGTGGCCTATGTGCCGCAGAACGAGGAAGTGGACTGGAATTTTCCGGTGCGCGTGAAAGACGTGGTGATGATGGGACGCTACGGCCACATGGGCTTTCTGCGCCGCCCACGTGCACGCGATCACGAGGCCGTGGCCCAGGCCCTGGCACGGGTGCAGATGGATGCCCTGGCGCACCGCCAGATCGGTGAGCTCTCGGGCGGCCAGAAAAAGCGCGTGTTCCTGGCACGTGCGCTGGCGCAGGATGCCCGGGTGATCCTGCTGGACGAACCCTTCACCGGGGTCGACGTCAAGACCGAAGATGCCATCATCGAGCTGCTGAAGGCGCTGCGTGATGAAGGCCGGGTGATCCTGGTCTCGACGCACAACCTGGGCAGCGTGCCCGAATTCTGCGACCGCACCGTGCTGATGCGCAATACGGTGCTCACCTATGGCCCCACGGCTACCATCTTCACCCGCAAGAATCTCGAAATGACCTTTGGCGGCGTGCTGCGGCACTTCGACCTGCCCACACCCGCCAGTGTCTGCGACGGCTGCACGGTGGTGGGCATCATGACCGATGACGAGCGCCCGCTGGTGCTGCTGGATGGCCGCTCGTCGGTTCGCGGCCACCCCACGGCCACGCCGGGCGTGCCTGCCCCCGCCGCCGTTCCGCCTCCCCTCTCCCAGGCGGCCACCGCCTCCATGCCCGGCCATGCCCGCCCTCCCGTCCCCCCCGATACGAGGCACGGCTGATGGAATTGCTGCTGGAGCCTTTCCGCTACGAGTACATGCTCAACGCGCTGTGGGTGTCGGCGCTGATCGGTTGCGTCTGTGCCTTTCTGTCGTGCTTCCTGATGCTCAAGGGCTGGTCGCTGATCGGCGATGCACTGTCGCACTCGATCGTGCCCGGCGTGGCCGGTGCCTACATGCTGGGGCTGCCGTTTTCGGCCGGCGCCTTCTTTGCCGGTGGGCTGGCGGCCGGGGCGATGATGCTGCTCAACCGCCATACCCGTCTGAAGGAAGACGTCATCATCGGCCTGATCTTCTCGGCCTTCTTCGGGCTGGGACTGTTCATGATCTCGCTCTCGCCCACCAGCGTCAACGTGCAGACCATCGTGCTGGGCAACGTGCTGGCGATCTCGCCGGCCGACACCAGACAGCTGCTGCTGATCGGCGGCATCACGCTGGTGGTGCTGACGCTGCGCTGGAAAGACCTGCTGGTGGTGTTCTTTGACGAGACCCATGCCCGCAGCGCCGGCCTGCACCCGCTGGCGCTCAAGGTGGTGTTCTTTGCCCTGCTGTCGGCCTGCACGGTGGCGGCACTGCAAACCGTGGGTGCCTTTCTCGTGATTGCGCTGATCGTCACCCCCGGCGCCACCGCCTACCTGCTCAGCGACCGCTTCGGCATCATCATCCTCATTGCCATGGCCATTGGCGTGTTCAGCAGCCTGGCCGGCGTCTATGCCAGCTATTTTCTCGATGGGGCCACCGGCGCCATCGTGGTGATGATCCAGGCGCTGCTGTTTGGCCTGGCCTTCGTGTTTGCCCCCACCCACGGCCTGCTGGCCGCCCGCCGGCGCCGGCGCGACACGCTGGCCGCCGGCGCCGCCCCTGCATCCGCAGCCCCCCCGGAGGGTTGAGCATGGACATGGAAACCCTGCTTGCCCCGCTGCAATTCGACTTCATGCAGACGGCGCTGCTGATGGCAGCGGTGGTGGCAGTGCCGATGGCACTGCTCTCCTGTTATCTGGTGCTCAAGGGATGGGCGCTGCTGGGGGATGCCATCTCGCACGCGGTCTTTCCGGGCGTCATCATCGCCTACGTGCTGGGCCTGCCCCTGGCCGCGGGTGCCTTTGTCGCCGGCATGTCGTGCGCGCTGCTGGCGGGCTATGTGCACACCCACAGCCGCATCAAGCAGGACACGGTCATGGGGGTGATCTTTTCCAGCATGTTTGCGCTGGGCCTGCTGCTGTACGCCTTTGCCCGCACCGATGTGCATCTGGACCAGATCCTGTTTGGCGACGTGCTGGGCGTGGACATGGCCGACATTCGCGACAGCGGCCTGATCGCCTTCGTCATCACCGGCTGGATCGGCCTGAAGTGGAAGGACCTGATGCTGCAAGCCTTCGATCCCGTGCAGGCGCGCACGGCCGGGCTGCCGGTGAGGCTGCTGCACTATGCGCTGCTGGCAGCGGTATCGATGGCGGTGGTGGGAGCGCTCAAGTCGGTGGGCATCGTGCTGACGATTGCGCTGCTGATTGCCCCTGGCGCCATTGCACTGCTGCTGACCCGTACCTTCGGGTGGATGCTGCTGGTGTCGGCCACGGTGGCGCTGCTGTGCTCGGTGGGCGGCGTCTACCTCAGCTTCTTTCTGGACAGTGCGCCCGCCCCCACCGTGGTGCTGCTGCTGACCGCCGTCTTCATGGTGGCGCTGGCGGCTGAACAGATCCGCATGCGGCGCATGCAGCGGCAGGAGGCGCCCCCGCCGGCGTCCCCCCTGCGCTGAACCCCTGCAGGATACCGACATGAGCGCACCCCTGGCCGACCGCTTCACCCACACCCGTGGCCGTCATCTGAAGGTGGATGGCGCGCGCCTGTATGTGGAGGAGATCGGCAACCCCGATGGCCCGGCGCTGGTGCTGCTGCACGGCGGCTTTGGCTCCAGTGAGAGCTTCAACGCCATCACGCCCGTGCTGGCCCCACACTACCGGCTGATCGGGCTGGACAGCCGCGGGCAAGGAATGTCGACGATGGCAGGTGACGGCACAGGCGGCAGGGGCCACACGGTGGCCACGACAGCAACCGGTACGACGGCTGCCGCCACGGGCAGAGAGCATGACACGGGCGGCGGGAACGCCCGCCCGCGCACGCTTTCTTATGCCCGGCTGCAACAGGATGTGCAGGCCGTGGTGCAGCAGCTGGCGCTGAGCAGCTACGGTGTCATCGGTTTCAGTGATGGCGGCATCCTGGGGCTGCGGCTGGCAGCCGCCCAGGGAAGCAGCCCCGGGCCGCTGCGTTGCGTGGTCAGCATCGGTGGCCACTGGCAGCTGGCAGCCGATGACCCCACCCGCCCCCTGTTTGCCGACATCAGCACCGCCTTCTGGCAAACCCATTTCCCGGACGAATACGCGCGCTATCACGCGCTGAACCCCGCGCCAGACTTCGATGCCCTGGTCTCGCACATCAAGGCCTTGTGGCTGGATGACGGCCCCGATGGTTACCCTGGCGAGGCCGTGCGCCAGATTGCCGTACCGCTGCTGGTGGTGCACGGCGAGGACGATCCGGTGGTGGTGCGCAGCAATCCGCTGCAACTGATCGAGCGGGTGCCCACGGCCCGGCTGCTGTGGCTGCCCTTCACCGGCCATGCGGCCCACGAGGAACGCCCCGACTGGCTGCTGCCGGTACTGATGGCCTTTCTGGCACAGACAAGGGCGTAAGGCGCCAGGGAGCCACTGGCACGAGGAGGGGGCAGGACAATCGCCGGCTGAAGGGCGGGCACGCCCGGTGGGCGACGGTGCCGGTGGTCGCCCAAATGATGGATGCCTGCCGAGCGCACGCCTGACGGTGACACGCAATCAGTGATCCACACGCAGAAAGGCCGTGTAGAACTCGTTCACGCTCTGACTTTCGCGGATGTCGACCCCTTGCACACCGCGCAGCCAGGCCAGCGCATAGCGACGGGTGCCGCGATCGAAGCTGCCGGTAGCCGACACGGGATAGCCCTGCGCCCGCAGCACACGCTGCATGTACAGCACCTTGTCGGTAACGGTACGGTGCGTAGCCTGACGCGGGTGCGGGGACGGGGCCACAAAGCCCGAGGCATCGCGCACCGCTGCCCGCTCGCGTGCCCCTGGCCGGTCGGGCTGAGGCACTGCCAGCGAGTCGGCCGGGGACCATCGCCCACGCGGCTGGGTGTCGGCCGGCCCCCCGCCCGTGCACCCTCCGAGGCGTCGTGCAGCGCATCCCCAGCATCACCGGCAAGCGGGTACGGGGGTGCAGCGGCACGCCCGTCCGTATCGGTCTGAGGCGCCATGGCACTGCCAGAACGACGCGCCAGCCCGGTACGTGCATCCCGGGTGCCCGCGTTGCGGGCAGGAGCAGCCGGCGAGGGCGACACGCGGGTGGCACCGTCCTGCCCGAAGGGCCACCCGCCCGCAGGCCACAGGGCCCTGGCCCAGCCCTGGGCCGCATTCCATGCCTTGACACCGTGGTGCTGCGCCTGGGTCAGCGCCTGAGCAGCCTGGCCTGTCCAGTGCGCCATCAGCGGGGCCTGGGCATCGTAGCGCGTCAGCCACACGCCCAGCCCGATCAGCACCAGCAGCACCCACCCCTTGTGGCGCCACAGCCCGGCCAACAAGCGCCCCACGCACCGCAGCGCGCCCCCCACAACCCAGCCCAGCAGCCATAGCGGCAGTACGGGCAGCTTCAGCGCCATCAGCAGCAGCCGCCCCAGCCACGGGCGCCGGGGCGGACGGTAGGTCTTTTGCCGGAAGAACTGCGGCCGGGCCTGCTGGACTGCATCCGGAGCGGCGGCGCTGCTGCCAGCCGCCGGGAAAGGATCGATGCCACCGGCCGCCTTGCGGGCACACCAGGGGCACTGCCCCAACGGGCCGGGATACCAGTGGGTGCGCTCACGGCGGCAAGACACCAGCGTGCTTTCGAAACGGTCCAGCGCTGCCACCCAGTCGACGGCACTGGGGCGCTCGGCCGGCGTGCCGGCATCAAAGGCGCGGGAGAACAGCATGGCCAGCTCTTCGGACATGGCCGATACCGCCCACATGCCGGGCGGCGGGCGCAGACCGGTGTGGCGGTTTTCGGCATAGGCATAGCAGCGCCGGGCGATGGCGTCTTCGAGCGCGGGCACATCACCCACCTCGGGCACGCCGGCAAAGGGATGACGCGCCTGCATCAGGGTACGAAAAATCAGCACCGCCAACCCGAAGACATCGTGGCCCGGCTCGCGCCAGACACCGGCAAACGAGCGCCCCTGCAACTCGGGCGGCGTGTACTCCCCCTGTCCCACCTCGCAGAAAAAACGCTGCCCGCCAGACTCGAACTGAAAGCTGTCGGCATCCACCAGCGCCACCGTGCCATCGTCCGACACCAGCATCCCCGAGGCGTTGACATCGCCGATTACGCAGCCGGTCTTGTGGATGTTGGCCACCGCCCGGGCGATGTTGCCCGCCACCTTCACCAGAAAGCGATAGTCGTAACCCGCAAAATGCGTGCGGAACGCCTGCGGCGAATACACCTCGTGCAGCGGCCAGCGACGATCGAACACCCGCATCAGAAAGCCCACGAAAGCCCCATCGGCATCGTGTACGGTATCCAGCGGAAACGCCGCGTGCGACAGCCCTTCGTGCTCCAGCCTGGCCCAGCCGGCCTGCACCATCGCCTCGACCTTGCGCTGCCGCGCCTGCAGGCGGGCCGGATCGCCCACTCCCCCTGCTCCTCCCGGACCACCGTAACGCTTGACGGCGTGCCCCCTGGGCTTGAGGACCTGATGCACCACGCCCTCGCCGCCCTCTCCCAGGCGGTTGCCCAGACGCAGGCGCTCGCCATTGCCCCGGCGCAGCACCACGGCAGCCCCGTCAGCCCGGCTCGACGCACTCATGTCCGCACCGCCACCACCAGCGTGGTGTCATCATCGGTGCGCGCCGTCACCGCCGGGCTGCCCAGGTACTGCACCAGCTGCCGGCACAGCCCGGGCAGACGTCCGGCAAAAGCATCGTCAGCACGCGCCACATCGATGGCCGGGGCCGCAGCCAGCAGCGGTGCGGCCATGGCGGTAAAGAACGGGGAAAAAGCCGTGTGGGCCGCCCAGTCCAGCACCTGCCGCTCCAGCCCGTCCGAAAACAGCACCAGCCCATCGATGGCCGCGTCCAGCCGGCTGATGCGCAGCACCGCTGCCGGATCGGTGACAAAGGCCGTGGTCGAGGCGTATTCACCATGTTGCGGCCACGACAGCACCTGCCAGCGCCCGATGTCGGCACACCGCACCACCGCGCCGCCATCTCCCACATGCAGCACCAGCGTCTGTGTTCCCGTTGATATCGCCATCACCAGCGTGCAGGCAAAATCCCGGGCAGCCAGGCCGCGACGGCTGGCCACACCCACGAGGCGACTGCGCAGCTGCGCCAGCCACTGCCGGCAGAGGTCGTCAGAAGGCAGGCCCCCGTCGGGCAGCGCAACGCCGGCCTGGGCCACCAGGCCCCCATGACGACGCACGGCCTGCATCAGGTGGCGACAGGTGAGTGCGGCGCCCGCGCCTCCGTGGCGGGCACTGCCGGCGCCATCACTGAGCACAGCCGCCCAGACACCACCGGGCAGCTGGCGGCAGACATGGACATCCTGCAACGGCTGCCCGGTGCGCCGGTGCGATGATCCGGGCACCGACGCCGAAGCCCAGTGCCAGCGCATGTCGGTCCGCATCCGGATCAGTCGACCACCGCCCACCCCTTGGGCCCCACCGGGCTGGCCAGTGGCACCGGCTCACCGGGGCTGGAGCGCGACACCGAGCTGAGCGAACTGGAAAGCCAGGCAAACAGCTCACGAAACGCCAGACCCTTCAGGCGCAGGGGATCGCGCACCGACAACGCCCGCAACAGGTCCATGTTGGCCTGATCGACCCCGACAGCGTAAAACAGGAATTCCCTGGCCGCTTCACCCGTGCGGATGAGCTGTGCGGCCGTGCTGCAATCATCGGTGGGCTCGCCATCCGTCATCAGAAAGATCCAGGGGCGGTAATAGGCCACCCCGGCCTGGCGATATTGCTGCTTGCGCTCGCGCAGCATGGCCACGCCGCGCTCGATGGCTTCCCCCATCGGCGTATTGCCCTGCACCTCCAGCAGCGGCGCATGAAACTGCTGGGCACTGACGAAATCCTGTGCCACCTGCACCGGGCCAAAGGAAACGATGCCCACCTCCACCCGCTTGGCCCCCAGGCTGTCGGCCTTGAGCTCTTCTTCGAAGGCGCGCAGCCCCCCGTTCAGCTCACGGATCTTGTCACCCTGCATCGACACCGACACGTCGAGCAGCAGCAGGCAGGGGCAACGCGGTTCGGGATTGTCGGCAAACTCGGCCAGCGCAAACGGATTGGCTTCAACAGGCATGCGCGCACGTCCTCAACAATTTGCAACAAAATGCCGATTCTAGCCTGCCCACTCACAAGCACACGCGCATTTATTGGCAATGGACCATCTCTCCTGGAGAACTCGACCTGGCGACATCAGCCCCGCCGGACACCGTTTATTTCGGGTTCGGCCCCATGTATCCCCGGCCCCCTGATGCGCTTACAACACACCCAGCGCCTGCAACTGCTGGCGCAGCCTGTCGGCCCCGGTGAAATGCAGTGCCTGCCAGCCCAGGGCACGGGCGGCCTGCACGTTCTTTTCGCTGTCGTCGATGAAGACGGTGCGCGCCGGCGTCAGGTGGTAGCGGCTGGCCATCAGCGCAAAGATCGCCGCATCGGGCTTGGCCATTTTTTCTTCTCCCGACACCAGGATACCCTCGAAGTGCTGCAGGAAGGCAAAGCGGCGCCGCGCCACCGGAAACTTCTCCTGCGACCAGTTGGTGAGCGCCAGCAGCCGCACCGGGCGCTCACGCAGCTCGTGCAGCACCGCGACGGTATCGGGCAGCTCACCGCGCAGGGTCTCTTCCCAGCGGGTATCGTAGGCGTCGATCTCGTGCCAGTAGGCCGGGTATTGCGCCTGCAACAGCCGCACGGCCTCGGCCCACGGCCGGCCACGATCCTGCTGCTCGTTCCAGGCGGGCGAACAGACCTTGGCCAGAAAATCTTCCATCTCGGTCCCGGACTGGAAGATCTGGCGATACAGGTAGCGCGGATTCCAGTCCACCAGCACCCCACCCAGATCGAAGACCACGGCGTCGATGGCGCCCGTGTCGGCGGAGGATTCAGGGGTTGTCATGATCGGTCTCCTTGCAGGCCCTGGTCATGTCGCCGGCAGACACCTGAGCGGCTGCCGGGGCGATCCGGGGCGGCACCATCCCGCCGGTGTCATCTGGCCTGCGCACGTACGGGCGGCCCCTGTCTGTGCATCTTATCGTATCCCACCAACGAAAACAGCCAGCCACCCCGGTGCATGGCACACGAGGTGGCTGGCGGCAAGCACACTGCGCTGGTTGCCAGCCCGGCCCCTTGCGAGGCAATGGCTGGCGGCCAGACCTGTCAGGCCATTGCCTTGATGGCGGCCGACAGGCGGCTCTTGTGGCGGGCCGCAGCGTTCTTGTGGATGATCTTCTTGTCGGCGATCGAGTCGATGACGCTCATCGATGCCTGAAACTGGCTGGTGGCAGCGGCCTTGTCACCGGCAGCGACAGCCTTGCGCACCTTCTTGATGGCGGTGCGAAGACGCGAACGCAGGGCGCTGTTGTGTGCATTCTGTTGGACAGCCTGGCGAGCACGTTTGCGCGCCGACGCGATGTTTGCCATAGGAGCAGTTTCCTCAAAGAGCCTGTGCTCTGTTCTGAGAGTGACGACGGCGGCCCTGCCACCGACCCGCCGGCAAGGCCGGCAGCCTGGCCCGCCAGGCAAGGCGGGACCGAAATCGTCACGGGTTCGTCTGTGTCGGGATGCCTTCGTCTGACAGACGGCCAAAGCATTAGCCCGCAATCAAGCGTCGGATTATAGCCGCTGAAGCCCTTGAGCGACAAGCGCACCTGCATCATGGGCGCTGCCCCTTTATCATCACGGCTGTCGGGCCGGGGACCGTGGCAGCTGCGCCTGCACCGCGCCGGCATCGGCTGCCTTCACGGTCGATGCCTTCGTGGTGTCGATACCCCAGCCGCCGATCCCCCGCGTCCGCTTCGATGCCGTCGTGGCGTCGATGGCATCGCCGCGTCCCTGTCCCAGGTCGTCCTGTCCCCCTTTTTCGTCGAGCTTCACCGTGAACCTGCTGCGCGCTGCCGCCACCATCAGTGGCCTGACTCTGGTCTCCCGCATCCTGGGACTGGTGCGGGAGACCCTGGTGGCTGCCACTTTCGGCGCCGGGCCACTGACCGATGCCTTCTTTGTGGCCTTCCGGCTGCCCAACATGCTGCGGCGGCTGTTTGCCGAAGGGGCCTTCACACAGGCCTTCGTGCCGATTCTGGCCGAAAGCCAGCAGGAATCGCTGGCACGCACACGCAAGGTGCTGGATGCGGTGGCCACGGTGCTGTTCTGGACGCTGAGCCTGGTGGTGGCGGTGGCGGTGGTGGCGGCCCCCGGCCTGGTCTGGCTGGTGGCCAGCGGCCTGCGACAGGACCCCGACACCTTCTCCGTGGCCGTGGTGATGACGCGCTGGATGTTTCCGTACATCCTGCTGATCTCGCTGGTGGCGCTGTGCAGCGCCGTGCTGAACCTCTGGAAGCGCTTTGCCGTGCCGGCCTTTGCGCCGGTGCTGCTGAACGTCTCGATCATTCTGGCGGCGCTGTTCCTGACCCCGTATTTTGATCCGCCGATTCTGGCCCTGACCGCCGGCGTGATGATCGGCGGGGTGGCGCAGCTGTTATGGCAACTGCCCGCGCTGGCACGGATCGGCATGCTGCCACGCATCCGCTTCAATGCCTGGCAGGCGCTGAAAGACCCGACCGTGCGCCGCGTGATGAAGAACATGGCACCGGCGCTGCTGGGCGTGTCGGTGGCGCAGTTCAGCCTCATCATCAACACCCAGATTGCCTCGTGGCTGGCACCGGGCAGCGTGTCGTGGGTGAGCTATGGCGACCGGCTGATGGAGTTTCCGACGGCGCTGCTGGGCATTGCGATGGGCACGGTACTGTTGCCCAGCCTCTCGCAGGCCAACGCCGCCGGCGACCATGCCCGCTACAGCGATCTGCTGGACTGGGGCCTGCGGCTGGCGCTGATCTTTGCCACGCCGGCGATGCTGGGGCTGGCGCTGCTGGCCGAGCCGCTGACCGCCCTGCTCTTTCACTATGGTGCCTTCAGCAGCCACGACCTGGTGATGACGGCACAGACCGTGACCGCCTATGGCGCCGGCCTGTTTGCGCTGACGGCGGTACGCATCCTGGCGCCCGGCTTCTTTGCCAGGCAGGACGTGCGCACGCCGGTGAAAATCGCCATTGCCGTGCTGATCTGCACCCAGCTGATGAACCTGCTGCTGGTGCCCTGGCTGGCACATGCCGGGCTGGCCCTGTCGATCTCGCTGGGAGCCTGGATGAATGCACTGTGGCTGTTGCACGGGCTGAAGAAACGCGGTGCCTACACGCCGCGTGCGGGCTGGCCGCGCTTCATCGTGCAGGTGGCCATGGCCCTGGCCGCGCTGGGCAGCGTGCTGGCCTGGGGAAGCCAGCACTTCGACTGGGTGGCCTTGCAGGCCACGCCACTGCTGCGCGCCGGCATCGTGCTGGGCATGGTGGTGGGCGGCGCGCTGCTGTATTTCGGGGTGCTGATGCTGCTGGGGATGAAGCCGCGGCAGATGCTGCGGCCACCGAAGGAGCATGCACGGCAACAGGATATCAACCCAGAAAACTGCTGATGCAATGCAGTTCCTCTTCCAGCGCCTGTTTGAAAGCCGAATCCCTGGGCGGGCTGCTGATGAGATGGCATGGCGGCGCAGCTCATGCAATGAAGGCCTGGCCGACATCACTCCTCCAGACAAGCATCGCAGCCTCGTGGGTGAACACATTCATGACATGCGTTCTCCCCAGCACCATGGCGGATGGGCCGCCAGCACGCGGGCGTAGACGGGACAATCGGGCTGGTGGGCCCCCGGCAGATAGCCGGTGCTCATCAGGAATTCGTTGACGATCTCGCCACCGACGAAGCGGAAGGTCTTCCTGAACAGGGTCAGCCACGCGGACAGCGGACGTGGGTGATGCGCATCCAGCCAGGCCTTGAAGCTGCCATATTCGTCTTGCAGGCGAAGGATCTGGCCGGCGTTGTGGATGACGGCCTCGATCTTGAGGCGGTTGCGCACGATGCCCGCGTCGGCCAGCAGCCGTGTCCGCTCGGCCTCACCATAGGCCGCCACCGTGGCGATGTCGAAACCATCGTAGGCAGCAAAAAAGGCGGCCTGCTTCTTCAGCATCAGCGTCCAGCTCAACCCGGCCTGATTGATTTCCAGCACCAGCCGGCCAAAGAGCGCGTTGTCATCCACGAGCGGAAAACCGTATTCGTGATCGTGGTAGTGCCGGTTGGGGTCTGTGCTGCCCGCCGGCAGCGCATGGACGACATCGCAATAACTCATGACCGGGCAGCTGCATCAGGGTACGTGACGCATCAATTTACCATCGGCGCGGTGACGACCCTTACTTACTTAAATGCGAATTCGTGTCATTTGTGATACATTTTCTGATTTCTACCTTCATTGTTTCACCTTCATTTCCGTTACCCCATGACATCCCCTGCTGATTCCCTTTCCTGCCCCGGCAGCCTGCCGAGGCTGACGGCCACGCTGGCAGCAGCCGGCTGTGTGCTGGCCAGCATCGCTCCGGTGGCGCTGATGAGCCTGCCGCAATCCGCACTGGCGCAGGAAAGTTCGGCGGCCGAACTGTCCGCCATCAAGGTGACAGCCGATTTCGACCCGGACGATGTCCGCCCCGAAGGCGTGACCACGGCCACCAAGACCTATCTGGCGCCGCGCGACATTCCGCAGGCCATCGACACGGTGGAGGTAAGCAAGTCCAAGAGCTATGGCATCAACGACCTGAGCATCATGCTGGATGGTGTGCCGGGCGTGACCACCACGTACGACATGCGCGGCGAGGGGCTGACGATCCGGGGGTTCTCGGCCGACAGCAACGACATCTATCGGGATGGGGTGCGTGAAAGCGGACAGGTTCGCCGCAGCACGGCCAACATCGAGCGCATCGAGGTGCTGAAGGGGCCGGCGTCGGTGCTGTATGGCCGGGGCTCGGGGGGCGGCATCATCAATCTGGTCAGCAAGCAGGCCCGTTTTGATGCCGGCAGCAGCGTTTCGTTGCGGGGTGGCTCGTGGAAAAACGTGGGCGGCACGCTCGATGTGAACAAGGTGCTGAACCGGCACGTGGCGGTCCGGCTGACGGCTGACCGCGAGCAGGCACACAGCTTCCGCAGCGGCATCCGCAACCGCAACGAGATGTTCTCGCCCAGCATCCTGATCGACACCCGCACGGGCCTGCGCTGGGTGGGTCAGTACACCTGGGATACGGTCTGGCGGGTGCCCGATCGCGGCCCCAGCTATCACGAACTGCCCCGCGATGTGTCGATCCGCACCGGTTTTGCGATGCCGGGCGATTTTGTCGAGGACCGGCTGCGGGTGCTGCGCTCGGATCTCAGCTATGACCTGAACAGGGACTGGCAGGTGCGGTGGGTGGCCACCAAGCGCACGGCCGATCAGGATTTCGATCATGTGTTCGGAGGTACCTGGTGTTCGGCCGACGGGCGAACGAACCAGGGACGGGCCTGCACCTGGAACAGCCGCATCCAGCAGCGCTATGCCTGGCAGCGCACCCACAACACCACCACCACGCAAACGGTGGAACTGACCGGCCAGCTGAGTCATGGCGGCATCCACCACGATCTGCTGCTGGGCTTTGAACACAGCACCGAAGCGCGTGAGCCGGAGGTGTTCGCGCGCTCGGGTGCAGCCGGTGCCTATCCGTATCCGATCGACCCCTACCATCCGTCGTGGCCGAATGGCCGCCCTGCCCGTGAGGCGGCGAACATCCGCAACGATCACGAAGGCAAGGCCAACGCGCTCTACGTGCAGGACCTGGTCAGTTTCAACGCACACTGGAAGGCGCTGATCGGCCTGCGTCAGGACAGCTATCGCTTCCACAGCCAGAATCTGGTCAACGGTGCCGCCCGCACCTTCAAGGACAACGCCACCAGCTATCGCCTGGGTGCCATCTGGCAACCCTCGGACAGCCAGAGCCTGTATGCCTCATGGAGCCGCAGTTTTGCGCCTTATGGCGGCCGCGGCATCCTGTCGGTCGACACGGCGGCCGGCGCCAGCATCGACGATCAGCCGCAGTACAACCGCCAGCTGGAGGTGGGGATCAAGAGTGACTGGATGGACAACCGCTTTTCCACGCAGGTGGCGCTGTTCCAGCTGGAGCACTACAACATCCGCTATCAGCCCGATGCGCAGAACAACCCCCAGCTCTGGTCAGTGCGTGGCAAGGAACGGTCGCGCGGCATCGAGTTCAGCATCACCGGCCAGGTGGTCGAACACTGGTATGTACGCGGCGGCATCGGCCTGATGAAGCCGGAGGTGGCCGAAGACCGCCTGCAACCGCAGAATGAAGGCAAGATCCTGCGCAACACCGCACGGCACAACGGCAACTTGTTCGTGCGCTACGCACCGGTGGGCGCGTGGTATGGCGAAGTGGGCGTGACGCACAGCGGCAGCCGCTGGGCCGACACCGCCAATACCGAGAAAGTGCCGGGCTACACCCGCTGGGATGCCCTGGTGGGCTGGCGTCAGGACGCCTGGACCGTCACCCTGGCACTGACGAACCTGACGGATCGCACCTACTGGCGCTCGAACGCGATGCCCGGCGCGCCGCGCAGCGCGCTGCTGACAGCCAACTATCAGTTCTGATCGCCTGAACGCCGACCACGACAGACTGCCGTTGACGGCTTCCGTACCATGAAGGACGGAAGCCGTTTACTCATTCGCCACCAGATAATCAAGCAACGTCCATTACTGCACAGTTGCATAGATCATCACTCTCGAAGCGGGTCAACTCTCCTGCCTTCAGGCCAGGGACCGGGAAAAGCCGAACAGTCAGCGGCTTGTTCAGGCGGAAGGCCATCGTGCCGGTATCACGCATCAGGGACACGATCCGGCCGACAGGCGTGTCGCCCGGAATCGGCACGGTGTCAAGTCCAATGCCACAGACGGCGCTGTAGGTGAGCAGCGCGCGGATGTCGAACTGCCCTGCGCGCGTGCCGGCCGCGAGACCTTCGTCTTCGGTCACGGCCAGCATCAGACCCGAAAAGCCCACAGCCTCGACGTCATCGAGTGACTTGAACACGCGCGTCAGCAGGGCCGAGGCCTCGACCGTACCCGAGGCGCCAAAGTACGGTACACCCAGCAACTGGTAGATGGCCGGCATCGACGTGCAGTTTTTCGAGGGCGCAGCCGATGTATCCATGCCCGCATAGACCCACCCCTCATCCAGCGGTGTGGCCCGGACACAGCGCTGCACGGCATCGACGTGATACTGCAGGGCATCGCGCATGGCAGTGAAGGCATGGTGGAAGGCGTCGGCATGCGGCTCGGCCGGGATGTTCGCCTGACGCAGTGCCTCGGCCAGCAGATCGGGCGTCTCAAGCCCCACCACCACACACGGGCCCTGCTCACCACGGTGATAACCTGCCGGGAAATACGGAATCAGCGGGGCGCAGTTGAAATTGACCGTGAAATTGAAATTGCCTTC
>JAUNLD010000059.1 GCA_030532425.1 Lautropia sp. | reverse complement strand
TGCTGCTGGTGACGAAGGGATAGGTGCCGTGGTCGATGTCGAGCAGTGCGCCCTGTGCGCCTTCGAACATCAGCGATTGCCCCTGGGCCAGTGCATCGGCCAGCAGGCCGGCAACGTCACAGGCCATGGGGCGGATCTGTTCGCCCTGGGCCAGCACTTCGTCGATCAGCTGCTGCGGATCGAGCGTGGGCGCCTGGTAATAGTGGGCCAGCGCGAAGTTGTGCAGGTCGAGCGCCTCGCGGATGCGCGCCTCGGCCTGGCCAGGCACGTACAGGTCTTCGAGGCGCAGGCCACGACGGGCGACCTTGTCCTCGTAGGCCGGACCGATACCGCGGCCGGTGGTGCCGATCTTGGCATCGCCACGGCGGGCCTCACGGGCCTGGTCGAGGGCGATGTGGTAGGGCAGGATCAGCGAGCAGGCCAGGCTGATGCGCAGGCGGTTGCGGACGTCGACACCGGCAGCCTCAAGCTCGCCGATTTCGGCCAGCAAGGCGGTTGGCGACAGCACGACGCCATTGCCGATGTAGCAGGTGACGTCCTCGCGCAGGATGCCGGAAGGAATCAGGCGCAGGACCTGCTTGCGGCCACCGATGACCAGCGTGTGACCGGCGTTGTGGCCGCCCTGGAAACGGACGACCCCCTTGACGGCATCGGTCAGCAGATCGACGACCTTGCCCTTGCCCTCGTCACCCCACTGGGTGCCGACCACGACGACATTCCTGCTCATGTGCTTGTTCCTGTTAACTGCCATTGGCCGTGGATCTGTGCGATCCGGTGAGTGATGCTGACGCCGGACAGGCAGCCTTCGTCCTGTCCCGGCAGCAGTTGCAATACGGGGGTGCCCTCTTCACGGAGCCGGGCAATCAGTGCGTGCAGCGCCGGGTCGTCGGACCACGGGGCGATGGTGAGGGGGGCATCGGTGCGCTTGGCACTGCGCAGCTCGACCAGTTCGCGCAGGTCCAGCGAAAAGCCGGTGGCGGGACGGGCCCGGCCGAAGGCTGCACCAATGCCATCGTAGCGCCCCCCGCGACCGACGGCGCGCGCATGGCCGCTGACGTAGGCGGCAAAGCTCAGGCCGGTGTGATAACGAAAGCCGCGGACATCGGCCAGATCGAGAGCCAGCTGCACGCGGCCGGCATGGCGTTGCAGGCGTGGGCTGGCCAGCAGGGCCTGCAGCGCGTCGAGCAGCGGCTGGGCCTGGGGCCAGGGGTGCAGCGCCTGCCGTGCCCTGGCGAGCGCCTGCTCGGCCGGACCGTAGCAATCGGCCAGCGCCAGCAGCGCCTGTGCGGCCGGCGTGTCGCCCTGGCCAGCCAGCAGCTCGCGCAGCGAGGGCAGATCGCGCTGTTGCAGCAGATGGAACACGCTTTCTTCGTCAAGGCCATCGAGATCGGCCAGCAGGAGACTGGCCAGGCCCAGGTGGCAGACATCGAGGCGGATGTCGTCGAGATCGGCCAGCTCCAGCGAATTGAGGAAGAGGTCGATGATCTCGATGTCGGCCTCGATGCTGTCGTGCCCGTAGATTTCGGCACCGATCTGGATGGGTTCGCGTGAGCCTTCGAGCCCGTTGGGCCGGGTGCGCAGCACCGAGGCGCAATAGCACAGGCGGCTGACATCACGGCCCTGCATCAGGTGGGCATCGATGCGCGAGACCTGGGGAGTGATGTCGGCCCGTACGCCCAGACTCTGGCCGGAGATCTGATCGACCAGCTTGAAGGTCTTGAGATCAAGATCGCTGCCACGACCGATCAGCAGGGAATCGAGGTATTCGACCAGCGGCGGCAGCACCAGCTCGAAGCCGTGCAGGCGATAGCAATCAAGAAGGGATCGCCGAAGGTGTTCCAGATCGTGTGCCTGGTGGGGCAGCAGGTCGGAAATGCCTTCGGGCAGCAACCAGCGGTTTTTCATGAGGACCAGATCAGCAACAAGCCCAGCAGTGCCATCACCATGCCACCTGCGCGGAGCTGGCCATCGGGCAGCTGCGCGAGGCGGCGCACGGCCTCACGCCAGCCCGAGGGGGTCAGCATGGGCATCAGCCCCTCGGCCACCAGCACCAGGCCCAGTGCCAGCAACCATGGGTCGAGTGCGGGCGCATCCATGAGGATCGTCAGGGGGGAAATGAGCGGTTGTCGATGGGCAAACCCTGATTCTACCGGGTTGGCGGCCGCGGTGCAGACGACCGGGCAGCCGAGGCATCCAGCGTGGCCCCCCGAAAATACTTGAAGAAGTCGGATTCAGGGTCGAGCACCAGCATGTCGGAGCGGTCGGCAAAGGAGGCGCGATAGGCTTCGAGGCTGCGGTAGAAACTGGCAAACTCGGGGTTCTTGCCAAAGGCCCGGGCATAGGCCTGGCTGGCTTCGGCATCACCGGCGCCCCGCTCTTTCTGGGCGTCACGGTAGGCTTCGGCGATCAGCACCTCGCGCTGGCGGTCGGCATCGGCACGGATGCGCTCGCCCTCGGCCGCGCCCTTGCCTCGACGCTCGTTGGCCACGCGCTTGCGCTCGGACTGCATGCGCTCATAGACGCGCTCGGCCACTTCGGGCGCGAAGTCGACGCGCTTGAGGCGCACGTCGATGATGGTGACGCCGATCTTGGCCAGCTCGCCGGAGATGGCCTGCATCACCTGCTTGACGAGGGTCTCGCGGCTGGAGGAGATGACATCGGCCACGGTCAGCTTGGCAATCTCGTTGTTGAGGGCCGAACGGAGCTGGCGACCGATGCGGTCTTGTGCGGCGACCTGGCTGTTGCCGACCGAGACGTAGAACTCGCGCGGGTCGGTGATGCGCCATTTGACATAGGAGTCGACCTGGATGTTGATTTTCTCGGAGGTGATGAAGCGGTCGATCTCGTCGCTGTCATAGGTCAGCGTGCGGTTGTCGAAGTAGCGGACGTCCTCGATCGGCGACGGCAGCTTGGCGTAGAGGCCGGGTTCGAGGATGACGCGCTTGATTTCACCCAGCTTGAAGACGACGGCAGACTGGCGCTGGTCGACCACGAACAGGCAGGAGGAGCCCACGACGGCGAGGATGCCGGCGGAGACCAGAAGGGCAAGCAATCGGTTCATCGGATTACCTTGTCAACGGCAGAGCGTTCCGGTGGGATCGCCGGGTTTAACGGTTGTAGCTGCGTTCGCGGCTGCGCAGCGCGTTGGCGGCCGAGGCCCGGCCATCGAACTGGTTGCCGGTGCTGGCGGGCTGCGGGGTGCGCGTGCTGACCGGCGCCTGCTCGACGGCGGCCTCTTCGCTGCGCTGGACGCTGGCGGATGCGGCCTTGCCGGGGTTGCCCGCCTTTTCGAGCAGCTTGTCAAGGGGCAGATACAGCATGCTGCCGTTGCTGCTCGAGTCGAGATAGACCTTCGAGGTATTGGAGAAGATCTGCTGCATCGTCTCCAGATACATCCGCTCGCGCGTGACCTGAGGGGCGTTGGCATACTGGGCCAGGATCTGCTCGAAGCGCAGCGCATCCCCCTGGGCCTGCGAGACCACACGGGCCCGGTAGGCCTGGGCTTCGAGCACCAGACGGTCGGCGGTACCGCGGGCCCGTGGAATCACGTCGTTGGCATAGGCCCGGCCCTCGTTGATGAGGCGCTGACGGTCCTGATCGGCCTTGTTGGCATCCTCGAAGGCCGCCTGCACCTGTTCGGGCGGCTGCACCTGCTGGATGGTGAGGTCGACCACATGGATACCCAGCTTGTAGCGATCGAGGATGCCCTGCGTGAGCTGCTGGGCGTCTTCGGCCACCTGGGCCTTGTCTTCGTAGAGGACTTCATCGGTACCCCGGCCACCGACCACCTCACGCATGGCCGATTCGGCCACCTGCCGGATCAGCTCTTCGGCGCCGGTGGAGAGGTTGTTCTGGTAGATGAAGGCTTCGGGGTTCGAGATCCGGTACTGGACGGCAAACTGGAGGTCGACGATGCTCTGGTCCCGGGTGAGGATCAGCGACTCCTTGAGTACCTTGTTGCGCACCGAGCTGCGATAACCGACTTCGGTCTGACGCAGGCGCGAGCGATCGACGATCTCGTGGGTTTCGACCGGCCACGGGAAATTCCACTGGATACCGGCCTCGGTGCTCATGCGGCTGAACTTGCCGAAGCGCTGAACGACGGCCACCTGCCCTTCCTGCACGGTGTAGAAACCGCTGCCCAGCCACAGCAGGGTGCCGACGACGACAGCCGCCCCCACCACGGTGGCAATGCCCTTGCCCGATACACCGCCACCGCGCCGCCCTCCGGGCGGCAGGCCGTTGCCCTGCCCGCCCTTGCGGTTGCCAAAGATGCCGTTGAAGCGGTTGCTCAGGTCCTGCCAGAACTCGTCCAGATCCGGAGGCCCCTCGGGCGGGCGCTGCTGGGGCGGCCGGGGGGGCGGTGGCGGTGGGGGAACCTGCACGGCAGGCCGCTGGGGTTGCTGACCGGATGTGCCCGGCGATTGCTCAGGGGCGCCGTCGCCACTGCTGGCGCTGCGGCCCCAGCCCGAATCGTCGTTGGAAGACATCGTAGTGCAAAGACCTGTGATGAAGGGGTTTGCGTGAAGGAGATCGGTGTTAGTGGGCAGGCGCCGGGCCGGGTTCGTGCACGTCGGCATCGACGCCTCCGGAGGGCTCGCCGGCGACGTCTGCGCCGGGGGACGCCTCGTCGGGCCATGCCCCGTTCGGCTCGGGCATCTGGCTGGCACGCGCCTTCAAAAGTTCGCGCAAAAGCTCGACACCGGCGCCGGTATGGGCACTCAATGACAAACCGCTGATCCTACCATAGCCATCCCGCCGAACACCCGCTTCGAGGCCGGTCTGATCGATCTTGTTGAAGACCATCAGCTGCTCGACATCGCCTGCACCGATCTCGGCGATGACCTCGTTGACGACGGCGATCTGGTTGTCGCGCTCGGGCGAGCCGGCATCGACGACGTGCAGGAGCAGGTCGGCCTCGGCCGTTTCTTCGAGGGTGGCCCGGAAGGCCGCCACCAGGCCGTGCGGCAGGTCGCGGATGAAGCCGACGGTGTCGGAGAGGATGATCTCCTGCTGGCCGTCGAGCCTGAGCCGGCGGGTCAGCGGATCGAGCGTGGCAAAGAGCTGATCGGCCGCCAGCGTGCCGGCCCGGGTGAGGCGATTGAAGAGCGTGGACTTGCCGGCGTTGGTGTAGCCGATCAGTGACACCCGCAGGGCATCGCCCCGCTGCCGCGAGCGGCGACGGGTGCGGCGCTGGCGCTCGACCTTCTGCAGACGGGCCCGCAGTCGACGGATCTTGTCGTCGATCATCCGGCGGTCCAGCTCGAGCTGGGTTTCGCCAGGGCCGCCGCGCACGCCGATGCCACCCCGCTGGCGCTCCAGGTGCGACCACATCCGCACCAGACGCGAGGCCTGGTGTTGCAGGCGGGCCAGTTCGACCTGGAGCTTGCCTTCGTTGCTGCGCGCACGCTGCGAGAAGATTTCGATGATCAGCTCGGTACGGTCACCCACCTGCACCTTCCAGAGCCGTTCGAGGTTGCGCTGCTGGATGGCGCTGATCGGGTGGTCGAAGATGACCAGCCCGGCCTTGACGGCCCGGATCTGCTCGCCGATGCGTTCGGCCGCCCCCGAGCCCAGGTAGTAGGCCGGATCGGGTTTGGGACGACGCAGCACCTCCCGGTGCACCGGTGTCAGCCCGGCCGAGCGCGACAGGGTGTCCAGCTCGTCGAGGTCTTCCGGGCCGAGGCGCTGCCCCTGGGTGGCCACCGCCAGCAGCACGACCTGGTCAGGCCGTGGTGCGTTGGGGTCGTGCCGATGGGCGACGTATTGATGCTTCAGTGTGCACCACCTTCGGGCAGGAACTCGATGGCGCGGCTGGGCACCACCGTGGAGATGGCGTGCTTGTAGACCATCTGTGTGACGGTGTTGCGCAACAGCACCACATACTGGTCGAAGGATTCGATCTGACCTTGCAGCTTGATGCCGTTGACCAGATAGATCGAGACGGGAACGTGCTCCTTGCGCAACTGGTTGAGAAAGGGATCTTGCAGCTGCTGGCCTTTGTTGCTCATGGTTTTTCTGATGTTTGGGGTCAACGTTCGGGCATGCCGGTGCGTGCACGGGCGACCCCAGCGGGGCCGCCGGCATCCGCATGGCCGGCTTTGTGGATGACTTTAACCCATATGCGCCCCTTGCGCATAGGGTTCAAGCCTTTCAGCCCCGGCCGTTACGATTGGTAAAGGGATTGGCGCCGCTGCGAAACTCGATGCGCAGCGGGGTGCCCTGCAACGCCAGCCGCTCCCGGAACCAGCCTTCGAGGAAGCGCCGGTAGCTGTCACCGATCTTGTCGAGCGCATTGCCGTGAATGACGATGATCGGCGGATTCTGGCCTCCCTGGTGGGCATAGCGCATCTTGGGCCGGAACGGCCCCTGGCGTGGCGGCGGCTGATGCAGGACGGCGGCCTGCAACATCCGTGTGAGCCTGGGCGTGGACAGTTTGCGGGTGGAGGCGGCGCGGGCATCGTTGACGGCCTTCATCAGCTTGTCGAGCGCACGCCGTTTCAGTGCCGAGATCGTCAGCATCGGCGCCCAGTCGAGGAAGTGCAGCTTGCGACGGAAACCTGCGAGTACCTCCCGACGGTCGTCGGCAGCCACGGCATCCCATTTGTTGAGCGCAATCACCAGCGCCCGGCCCGCTTCGAGAATGTAGCCGGCGATGGCGGCATCCTGTTCGGAAACACCATCGACGGCATCGATCATCAGCACGGCCACGTTGCAGTCCTCGATGGCCTGCAATGTCTTGACCACCGAGAATTTCTCGATCGTCTCGTAGACCTTGCCACGCTTGCGCAGACCGGCGGTATCGATCAGCTGGTAATCGCGGTTGCCAAAGCGGAAATCGACGGTGATGGCATCGCGCGTGGTGCCGGGCTGGTCGAAGGCGATCAGGCGCTCTTCGCCCAGCAACGCGTTGATGAGCGTGGACTTGCCGCTGTTGGGGCGGCCGACGATGGCCACACGCACGGGTTTGCGGGCAGCGGCCTCGCTGGCAGCCCGATGCGGATCGACGGGCGTCTGATCGTCGTCGGCGGTGTGCCCGGCATCGTTGTCTTCGTCTGCCAGCACCTGCCCTGCCTCGGCAGCCTCGTCATCGCCAGACGCGAGGACCGGATGTTCGGCCCGCCAGATCTCCAGGCAGGCGTCCATCAACGCATGCACGCCGTCGCCATGGGTGGCCGAAATCGCCATCGGCTCGCCCAGGCCCAGCGCATGGAACTCGGCTGCGGCCATCGGCCGGGCGATCCCTTCGGCCTTGTTGACAGCCACCACCACCGTGCGGGCAGTACGGCGCAGCTCTTGGGCGATTTCCTCGTCCCGGGCCATGCGCCCCTGGCGGCCATCGACCACGAAGACGACGACGTCGGCCTCGATGACGGCCTGACGGGTCTGGCGTGCCATCTGTGCGGCCACGCCTTCGGCCGCCACTGGCTCGAAACCACCGGTATCGATCAGCACGACGCGCTGGCCGTCGATGGTGGCCGAGCCATAGTGGCGGTCACGGGTCAGGCCGGGAATGTTGGCCACCAGCGCATCGCGCGAATGGGTGAGACGGTTGAACAGCGTGGACTTGCCGACATTGGGTCGGCCCACCAGCGCAATGACCGGTACAGGTTGCTTCATCTCAGCGCAGGGCGATCGCGGCGATCGTCCCATCGAGGGTTTGGACATAGGCGGTGTCATCCACCACCACCGGTGGCGTGGCCAGCGCCGCATCATCGACGTCGATGCGCGCCAGCGTCTTGCCGTCGTTCATCGACAGGACAGAGAGCTTGCCGAAGGCATCGCCAAAAAGCAGCCGTTTGCCCGGCGTGACGACCGGGGTGCTGACCGAGCGTCGCACATAGCCGTCCTGGCGCCAGACGGTGCCACCGCCGGGACGCAACAGCTGGATGACCTCGCTGCTGTCGACGATGACCAGATCCTCGCCATCCGCCGCCAGCCCGCTGGAGGAGCTGATGGGGCGGCTCCAGGTGATTTCGCCATCCAGGGTGCTCAGGCAGGCCACCCGGCCCTGATAGGCCACGGCACAGATCTGGTCGCCCGCCCTTACCGGCGCACCAACGATGTCGACCAGACGCTCCAGCTCGGAAGCCCCCAGCGACGAGGCGATGGTGGTTTCCCAGCGCGGCACGCCGAAGCGCAGGTCGATGGCGATCAGGCGGGCGTTGGGCAGGCCCAGATAGACGGTGTCGGCATCGACCACCATCGGGCTGCTCTGCCAGAGGTTGAGCAGTGCGTCCGGTGCCTTCCAGGTCCAGCGGATCGAGCCGGACTCGCTGTCGAGGGCCATCACACGGCCATCGATGGTGCGCACCAGCACCTGGGTGTCGACCAGCTGCGGGGCCGTGGCCATTTCGGCGTTGAGCGGGGTGCGCCAGCGCTGCCTGCCCTCGTGATCGAGGGCGAGGACCGTGCCGCTGCGATCGGCCAGCACGATCTGCGCATCATCGGCCGCCAGACCAGCCATCGCCCGGGCATCGATCCTGAAGGCCTTGCGCTCGCGCCCTTCCTTGAAATCCAGCAGCCGCACGCGGCCACGCGCATCGACCACCCACAAGCCCTGACTGGTGGCAACAGGCTGGAAACCGGGCAGGGCACTGGCCCCGCGGGTGTTCTTCCAGCGCAGGCTGGCCACAACCTCACCCTTTTCAATGGCCGGATAGGGCGGAGGCTCGACCTTGTCGAGCGACGAGCACGCCGTCAGCCCGAGCATGGCCAGCGCCAGGGCAACGGCGCGGACGTGCGGACGAAAACGAGGGGCAGCCATCATCACTGCCCCACCCGATCGAGCTTCAGCTCCACCAGCTGGCGCAGCGGCGTGGCGGCGGGCAACAGCTCCAGGGCCTGCTCGTAGGCGGCGCGGGCCTCGGCGGTCTTGCCCTGAGCGGTCAGCACATCACCCCGGCGATCGGCAATGCTGCCGCCCTGCTCACCCTCGACCTTGCCAATACCATCGAGCACGCGCAGTGCCTCGTCGTACTGCTTCTGATCGAGCAGCACCCCGGCCAGACGCACGGCAGCCAACGCATGAAAGCCGGGCTCGGCATCCGCATCGGCCAGCAGGCCGCGCAGCGCAGCGGCGGCTTCGTCGGTCTTGCCGGCCTTGGCGTAGGCCTCGGCCGCACGCAGTGCCGCCATGTCCGCATAGATGCTGCCGGCATGTGCCCGGGTGATGGCCTGGTAGCGCTCGGTGATCTGCTCGACGCGACCGCCCTCGGCTGCCGTGACCAGGCCGGCGTAGTCGCGTGCCGCCTGTTCGGCCTGACCGTCCTGGTACCAGTTCCAGGCACGCCAGCCGGCAAAGGCTGCCAGTGCCAGGGCCACCAGCCACATCAGCCGGTTGCCGTGACGTGCCCAGAACGCCTTCAGTTCGTCGATCTGTTCCTGATCCTGCAGGTCGTATGCCATGAGAGTTCCCTGTGTTGGTCTTTGCGGGCCCGCCACCATCGGTGAGCGGGCCGGATAGGGGTGCCGCACCTTGCCGTGCGGGCGCGATGGTCAAGCCGTTTGAAGCGGGGTCTGTGCGTGCCGATGGCCTCAATCGATCAGGGCGCGGCTGACCGCATCGCCGACATCGGCCAGCGCGATGCGTGTTTGCCGGCCGCCATGAGCCTGCTCGCCCTCGCGCAGCCACTTCAGCGTGGCCTGACCAGCCTTGAGTTCATCTTCGCCGATGATCAGGGCCAGCGTGGCAGCACTGGCACCAGCGCGCTTGAACTGTGACTTGAAGCTGCCTCCCCCGGCGTGCATCAGCACGTCGATGCGACGGGCACGCAGGGTTTCGGCCGCCTTGAGGGCCGCTGCCATCGTGCCCTCGCCACTGCTGATGATGTAGACATCGAGCGGATCGGGGCCGGCCAGCCCGCCTTCCTGGCTGACCAGGTCGAGCAGACGCTCGACGCCGATGGCAAAACCACAGGCTGGTGCCGGCTTGCCCCCCAGCATCTCGACCAGCGCATCGTAGCGCCCACCACCGCAGACGGTGGCCTGCGCACCGAGCCGATCCGTGACCCACTCGAAAACGGTGCGGTTGTAGTAATCCATGCCGCGCACCAGCCTCGGGTTGAGGGTGGCGGGGATGCCCAGATCGGCCAGATAGCCACGCAGCTGCTCGAAGTGCTCGCGGGCGGGTGCCTCGAGGTAATCGATCAGGCGCGGCGCTTCTTCGATCACCGCCTGCATCGCCGGGTTCTTGCTGTCGAGGATGCGCAACGGGTTGGTGTGCAGACGGCGCTTGCCGTCTTCGTCGAGCAGGCTGGCATGACGCTCGAAGTGGGCGATCAGGTCCTGACGATGACGGGCCCGCTCGGCCGCATCGCCAATCGAATTGATCTGCAATTGCAGTCCGGACAGGCCCAGGTCGTCCCACAGCCGCTGGCTCATGGCGATGACTTCGGCATCGATCTCCGGGCCACCAAAACCCAGCGCCTCGACACCGACCTGATGAAACTGGCGATAGCGGCCGCGCTGGGGGCGCTCATGACGGAACATCGGCCCCACGTACCAGAGGCGGCGCGGGCCATCGTAGAGCAGGTTGTGCTCGATGGCGGCGCGCACGACACCGGCCGTTCCTTCCGGGCGCAGCGTCAGCTCTTCCCCGTTGAGCGCGTCCCTGAAGGAGTACATCTCCTTTTCGACGATGTCGGTGACCGTGCCCAGACCGCGCGCAAACAGCGCCGTCGGCTCGACGATCGGTGTGCGCACCTGGGTGTAACCGTAGCTGATTGCCCACGAGGTGACGATTTCCTCGAATCGCTGCCAGCGCGCCGAATCCGGCGGCAGCAGATCATTCATCCCCTTGACGCCGGCCAGTTTGTTTGCCGCCATGCTTGCGTTCCCGTTCCCCTGTTCGGACACCGTGATGGCGATGCCCCTTTCAAAAATCCCTGCGGATGCGGGCAATGCCCGCCGCTCCGAATGTTATCGCGCCCTGGCGGCACAGCGGCCACACCGGCAGGTGTGCCGTTGCATCAGGGCCGCTCAGGCCTGTGCCTCGGCCGTCACCTTGCCGTAGCGACGCTCGACGTAGTTCTCGACAATGGCCTTGAATTCTTCGGCAATGCGCTCCCCCTTGAGGGTGACGGTGCGCTGGCCATCGATGAAGACCGGCGCCACCGGCGATTCGTCGGCCCCCGGCAGCGAAATGCCGATGTCGGCATGCTTGGATTCGCCGGGGCCATTGACGATGCAGCCCATGACCGCCACGTGCATGCTCTCGACGCCCGGATACTGCTTGCTCCAGACCGGCATCTGATCGCGCAGGTAGCGCTGGATGCTCTCGGCCAGCTCCTGGAAGAAGGTGCTGCTGGTGCGCCCGCAGCCCGGACAGGCCACCACCATCGGCGCAAACGAGCGCAGCCCCATCGTCTGCAGGATCTCTTGCGCCACCACCACCTCCTTGCTGCGATCACCCCCTGGCTCGGGCGTGAGCGAGATGCGGATGGTGTCGCCGATACCCTGCTGCAACAGCAGTGACAGCGCTGCCGACGAGGCGACGATGCCCTTGCTGCCCATGCCGGCCTCGGTCAGGCCGACGTGCAGCGGATAATCGCAGCGACGGGCCAGCTCGGTATAGACGGCGACCACATCCTGCACATTGGAGACCTTGGCCGACAGCACGATGGCATCGCCCGGCAGGCCGATGCGCTCGGCCTCGCGGGCGCTTTCGATGGCCGAGGTGACGAGCGCCTCGCGCATCACGGCCTGGGCATCCCAGGGCTGGGCGCGCTGCGAGTTGGCGTCCATCAGCCGCGCCAGCACCGATTGATCGAGCGAACCCCAGTTGACGCCGATGCGCACGGGTTTGCCGTATTTGCAGGCCACTTCGATCATCTGCCGGTAGTTGTCATCGCGGCGCGAGGCACTGCCGACGTTGCCGGGGTTGATCCGGTACTTGGAGAGCGCTTCGGCGCACTCGGGATAATCGTGCAGCAGCTTGTGGCCGTTGTAGTGGAAATCGCCCACCAACGGCACGTTGCAGCCCATGCGATCAAGCTGCTCGCGGATGGCGCCCACCTCGGCGGCAGCGGCCGGCGTGTTGACCGTGATCCGCACCAGCTCGGAGCCCGCCTGGGCCAGGGTGCGGACCTGAATGGCGGTGGCGATGGCTTCGGCGGTATCGGTGTTGGTCATCGATTGCACGACGACCGGCGCCTCACTGCCGATCACGACCTGGTGGTCGCCGGTGCGCACCACCACCTGCCGCGTCTGGCGACGCCCTCTGGGGCCGACCGGCATCGGCGTGTCGTTCATGCTTCCGGCATCGGGCATGGCGCCCGCTTCTGCTGTCATCTGGTTTGGCAAATCTTCAGGCTCCCGGCAGGCAGGCCGGACGGCGGCCGGGTGCCGGGATCAGGGTTCGATCGGATTGGCAGCACCAGGCGCCTTGTCGGCGTTGTCGGTCTTGCCGTCATCGCTGGCCGAGGGCCAGGACCAGGTGATGGTTTCCGTCACCTTGCCCGGTTGACCGTCGACAACCCGTGATTCTGCCTTGTTGCCGCCAAAAACGCTATTGAACCACCGTTCGGCCGACGCCACCGAAGCGCCCCCGCTGACGTAGGCCCACAGTGCTGCCACCGAGGCCAGCCCGGCCAGTCCCCAGAGGATGCGGCTGGTGCGGCTGCGCCGGGCCGGTTCGTATTCGGCCCCCATCTCGGCCACACGTGCCGCTTCGGAATGACGCAACTGCACCGTCAGCTCGGCAGGCTCGGCATGCCCGCCGATGCTGTCGAGCAGGGGCTGCACATCCACCTCCAGCACGGCCGCGTAGTTGCGCAGGGCCGCGCGGACAAAGGAGCGCCCCGGCAATGCCGCATAATCGCCCTCTTCCAGTGCCGCCACCTGACGGACCTGGAACTTGGTC
Source organism: Lautropia sp. (assembly GCA_030532425.1). GTDB lineage: Bacteria > Pseudomonadota > Gammaproteobacteria > Burkholderiales > Burkholderiaceae_E > Lautropia. The sequence continues at coordinate 7,050 of JAUNLD010000059.1, read as the reverse complement.
TGACGCGCCACATCCAGGCGCGACCAGCCCCTGGCCTCGCGGGCCTTCTGCAGCTCGGCCGGGAGGCTGATGCGGGGCAGCAGCGCTGCCGGTTCGTCACTGGGCGCCGTCATGGCCATGGGGACGGTTGAGACGCGCCGCCTGTGGCGACTGCGGGAAGCGGGTGTTCAGCTGCTGCGTCAGGCGCTGGGCAGTGTTCTCGTCGTTGCCCAGACGCGCCACGCGGATGGCCAGCCACAGGGTCTCGGCCGTGGGCTGGTAGGTGGCCAGCAGACGGTCGGAATAGAACCTGGCCCGCTCGTGATTGCCACGCTTCAGGTAAAGCTCGGAGAGGTTGTACATGGCCACGGCATTGGCCGGATCGAGCTTGAACGAGCGCAGCAGATAGTTTTCGGCCGCGCCGTCATCACCGATCTGCAACAGGCAGATGCCTGCGTTGTGCATCGGTTTGGCCGGGGTCGGATAGGTACGGTCTTCGGCCGCCACGTCGAAATGCGGGATGGCCTCGGCCTGCCGCCCCGTCTGGCACAGGTACCAGCCGTAGTTGTTGTTCAGCTCGGCGTCACGCGGCGCCAGCCGCAAGCCCTTGCGAAAGCTTTCGTCCGCCTTGGCACGATCGTTCATCGCCGCATAGACCAGCGCCGCCATGCCGTGGCCGGCCGCGTAGTCGGGGTCGATCTTCAGGGCCTGCTCGATCTCCTGCAGGGCCAGCGGCAGGTTGCCCTGCTGGTAATGGCCGGCCGACAGCTCCAGACGGATGCGGGCACGCCGGCGCTTTTCTTCGGCAGGCGAAACCTGGCTGGTGACGGCCGACACCTCACGATCGGAGGACGAGCCGCCGGCCGGCAGCGCACCATTGTTGCTGACGGTCTCGGTGGTGACGCAGCCGGCCAGCCCCAGTGCCAGCAGCACCGCGGCCGATGCCGCCGAAAATCGTGATGCAGCCCTTGCAGTCATCTTCATCCCTTCCCTGCCTCTCGTTCCTTTCACGTCGGAGAAATCATCCAATTCAATCATAGGTCGGTGCCCTCGCGGGCCTTCAGGCGCGCGGGCGGACGGACGGTCGGTGCAGCTGGATGCGCCGCTCCTTCAGTCGCGTGCGGTCCACGACCTCGCCAGCCAGCTGACCACAGGCAGCATCGATCTCGTCACCCCGCGTCTTACGGATGGTGGTGACGATGCCGGCCCGCTGCAGCACCTCCGAGAAGACGCGGATGTTGCGGTCGGTGGAGCGGTGCAGGCCCGATTCCGGGAACGGGTTGAACGGAATCAGGTTGAACTTGCACGGCACCTCGGCCACCAGATCGACCAGCTCGTGTGCATGACGGACCGAATCGTTGATGTCACGCAGCATCACGTACTCGAAGGTGATGAAGTCGCGCGGCGCCACCGCCAGATAACGACGACACGCAGCCAGCAGCTCGGCCAGAGGATACTTGCGATTGAGCGGAACCAGCTGATCGCGCAGCGCATCGTTGCTGGCATGCAGCGAAACCGCCAGCGCCACCGGGCAATCAGCCGACAGACGGTCGATCATCGGCACCACACCCGAGGTCGAGACCGTGACCCGGCGGCGCGACAGGCCATAACCATGATCGTCGAGCAGCGCGCGCAGCGCCGGCAGCAGCACGTTGTAGTTGAGCAGGGGCTCGCCCATGCCCATGAAGACGACGTTGGATACCGGGCGCTGGCCCGCCAGCGGATCGGCCGCGTCGTCCTCGATGGCCGTGCTGTCATCGGCCCCGGCACCGGCCCAGCGCGGCTGTGCACCGGGCTGGCGCAGCAGCTGGTTGGCCATCCACACCTGCCCAAGCACCTCGGCCGTGCCCAGGTTGCGCGAGAAGCCCTGCTTGCCGGTGGAACAGAAGCGGCAGTTGACCGCACATCCTGCCTGCGTGGAGATGCACAGCGTGCCCCGGCGGGCCTCGGGAATGAAGACGGCCTCGATCGCATTGCCCGCCCCCACGTCGAACAGCCATTTGCGGGTGGCATCGGCCGCCGTGTGATCGGCGATGATCGTCGGCGGCGTGATCGTGGCGTGCTGCTGGAGGCGTTCGCGGAAGGCGCGGGCCAGATCGGTCATCGCCGCCCAGTCGGCCACACCGCGATGGTGCACCCAGCGCATCAGCTGGTGGGCACGGAAGGGCTTTTCGCCCAGGCTGGCGCAGAATTCGAGAAAACCGCTGCGATCGAGGCCGAGCAGGTTGGTCGGGGCCCCGGGCGAGGGAACGGTGGCAGCCAGCCGCGGTGCGGCAGGGAGCACGGGCTGTCCCGCTGCGTCGGCAACAGGAGAAACGGCCTCTCGGGCAGACAGGACGGCTTGCATCGGTTGTGCCATGTCGGATGAAAAAAACCGCCGGTCACGACAGCGACGCCCAATCGGGCGCCCTGCAGCCGGCGGCATGGTCGCGTCGGTGGCGCTGCCGCCCGCCCCCGGCTGCCTGGATGCGCAGGCGGGAGGTGGGGCCGGCATGCGGCCAGACCGCGGCGCGCGGTCAGCGCGAGCAGATCTGCATCGACGGGAAGAAGAATGCGATCTCGACGGCAGCCGTTTCGGGCGCGTCCGAGCCATGCACGGCATTGGCGTCGATGCTGTCGGCGAAGTCGGCACGGATCGAGCCTTTTTCTGCCTTCTTCGGATCGGTGGCGCCCATCAGCTCGCGGTTGCGCAGAATGGCGTTCTCGCCTTCGAGCACCTGGACCATCACCGGACCCGAGATCATGAAGGCCACCAGATCCTTGAAGAAGGGGCGATCCTTGTGAACGGCGTAGAAGGCCTCGGCTTCGGCCTTGGACAGCTGCATCATGCGTGCAGCCACGACCTTCAGGCCGGCCGACTCGAAGCGGGCGAGGATCTGGCCGATGACATTCTTGGCCACGGCATCGGGTTTGATGATCGAAAGGGTTCTTTGGACAGCCATCGATAGCTCCAGCGGCACCAGGCCCCACGGGGCCGGCAACCAGGGTTTGTGCAAAAAGGAGGACGCGGAAAAATCGTTTCCGGCCCGGCGCCCTGCCCCGGATGGAAACAGGCACGCACAGGTTCAACCGGCAAGTATAGCAATTGCGCCCGCGGAAAGGCAGTGTCCGGAACATGGCCCCAGCCCACCCTCAGCGGCCTGGTATCAGGAATCCGGCCCGTTCCGCCACCGGTTTCGCATTTATGTAAAGAATCCCAACACAAGCTGTCCTTGAGATGAAAAGCCCATCAAATCAGGCTACTGGAAGACAAAAACCTCAAAATCGCCCCCGTCTTCACTACCGTGACAAACTGACGAAACGTCGAAATACCTGTACGAATGTTCAGGTCGGGATGCTACAATCCGCGCTGGCCCATTGTCCTGACTTTGGCCCCCTTTCCTTACCGGAGACCATCCAATGGCGATTGACCACTACACCTCTCAATACGAACACGCTGCCGTCAGCACCGCCACACGCAACCGGGTGCTGCGCAACACCTACTGGCTGCTGGCCCTGTCGATGATCCCGACGGTGCTGGGTGCCTGGATCGGCGTGAGCACCGGCTTCACGTTCTTCCAGGGCAGCCCCTTCATGGGCCTGATTGCCTTCCTGGCCATCGCCTTCGGCTTCATGTTCGCCATCGAGCGCACCAAGAACAGCAGCCTGGGCGTCGTCATCCTGCTGGGCTTCACCTTCTTCATGGGGCTGATGCTGTCGCGGCTGATCGGCCACGTGCTGGGCATGGCCAACGGTGCCTCGCTCATCATGATGGCCTTTGGCGGCACAGCCATCATCTTCGGCGTGATGGCCAGCATCGCCACCGTGTCCAAGCGCGACTTCTCGGGCATGGGCAAATGGCTGACGATCGGCTTCGTCGTCATCTTCCTGGCCGCCATCGCCAACATCTGGCTCCAGATTCCGGCCCTGATGCTGACGATCTCGGCGCTGGCCACCGTCATCTTCTCGCTGTTCATCCTGTTCGACCTGAACCGCATCGTCAACGGGGGTGAAACCAACTACATCACCGCCACCCTGTCGGTGTACATCAGCGTCTACAACGTGTTCAGCAACCTGCTGTCGCTGCTGGGCATCTTCGGTGGCAACAGCAACGACTGAGCAGTACCCTGTCCCCGGGCCTTCCCGGCCCGGACCGCTCCCCAAAGCCCGCCCCTTGGCGGGCTTTTTTGCGCGCAGCGGCCGCTGACTGCAAGCGCCCCCTTCTGGCCGCTGCTCCCCGGCCATCCCTTCGCCCTCGCGCCCCATCATCGCCCCATCGCCCCAGACAACAGCATCGCCGGACGAGCTGCACCGCGATCACGCTCGCGCAGCCTGCGGCGCCGGCACGACGATCCTGCCAACATCAGCCGCCCAACAGTTACCCGCCGATCCACAACAAACAAAGATCGTCAGCAAGTTAAACGCATCCAACACTTGATTACATGACCCACGCAGGGGGCTGTCTAGACTGGATTCATGATCTGAAATCCTCGTCAAATTTCTTGTAACAACAGGAGACTGGCATGCCCCCTTTCAAGCACGACCATCTGGCTGGCGCCCTGATACTGGCGCTGATGGCCGGTTGCGGCGCCAACAGCAACGATCCGGCAGTTCCAGCCAGCGATGCCGTCAGGATCGCCCCCCAACAGCTGCGGACGGGCAAGGCGCCCGATGCCACCGCGCCGGCCACCAGTACTGCCACGAGCGGTGCCGCGGCAAACGATGAAGAGGCGGCCGAAGCCGCCGAGGCCTCATCCCCCGCCGCGACCGCCACCGCTGCTGCAGCCAGGCAGGCCACTCACCTGCGTGACCGCAGCATCAGTACCGAACTGCTGGCAGCCATGCTGCTGCATGGCGGAAGCAGCAATGCGGCACCGATGCTGCCAGGCGGCCGCACCGTGGATCTGGCGCCCAGGGCGCCACAGGTGGATGCCGCCCAGCGGGTGGAGGCCGGTGGCCCGGCCAGCCATCAGGTGCAGGTCGACACCGGCATGTGGAAGGGCCTGAGCGGCAATGGCGGCGGCGAGCTGCTGGATTTCCTGTCGTTCTATGGCGGGGCCAGCAACGAGGGCAAGTTCACCCGTGTGGCGTTGAAGCTGCCGGTGGATCTGGAGGCGCTGGCCCGCACCAGTGCCACCGATGCCCAGGGCACCCCTGACCTGAGCCCGGCGGCCCGGCTGGCACGGGGGACGCCGATGCTGAAACTGAACCAGGCCATCCAGGCCACGGTCACGCCCGTGGTGATGCCGGCCTTCACCTTCAACACCGGCGCGCGCTGGATCGAGCCGCAAACCCCGCAGACCCTCACACTCGAAACGGTCAACCAGCGGATTCTGCCCACAGGCCGGCAGCTGCGTTTCGGGCGCAGCATCCAGCGCTGGCAGGATGCCCAGGGCAACCGCGTGCGCCTGTTTGCACAGCGTGGTGCCCGTCGCGACGAGGTGCGCCTGTGCCTGGAAAGCCGGCTGCCACAATCGCGTCGCCTGGCCTGCAGCCAGTGGCAGGTGCCGGCAGGCTGGACGCCTGGTCAGGCACTGACCTATCGGGGTCACCATGTGGCCGACGACCGCGCCCAGGTGGGGCTGACGGGCGTGCAGCACTGGCAGACGCTACCCCCGGCGCCGGCCCGCCACATGCCGGTGCTGGGCTCCGGGCCGGCCAGCCCGGCCGCGCCGATCAGCGAGCAGGGTGTCAGTGGTGATGTGCTGGCCACGATGCTGAGCCAGCCGACAGCGCAGGTGCGTGGCCTGCCCTGGAGCGGCCAGGGGCCCGATGCCCAGGCCCTGCCCGAAGCACGCACCCGGCCGGTGTACGTGACGCAGGCGCCGCGTTTTGCCGCCCCCTTCGACACGCCCGCCTTTGCGCGCTCGCTGTGGCTGGAGCAAGGCAGCGCGCTGGATTACCAGGCCTTTACCCTGCCGATGCTGACGTTCCGCAGCCTGAGCGTGTCGATGCACCTGCAGGCCAATCTGGGCACCTTCACCCCGGCCGGGGCTGATGGCGAGGGGGGCAGCTTCAGCCTGGCTGGCACCCAAGCAGCGGGCAGTGGCACACCGATCCTGTCACTCTCGCACAGCGCCTACGCCAGCATCGGTTATCTGGCCCAGAGCGACCGCGACCGCCGCTACTACCCGTCGCGGCTGGCGCTGGCGCCACAAGGCCGCAAGCAACTGCACAAGGGCGTTGCCGTGGGCTTTGACCAACCGGTGCAACAGTGGCGCAGCATCGACGGCACCACGCTGCAACTGTCGGTGCAGCGCGGCCGTGGCGCCGACGAAGCCTGGATGTGCCTGCACGTGCAGACGCCCAACGTCATCGATCGCCGCACGTGCAGCATCTGGCAGGTGCCGGCCAGCTGGCAGCTGGGTCAGCCGCTCATCTACCGGGGTGCGCACGTCAGCGACAACCGCGAGATCATCCGCCAGCCGGGCGAGACCGCCCTGTACTGGCAGGGCACGCCCGGTTGAGGCTGATGACGGCCGCCGCCCGATGACAGTCGGCGGCGGCCCGACACTCCGGCATGAAGCGCTCAGCGGGGACAGGCGCCTGGCCCTCAGCCCGGCTGGCCGTCCAGCAGCGCGATCGATTCGACGTGCGCGGTGTGCGGAAACATGTTGGCGATGCCGGCCTGCCGCACCCGCCATCCGCCTTCGTGCACCATGATGCCCAGGTCACGCGCCAGCGTGGCCGGGTTGCACGAGACGTAGACCATGCGCCGCGGGCGCTCGGCCTGTGGCAAGGCCGCCAGCACCCGCGCCACCGCCAGCGCCCCCTCGCGCGGCGGATCGATCAGCAGCTTGTCGACGCGCCCCAGCGCTTGCCACGCTGCCTGATCGAAATCGAAGAGGTTGGCCACCTGAAAGCGCACCCCGGCCCTGCCCGGTTCGGCCAGCAGCTGGTGACGATTCAGCCGCGCATTGGCCCGGGCCCGCTCGACCAGCGCCGGCACTCCCTCGACACCGGTCACCCGGCGTGCGCGTGTGGCCAGCGGCAGCGTGAAATTGCCCAGCCCGCAAAACAGGTCGACCACCTGATCGTCGGGCTGCAGATCGAGCATGCGGAGCGCGCGCGACAGCAGCACCCGGTTGACGC
>JAUNLD010000122.1 GCA_030532425.1 Lautropia sp. | reverse complement strand
CCGAATTGCAGACCAGATACTTCTGGCCCGGGAACTGGCGCGGCATGAAGCTCCACTTCAGGCCGGTGGGAAAGCCGGCACCACCACGGCCACGCAGTCCCGAAGCCTTGACCTCGGCAATCACCTCTTCGGGCGTCATCGGCGGCTGGCCATCCTTGCCCAGCACCCGCTTCAGCGCCTGGTAACCGCCGCGCGCCTCATAGGCCGCCAGCGTCCAGTCGTCAGCCGAATGCAGCCCTGCCAGGATCTGCGGGTTGATGTGGCGACCGTGAAAACAGGTCTCCTGAACCCGTGCGTCGATCTGCAAGTTCCTGTCCATCGCTCAGCCCTGCCCTTTCTGCGTCAGCTCGTCGATCAGTCCATCGAGGCGGGCGTTGTCCATGAAGCTCTCGACCCGCCTGTCGTTTATCAGGCAGATCGGCGCATCGGCACACGAACCCAGACATTCGGTCTCGATCAGCGTGAACCGGCCATCGGGGGTGGTCTCGCCATAATCGATGCCCAGCTTCTGCTTCAGGTATTCGCCAGCCTTGTCCCCCTCGCGCAATGCACACGGCAGGCAGGTGCAGACGCCGATCTTCCAGGTGCCCACCGGCCTGGTGTTGTACATGTTGTAGAAGGTGGCCACCTCGTAGACGGCAATCGGCGGCATCGACAGATAGTCGGCCACGTCGTCGATCACCTCGGGCGAGACCCAGCCCCGCTCCTCCTGCGCGATGGCCAGCGATGCCATCACCGCCGACTGCTTCTGGTCGGGCGGATACTTTGCCACCTCACGATCAATGCGACGATAGGCCTCATCGGACAGCAGCCGGACGACCGGAATGGGTTTGGAAGCCGTTGTCATCGATCGATTTCTCCAAACACGATGTCCTGCGTGCCAATGATGGTGACGACATCGGCCAGCATGTGGCCGCGCGACATTTCGTCCAGTGCCTGCAGGTGCACGAAACCGGGGGCACGGATCTTGATGCGATAGGGCTTGTTGGCACCATCGGACACCAGATAAATGCCGAATTCGCCCTTGGGGTGCTCGACGGCCGAATAGCATTCGGACTCGGGCACGTGCATGCCTTCGGTGAAGAACTTGAAATGGTGGATCAGCTCCTCCATGTTGCTCTTCATCGCCTCGCGGCGCGGCGGTGCGGCCTTCAGGTTGGAGGTCATCACCGGGCCGGAATTCTGGCGGAGCCATTCGACACACTGCTGGATGATGCGGTTGCTCTGGCGCATCTCGGCCACACGCACCAGATAGCGGTCGTAGGAATCACCATTGACGCCGACCGGGATGTCGAAATCCATCCGGTCATAGACCTCGTAAGGCTGCATCTTGCGCAGATCCCAGACCACACCCGAGCCGCGCAGCATCGGCCCGGTCAGGCCCAGCGCCTTGGCACGTTCCGGCTCGACGACACCGATGCCGACCAGACGCTGTTTCCAGATGCGGTTGTCGGTCAGCAGCGTCTCGTATTCATCCACGCACGACGGAAACACCTGGGTGAAGGAATCGATGAAATCCAGCAGCGAACCTTCCCGGTCGAGGTTGAGCGCGCGGGCCTTGCTCTCGCTGCGCCCGCCCTTGCCCGCCTGGTAGCGCGGCATCGTGCCGGGCAGATCGCCATCCAGCCCGCCCGGGCGGTAGTAGGCGGCATGCATCCGCGCCCCCGACACCGCCTCGTAGCAGTCGAAGAGCACCTCGCGCTCGCGGAAGGCGTACAGCAGCACCGCCATCGCCCCCACGTCCAGCGCGTGCGCACCGATCCACATCAGGTGATTGAGCAGGCGCGTGATCTCGTCGAACATCACGCGGATGTACTGCGCCCGGATCGGCACCTCGATACCCATCATCTTCTCGATGGCCATCACGTAGGCGTGCTCGTTGCACATCATCGACACGTAGTCGAGACGGTCCATGTAGGGCAGCGCCTGCAGATAGGTGCGGGTTTCGGCCAGCTTCTCGGTGGC
>JAUNLD010000121.1 GCA_030532425.1 Lautropia sp. | reverse complement strand
TTGACGACCGGCGGCTCAGCGGTTTCGACGATGTCGGTCCTGACGGTGGGCCCGGCCGCACGGGGCAGCTCGCCAGAAACGGTGGCGTTGGCAGTTGCAGTTGTCGTTGTTGTTTCAGTTGTAGTGTCAGGATGGATGGCGGACATCTCGTTCACGGGTGATGGGAAAATACAGATGATGGGAAAAATCTGGACAGGACGGGAAATGCAGACTCCCCGGCATGGGTCATCAATCGTGGTGCCATTGGCGACACCTGCCAACACGGGCACTCGCCCATTTGATGGGTGCTACTTCCGTGTTGAGTGTGGTCAGGGCAGTCCCTGGCTTCAGCGGTCTTCCCCCTCGCCCGCGGTAGTCTCTCCCGCGGCCGTCCCGCCCGAAGCTGCCGCCCGCTTGGCCCGGCGGGCAGCCTTCTCTTCGGCTTCGTCCACCAGCGGCTCGGCCAGTGTCGCCTCCAGGTAGTCAGCTGGCAAACCATATTGCTTCGCCAGCGTCTCGATGCTGACACCGGCCTCGACCTCGGCCTGCAGGCTTTGCAGCCAGCCGTTCAGCCCGGTGCTGAGCGAGCGGCCGGAGCGTTCGCCTTCGCGCAGGCCGCCCTTGCCTTCGTTGACCTCATACTTGTTGGCATAGCCGCGTGGCGTCACCATCAGGCCATCACGCAGCACGGTGTTGCTGTTGCCGATCAGCACCGTGGAGAGCATGCCGATGTCGGCCTCGGCCATCCGGTCGAGCGTGGTGAACTCGATGCGCTCGCGTCGGCGGTAGGCGCTCTTGACGATGGCGACCGGGGTTTTCGGGTCGCGGTGCCGCAGGAAAAGCCGCTGCGCCTCGACGATCTGTCGTGTCCGGCGTCCGCTCTTCGGGTTGTAGAGGGCGACGACGAAGTCGGCCGCCGCCGCCGCATCCAGCCGACGGGCGATGGTGGGCCACGGCGTCAGCAGGTCGGAGAGCGAGATCGAGCAGAAATCATGGGTGAGCGGTGCACCGACCAGCGCCGCGCAGGCGTTGATGGCTGAAGCCCCGGGGATCACCTCGACCTGGATGCCCTCGCCCGTCACGCGCGTCTCGTTGCCCTCGGCATCGACCTCGACGTGTACCTCGGGCGGCGTCCAGCCAGCCTGGAAGAGCACCTCGAAGGTCGGCCCGGCCATGCCGTAGACGCCCGCATCACCCGACGAGACCAGCGCGACCTTCTTGCCCTGTTTCGCCCGGTCCAGTGCCTCGATGGCCCGATCCAGCTCCTCGGTCATGCTCTTGCGGATGATCTCCTTGCCCTCGATCAGATCCTGCACGAGCTTGATGTAGGTGACATAACCGATGATCGTGTCGGCCTCGGCAATGGCCTCGCGCGCCCGTTGCGTCATGTGCTCGACGCTGCCCGGGCCGATGCCGACCAGCATGATTTTTCCGGATGACATGCAGAAAGCTCCTGAAAGGCGGGCCCCGGTATCGGCGTGGAGGTTTCCGCCGCCTCCTGGGCCCCCTGTTGAATCACGTTGATGGAATGGGTTGCGCATCGTGCGCGACCGACTTGCCCTGGCGCGTGTCATGCACGCCCAGAGGGGCTTTCTCGGGGACGAACAAGTGCATGACACGCGCCAGGACTGGCCGACTCATGTGGTCGATCTCCAGCCCGTACACGCCGCGACCGACACGGTGGCGTTGCGGCCATCCGGGCCGCGCAGCTTGTGTTTCTCGACGAGCAGCGCCGACTGGGGGGCCGGGGCCGAAAGCGGCCGTGCCGCCTGAACCGCTACCGTAGCCTGCTCAGCGGCCACCACCTGCCCCGCCACCAGCAGCGCAGCAGCCTCGCTGACCGACGGTGTGCCCGTGTACCTGCGCACGACCTCGCTCGGGTTCGGCACCTCGACCTCGGCCAGCTGCGTCGCCGTGAAGAAGCGAACCGGCATCCCGCGCTCGGCCATCAGCTGCTGCATCGCCCCTTCGTCGGCCTTCAGGTCGATGCTGGCCA
>JAUNLD010000058.1 GCA_030532425.1 Lautropia sp. | reverse complement strand
CTTATGGGAGGACTTTCACCTCCAGGAGTGCGCCCGTGCCGGGCGCACCAAAAAACCGCCCCACAAAGGGGGCGGCAAAGACGTGTCGTTCCAACGCCTGGAGGAGAAAAATCCACGGGCGCCGGCAGCGCCCCTGGCACCGGCCCGGGCTGCGCTCGTCCTTCAGCCCCAGCAGACCCTGTTCAGCCCGGCATCACCCCGTCCGGGTAGCGGGCCTTGATCTCGGCCACCTTGGCCTGCCACATATCCATCGTCGCCTCACCGCGCTGCACCTTGAAAAACAGCGGATCCGCCTCCGCCGCATACGCCGCCTGGCGGGCCGCCTCCACCGCCATGGCGATGGCCTCTTCAGAAATGGGATGCGCCGCCCGGCTCGCCATGGGCCGCCCTTGCCCATCCGCCTCGATCACAGCCCCGCCTGCCTGTTCCTCAAAGAGCCGCGCATGCTCAATCTCCGTTACAGGAACGCACGTTGATGGCGCATCCGCCTCTCTCAGGTAAAAACCCCGATCTGCCGCACAAAAGTAGTACACGATGTGTTGTCTCCAAATATCACTTTCCGATGGCAAAAACAACGAATCGCTTGTCATGCGCCTGGTGCACACCCATGTTCACATAGCAATGTGTTTTGTTATTGAGTGTCGGACGCGGGCCGGCCGTGAATCTATTGCCCGACCCCGGATGGGGACTCACCAGCGAGAAGTAATATCCCTCTCGGAAAGCCACAGGGAAAGCCACTGCGCAAGAGTAAAGACCCTCCCTGTCTGTCACCCCGTCCACAACGCGGCCACTAACCCACTGGATGCGAAACCCACCGAGCCATGCAGGGAAGTCAATACGTCCAGCCGTGTTTTGGTTGAAATCCGTCCAGACACTCCCCGTCAGGGAAAACCCCGCCTTCGCCGCAATGTCACTCATCGCCCGGCGCACCCAGGCCGTCGTCGCAAAACTGATGCTGTTGTCCGTCTCCGGCCACGTGCGCCCACGCGCATCACCGGCCGCATCAAACACCACGGTACCTGAAAAGTTCGTCGTGCCCGAAAACGAGGCGTTCACCTTCGGTGCCGCATAATCCAGCACCGCCCGCTTGGATGCCGCCTCTGTATCTCCGGTGCTCGATGACGACAACGATTTCGTCGGCACATACACGACCGTCCCCGTCTCGTTGAGGTCGATCTGGGTGTTGCTCTCCACTCGCAGCGAGCCCGAGAATGTCGGGCCCGCCTTGGGTGCCGCATCACGCACATCCGCCACCGACAGCGTCACCGCGCCCGTGCGCCCCGCCACCGAAGTCACCGCCCCGGCGCCGGCACCAGCCGATACGGTGTCCAGCTTGCGCTTGTCGGCCGCCGACATGAACCCGGCTTCCGTCGTCGTCGCCTCAGCGTGCGCCGCGCCGCGGCTGCCCACATGCGACAGCGGCGCGCTCAATGCGCCCACCGCATTCTTCACCCACGAGGTCGTCGCCAGCCTGTTGCTGTTGTCGCTGCTGGCAGGCGTGGGCGCCGTCGGCGTACCGGTGAACTCGGGGCTCGCCCGGTTGGCCTTGGCCAGCAGCTGCGCATCCAGCCCATTCAGCCGCCCCTTGTCCGCCGCCGACATGAACCCCGCCTCACTCGTCGTCGCCTCGGCATGCGCCGTGCCACGGCTGCCCACGTGCGCCCGCGGCGCAGCCAGCGCCGCCACCAGCTTGCGCACCCAGCCGGTCGTGGCCAGGCGCGTGCTGTTGTCGCTGTCCGCCGGCGCGGGTGCCGTGGGCGTCCCCGTGAACCCGGGGCTGTCCTTGTCGGCCTTGGCGCCCAGCGCGCTCTCCAGCCGGTCCTTCAGCCAGCGCGTGCGATTGGCCAGATTGCGCTGCGCGCGGTTGCTGATGCCGTTCGGGCCGCCAATCACCGGGTCGGTCAGCTCGACCTGGTAGACGCCCTCATCGAACCGAGATTCTTCAGGCAGATTTGCCATCCATGTGCTCCAGAAAGATCAGGCCGTGCCGTGCGCAAACTCGCCGTCATAGCGCGGCTCGCCGTTGTAGAACTGTGCGTCGGTGAACGCCAGATCCAGCAGGTGGCAACGCGCCGGCGCCGTCGCCTCCAGCATCGCCCGGATCGCCCGGCCGCGCTCGCGGCTGATCGGTTTCGTCAGGTTGAAGCGGTAGCGCGCCCAGTTGTCCGGGTCGCCATGCGTGATGTGCCCCTGGTACTTGATGCGGCCGTCATGGACGTTGTCCCCATTGCCCTCGATCAGGCGCGCATCGCCATAGCCCGCATTGGCCAGCACCCGCTTCATCGCCCACACCGTGCCCTTTCGGCGCTGGATCGCCACCGCATCGCGGATCATGCGCCGCTTGGCCGCCTCGTCCCAGTCCGCGCGCCACTCATCCACACTGAACGCCCAGGCCAGCCACGGCAACAGGTGCGCCGGGCACGTGTCCGCGTTCCACAGCGCCCCGATCGGCACCGGCAGCGCCCGCGCAATCGCCGCCTCGATGGCCCGCTCCTGCGGCGTGGCATTGGGCGGCAGCAGCGACTCGCTCACCTCACTCACCCACACCCCCCACCGTCACCGAAATCTCCGTGCAATGCGGCGCCTGGTTCCAGCCATTGACAATGTCCGCCGCCGGCGCCACCAGCTGCACGTTCTGCACCCCCGGCTGATGCAGGGCAGCAAACACCCCCGAACGCGTGATGTCGCGCCCCAGCCTGCGCTGCACCTGCGCATACGCCTCGGCCGCCGCCACCGCGGCTGCCCGCACCTCCTCCTGGCCGGCGCCACTGAACACCGTCAGCGTGGCCTCGATGCGGTACTCGACGATCGTCGCGCTCTGCACATCCACCGTGTCACACAGCGGCCGCACCTCCTCGGCGTTCAGCGCATTCACCACCGCCGCCAGCGTCTCCGGCGGCGCCGCCCCCGAGCCCGTGCGCGACAGCACCACCACATTCACCGTGCCCGGCGTCAGGCTCGTCACCCCCACATCCTGCACATCACCGCTGGCCGACAGCGCATGAAACACATAGCTGCCCCGGCTGCCCGCCGTCGTATAGCCCTCCAGCGACAGCGTGATGCGCGTGCGCAAATCATCATCCGCCTCCAGCACGGCCGGCACCGGCGGCACCGCACGCGTGTCCGCAGGCCGGATCACCAGCCGCGCCACCCCGTAATTGGCTGCAATCTGGTCCAGATCCGCCCCACCCGCATACGCCACCATCACCCCGCGCGCCACATCATTGATGCGCGAGCGCATCAGCAGCTCCCGGTACGCCGCCACCTCCAGAATCTTGAAGGCCGGGTCCGCCTCCGTCAGCGCCGAAAACGCCGGATCCCGCGCGCGCAGATCCGCCAGCATCGCCCCCAGGATCTGCTCAAAATCCAGCGCCTCCACCACCTGCGGCGGCGCCAGGCGCGACAGATCGATCTGCGAAAACGCCCCCGCCACCTCAGCGCACCTCGATCCCGTCGAGCAGCAGCGGCCGGCCCTCGGGCACATACACGCCCTCGATGTCCAGCAACACCCGCCCCGGCGCCGCACTCACCGCCCGCACCCGCTCCACACGCATGCGCGGCTCCCACCGCCCCAGCGCCTCGATCGTCGCCGCATAGAGCTGCATCAGCGTGCCCCGGTTCATCGGCGCATCGATCAGCGCAAACAGGCGGCTACCGTAGTCGCGCCGCATCACCCGACTGCCCAGAGGCGTCGTCAGGATGTCGCGGATCGACTGCCGCAGGTGCTCAATGCCAGCCAGCCGCTGGCCCGTAGTGGCGCTGGTTCCATTCATGCCGCGCAGGCTACGGCCCGCGCGCGGGGATTTCCTCTTGTGGTCTTTCCTGCAGGCAGGCAGCCACGCCCGCAGACCGTCCATGACAAACCGCTGGCCGCCCCGGCCGTTTCCGGTTTTCGTCCATCAACATGAGGCAGACCAGGCATGCCCGGGTCGCATCCGGTCGCCCCCTGGTACAGGCCGTGATTCAGGCCGCAGCCCCTTCCTCGGCCGGTGCAGCAACCTCATCATCCTGGCGAGCCTCGGCCACCCTGGCCGTCATCTCCACCCCCAGCGCCTTCATCACCGCCAGCATCGTGCGCAGCGTCGGATTACCCTCCTCGCTGAACGAGCGATACAGCTGCTCGCGCGACAACCCCGTCTGCCGGGCCAGCTCCGTCATGCCCTTGGCACGCGCCACCACACCCACCGCATGCGCGATGTAGGCTGCGTCGCCCGTCTCGAAAGCATCCGCCATGAACATGGCGATGCCCTCATCCGTCGTCAAATACTCTGACGCGTCAAATCTCGTCAGCGTCTCTTTCATCGTCAAAGTCCTCGTTGCGCACCATCTCGATGGCCCGACGGATGTCACGCGCCTGCGACGACTTGTCGCCGCCGCACAGCAGGATGACCAGCACATTGTCGCGCCGATGCAGATAGACCCGATAGCCGGGGCCGTAATGGATCCGCAGCTCGGCCACGCCGCCGCCGACCGATTTGATATCCCCTGCCAAACCATGTGCCAGCCGAGTCAGCCGGGCAGCGATGGCCGCGACTGCCCGGTCATCCTTGAGGCCGGTCATCCAGCGGCGAAAGGTCAGAGTCTGGCGCAGTTCCATCATGCCATCATCGTAGTCCATAAACTACGCCAGCACAACGCAATCCATCACACCCAGCACACCGCCTGACCAGCCCCAACTGTCAAGAAATACTGGACAGTTGGGCTGCCCGCCGCTGGGCCAACCTGAAAGCACCACTCACACGCTGACGCTCACTGCGGCCCGCCCGTCAGCTTCTCGCCCGGCTCGACCCCACTGTGAACGTGGCCCGCGCCCACGTTCACCCCCTGGTTCGCCAGGCCGCCTGCCACCGCCAGATCGCCCGCGATGCTGCTCGCGCCCGCCCCGGTCATGCCCGCCTGGTACGTGAACGGGCCTTCCACCGTCAGCGCCCCCGTGCAGGTCGTCTGCGGCGTGTTCAGCGTCACGGCCTGCGTCGCGTTGATCGTCGCCTGGCCGCAGTTGACGATGACCTGGCCACTGCCCACTGTCACCGTGAGCCGATGGGCCGCATTGTCGTAGTCCACCGTCGAACCGTCCGGGAAAACGACGTGCTCGACCTCCTTCGCGGTGGCAGGCGCCGGATGCGCCTCCTGGTAGATCGCCGGCAGCGCCACCGCCTGGGCCAGATCCCCATAAGGCGCGAGCACCAGCACCTGTTCACCGGGCCTCGGCGCCGACCAGGTGCGCGTGGCCCCGGCCCGATGCGTCACCCACGGCAACCAGTCCGTCACCACCTCGCCCAGGTCCACCGTCACGCGCGCACCCACCTCATCGAGGGCGGCCACCACGCCCACCCGCACCAGATTGGCGAGCAGCCGCTCCAGCTCCGCCACTGCATACGCGCTGCTCATGGCGCCTCCGGCGGCACGGCGGGCTGGTAGTCCGACTCATGCGCCGCGCCGATCTCGGGCGCCCAGGCGAGATACGGCGTCGGCGTCTCGCCGTCCTCGATCCACGCCGATTCTCCCAGGTGAATCACCTGCTGCCACTCCACGCGCCAGCACTCGTACTGATCGAGGCCCGGGTCAAAGTCATCCGGCCAGCACCCCAACACATCGGCCGCGCCCACCGGGAGCCCCCAGCGCTGCTGATGCACGAACACCGCGAGCGCCGCTGCCAGCTTCCGGATCTCGAGCCCCGGGTTCAGCGCCCCCTGCCGAAACCCGATCACCAGCCGCGCCTCGAAGCGCGCCCGCAGGGCGAGCTGCCCCGTGCCCGGGTCCATCTCGTCCGTCGCCTCCAGCTCCGCCAGCTCCACCAGGCAAGCCGGCAGCGGCAGGCTGCCACGCACCTGCCGGTACGCCTCCACCGTCGCCAGGCTCGGAAACTGTTGCCGGATCTCCCCCACGATTGCCTCGTGCAGGTCATCCAGCGTCGTCACTGTTTGCGCATTTGCCACCGCAGCTCCCGCTCAAAAATCCCCACGAACTTCGCCTCCATCTCGGGCGACTTCGCCAGCCCGTCCGTCATCAGCTTCTCACCGGGGTCTTCAATGTCCTCGCGCTGAAGGTCGATCTTCAGACGCGCCTTGCCCCGGCGTTTGAACACCCCGCGCTTGCTGCTCTCCATAGTCGCGATGAACGCCGACCGGATGTGCCGCCCACCCATCGCGCTCACGCCCCGCGACGTTTGTCGGGGCCGCAGGTAGATGATGCCCACCGGGTTCAGGCCAAACCACACCGTCACCTTCGAGCCGCCACGCGAGGCGCTGCGCACCTTCGACACCCTCAGACGGCGCCGAAACGTCGTCTGGTTCATCTTCACCTCCTTGGCCATCTTCTTCGTGGCACGGCTTCTGGCCCAGCGCGCCAGTTTGCTCAATGTGCTTCGCAACGCCCGCTGCACCTGCGCCTCCGTGGCATCGAGCGCCGCCAGCGTGGGCCGTATGCCGTCCGTCTCGATCTTCAGGTCGATCACGGCGCCTGCACCGCCAGCGCCAGCATCGCCATGCCCGTACCGTCGGGCTGCGCATCCGTCACCACGTCATACACCCGCCCATCCACCTCCACCGTATCCCCGCGCGTCACGTCCTGCACATCCATCCAGCGGCACGTCAGCCGGGGTTGCGTCGTGTCCAGCTCGTACTCGCCCGTCTCCGCGTTCAGATAGGGGTCGTCGAAGATGGCCACCACCACGCGCTCATCGCCATCTTGCAGGCGAAGGGTAGCGCGGATGGCAAAGTCATCCGTGTCGAGGAAGATGTCGAGGTTTTCCCAAGCCGGTTTCATGCACCTGTCGCCATCAATGCCTGACTCTTCCAGTAGCGGCACTCACCAAGCTGTTTCCGCACCCTTGCCAGATAAATGCCTTCATCTACAGTCAAGGATCGACTGAAGTTCTCGCGCTCTCTGGCAATCCACTCCTCCTCCAGGCCGGTGCAATACACCTTCGACTGCTCGCGCTGCTCTGTCAGGCGGCTCGCAACAACACGCTCCACCTCCTCAGCCTTTCCGCCCAGGTCGGACGCTTGGATCAATGCGCCTGATTTATCCTCAAACCGGCCATCTCGCACAACCGCATCGGTGATCTCTTGTCGAAGCCGCTTAGCATATGCCTCGTCATAAGCGGTCCAGGATGCCCGGTTCTCAGCGCTCTCCCACGGTCCCCAGATCCGACGAAACGCCGCGTCGTTTTCCACAAAAGGATCACGAACATCCTGTCTACGGCCATCGCCGTCAATCAAGTCAGGCGTTGCCATCAAGACCAGTACGTTTTCAGCTCGCTCTCTCAACTCAGCCTCATTGGCAGGCGGAGGCGGAATGCCTGGCGGCGTACCGAACAGAAGCGCACCCAACGTCCCGAAAATCACCACAAAGATCACCGCCTTGACGGCCAGCTTGAACAGATACCAGTAATCCGAGGCGCGGTGCATGGCGAGGCTCCGTGACAGGTTGCGCGATGCGCCCACTTTACGGATCAGCGCGGCCAGCATCCAGTCCTGAACGCCCGACGGTGTGAGACACCCCACAACCGCACCCACCGCTCGTCAGCCCGTTCAGCCGCGCTTGCGCCGCCCCCGGCCCGCCGATGGCACCGTCGCCTCCCCAACGCTCCCGGACGCGGCTGCCTCCCCGACATCCCTGGAGACATCCCCGGCCCCCTCTCGACACGCTAACCGTTGAAACGCGAAAGCAGCGCACGCGTTGCAAAAATCATCACAACAAATGGATACACTTGTTACGAAAAGGCTTGTCAAGCCGAAGGGAAGGATCGGTCACTTTTCAATGAAATGCCTGTAAACTGGCGTCCCTCGGTGTTTTCCGATGCTAACAGTACGCTCCCAAGGGGAAGCTCGTAGGTTCGATTCCTGCCGGAGGCGCCAATTTTCTGCACCAACATGCCTGACGCGCTGCCGCACATCTTCCTGCAGGGTCTGACTGCCCATTCACTGATTGGTGTCTACCCGGAAGAACGCAACGGTCCCCAAGCCCTGCTGATCGACGTCGAGGTGGGTCTGCCCTCGCTGGCGGCCTTTCAGTCGGACCATTTCCGCGACACCATCGACTATGCCGGCGTGGCAGCGCTGATCCGCGCGGAAGCGCAGGCGCAGACCTTTGCGTTGCTTGAACGCCTGGCCCACCATCTGTGCGAAGCCATCTGCGCGCGCTTCGGCGCCCCGTGGGTGCGCATCCGGATCGTCAAGCCGGAGATCATTCCGGGCGCCAGGGCCGTGGGGGTCAGCTATCTGCATCGCCCGGCCAGCGCCGTTCAGCCCCAGCTCTGAGCGGAGCCTACACGGTCGCGCAGATGGCCGGTACCGGGCGCCGTGTTGTGCTGCCTGTCGTGCACAGGCCAGGCGCGGACATCGGGCTACGCCCGAAGCCCAGTTGTGAGCAGCAGCCCCCCGACGTATGCGGCGCGTCCTCAGCGTGCCGGCTGGGCAGCCTCGTCCGAAGGCCCTGCGGGCACACCGGTATCGACGCCCTGAACGTTCATGGCAGGTGATTCCCGCCCGCTGGCTGGCGCTGGCGGTCTTTGCCGATCGGCACCATGCGGTCCTTTTCCAGCACCTCGAAGGGCAGCCCCTGCACCGCCTGATGCAGGGCCTGCAGGTCGACACCACTGCCCTGCACCTGGACACGAACACCATTGGCCAGCACATAGGTGATTTCAACCCGGCCAGAATCCTTCCAGCGCAGCTCGGAGACGCTGCGGGCACCTTCACGATAGACACGCTCGATGGTGGCTTCGGTTTCGCCCTCGTGGCGGCCCTGATCGTGTGTCGCGGCCGATTCGGCCAACAAGGCACCGGCGCTGGCCGGATCGATGACGCGCAGCTCCAGCTCACGCCCCTGCACACCATCTTTCATGTAGATGCCCAGCGCCATCACAGCCTGCGACGACATGCCCCCCCACGGCTCCACCCGCAGGGTTTGCAGATCCAGGCCCAGCAGTTTTTCGGGGAACCATTCGGTCAGCTGGGTGATCGACAGCGGCACACGTTCTTCGCCCCCGGCCACGGTGGCGGCGATGGCCGAAACCGCATCCCGGGCAGCCTGGGCGGCGGCCAGCGAATCGTTCTGTTCGTGGGCGCTGCCGGCCTCCCGGGCGGCACGATCCAGTGCCTGCCCTGCCTGCTGAATGCGCTGGGCCGTACTGAGCGCGTCATCGGCAGGAAAGGGAGCACCGCCCGTCAGTTCCTGCACCACGGGCCTGGCCAGCGGGTCGATCATGCGTCTCCAGCCGTCGATCAGGGGAGCGAGCAGGATGTTGAGCACCAGAAAGGCCACCAGGATCAGTGCACTGAACACCCGGCTCTTGCGGGCATCGATCCCCATCAGCACCGGCATCCCTTGCACCAGCAGATAGACCGACCAGCCCGCCCCCAAAATGAGGAGCAACGGAAAACTGGGCATGAGCAGCACCTGCAGCCAGGCACCCGCCAGCATCCCGAGCGCCGCATGAAAGATCAGGGAAAAAGCGCGCGTCAGCTCAGCGGCACCACCAAACAGCCGGGCCCCGGCACAGGTGAGGAACGCAGCCACCGTCAATTGCAGGGCCAGGCCCAGCGCCCCCCACAGAACCGAGACGACCGGCATCACCAGCGATGCCGGCCCTTTGCACGAACCACTGCTGTCGTACAGCAGCTGGCTGGCCAACACGGCCAGCATCATCAACAGGGTCAATGGCAGCAGCCAGCGCAGGTACAGATGCCAGATCGGCCTGCTCTCCTGCTGGATGGCCTGCCAGGCCGCACGAGGCGAGAACAGAAGCGTGGTGAGCCTGCGCCACAGGCCCATCGACAGGGTACCAACCGTGGGATTCGGGATCATTTCGCCCAAACGTGTTTACGGAAAGTGTTTGCGTAAATGATGTATTTGTCGCTTATTCCGACATTAAACCCGGCCGTCCAAGCGGTGGTCAACAAATACAATGGCACGAGCGGTCAACTGACAAAAACTGACGAAGCTTCTCCGGTGACAGCCTGATGCCGTTGCCGCAGCACAACATCCTTTTCGAGACACACACCATGCGCGATCCTTCCCTGCCCCATCACGGTGACCTTCCCTCCAGACCCCGCGGCCTGCAACTCATCGATAGTGCCGGAGTGGCCCCCGCGCTGGCGGCGCTGGCCCAGGCGCGGGGGGTGGAGATCCGGGTGCTGGATGCAACCGGGGCGCCTGACCCTGATTCATCGGCCATCCGCCTGCAATCGGTGCCGGCCACAGCGGACGAGCACTGGTTTGTCCATGTGGGGCGGGGCTTTGTGCCGGTACGCTTTCATCTGCCGGGCGATGTGGCCGAGCTGGTGATCTCGGCCGCCCAGACCGAGGCGCAATGCAGCGCTGCGGCCGACGTGCTGGTGCAACTGGGGCTGCACGTGCTGCTGGCCCCCGCACGTCCGGGTTTGCTGGTTGATCGGATCCGGCATGCTTATCTCAACGAAGGCCTGGCCTTGCTGGGCGAAGGCGTGGCAGCCGCAGATGTCGAGCAGGCAGGCCGTCACGCCGGCTTTGTGGCGGGTCCGCTGCTATTGCTGGATGAGCAGGGACTGGCAACGACCGATCAGCTCTATCACCAGAGCCTGGGCGAACACCACTGCTGCAGCCATGACCACCACCATCATGGGCATGGGGCCAACCATGGGCACGACCACACCCATGATGATGCACACACGCACCATGGGCACGACCATGGACACAATCACGGGCATGGCCACGGACACGACCATGAACACGATCGCGGACACGGGCACGGGCACGGGCACGAACACGATCACGGGCACAGCCATGGGCATGCTGTCGAACCGGGAAGCTGGCCGGTACTGACCGAAGCAGCCGCCTATGCCATGGAAAAGATGGCACACGGCTTTCAGCGCAAAGGCCGCGCCGCCGGCGGGGGCTTCTACGATCACGACGACGATGAGGACGGGCAGGAAGAGGCCGAACTGTGGTCCGGCCTGGAACGTTTCCGGCGCCGTGGCTTGGCGCTCCCTGAGGAGGATCTGCGCGACCGGCTGCGCTTCATCCCCTGCGTTGAGGTGCTGCACGCGCTGAGCAGCCGGGCCATGCCCAACACAACAACAGCCTCCCTGGCCATCCGGGGTGCGGCACTATGGCGTGACCCGGTCGCCGAACCGCTGGCCGTCATTGCGGCGCTGGGGCATGAGGCTTTTGCTCAACGTGCAGCCGAGCTGGCCGAGCGCTACGGCGAGCGCTTTGCGCTGCCCGAGGGCTGGCAACAGCGCCTGCCCGGCTGATCCGGATCGATCCTGGGCAGTGCAGGCAACGCCTGCCAGGCGGCAGGCGTTGCAACGTACCGGCCAACGCCGGTACGTCGACAGAACGATCAGCGAATGTGATCGAGGAAGTGGATATGACGCTGGTACTGGTCGAGCACGTCATGGATCAGGCCGTGCTTGCTCCAGCCCATCACGTCGTAGCCCTGCCCGCCTTCCAGCAGGAAGACTTCGGCCCGGTAGAACTGGTCATCGTCCTTCACCTTGCGGCGCGGGTCCTCCAGCATGAAGCTGGCCGGCTGATAGACGACCGGATGCACCGAGTAGAAGAAATCCATCTCCTCGCCGTGGCCGACCTGCAACCAGACGCGCTCGCCCTTTTCGTGGCGCACTTCCACCTCGATCCCCTGCTTGCGCAACTCTGCGGCCACTTCTTCGAGCGCCGGTTGCACCACCGACCCCATGTAGGCCAGCACTTCGTGGCGCAACGGCTGGTGCGTCAGCGCTCGCAGGCGGGCACGCCATTCGCCTTCACCCACCGTGACCGGCGCAATGCGTGCCTGACGGCTGGCGGTGCGCTTGGTGATTTCCAGGCGCATGGCCCGCAACATGCCCCAGCACATCAACCACATGATGATGGTGAACGGCAGCGCGCTGGCGATGGTGGCAGCCTGCAACGACTTCAGGCCACCGGCAATCAGCAGCGCAATGGCGATGACACCACTGAGCAAGGCCCAGAAGATCCGCTGCCAGACCGGCGACATCTCTTCACCCTTGGAGGTGAGCATGTCGATCACCAGCGAGCCCGAATCGGAGGAGGTCACAAAGAAGAAGACCACCAGCAGCGTGGCGATGGTGCTGGTGATGGCGGCCAGCGGCAGCGCTTCGAGAAACTTGAACAATGCCACCGAGCTGTCGGCCGAGACGGCGTCGACCAGCGAGCTCATGCCATCCGCCATAATCATGTGCAGCGCCGTGTTGCCGTAGAAGGTCATCCACATGAAGGTGAAGCCCAGCGGCACGAACAGCACGCTGACGACGAACTCCCGCACGGTACGGCCCCGCGAAATGCGGGCGATGAACATGCCCACGAACGGCGACCAGGCAATCCACCAGCCCCAGTAAAACAGCGTCCAGCCACCGATCCAGTCATTGTTGGACGACTGGTAGGCGTAGAGGTTGAAGGTCATCTCGAAAACGTGCGAGATGTACATGCCGGTGTTCTGCACCAGCGTCTGCAACAGGTACACCGTGGGCCCCGTCAGCAGCACGAAGGCCATCAGCAGGGTAGCCAGCACCATGTTCAGCTCGGAAAGCCGGCGCACCCCCTTGTCCAGCCCCGTGACAACCGAGGCCGTGGCGATCAGCGAGATGACGACGATCAGGATGATCTGCGTCGACAGCGTGACCTCGATGCCCAGCAGGTACTTGAGGCCAGAGTTGATCTGGATGACCCCCAGACCAAGCGACGTGGCCAGGCCGAAGATCGTGCCCAGCACCGCGAAGGTATCGACCGCATGACCGAGCGGGCCATGGATGCGCTCACCGATCAGCGGATACAGACACGAGCGGATGCGCAGCGGCAGATCGTGCCGGTAGGCAAAGTAGGCCAGCGACAGCGCCACCACCGCGTAAACCGCCCAGGCATGGATTCCCCAGTGAAAGAAGGTGATCCGCATCGCCTGCTGGGCCGCGTTCATCGTGGCCGGCGCACCTTCTGGTGGGGCCGCATAGTGCATGACCGGTTCGGCCACACCAAAGAACATCAGACCGATGCCCATGCCGGCCGCAAACAGCATCGACAACCAGGTGACGTAGCTGAAATCGGGCGTACTGTGATCCGGGCCCAGCTTGAGCTTGCCGAAGTTGCTGATGGCCACACCCACCACGAAGACCAGAAAGCCTGCCACCGACAGCACGGTAAACCAGCCCGCGTCCGCGGCCACCCAGTTCTGGGCGGCCCGGAACAGCGATTCGGTTTCTTTGGGGGCGATGAAGGACAAAGCCACCAGCAGCAGGATCATCCCGGCCGAGGGATAGAAGACAGGCCCGAGAATGCGGGCCTTGGGCGCAACGGCCATCTCTTGTTGTTGTGTCACAGGATGAGCACTCCTTGTTGTGCCGACAGGACACGACGTGCCACTGCCAGCGGGATGACAACAGAGTGCTTTCTTCTGCCTTCGTTCCGATACGCGAACAAAAGCATCGGTCAACCGGCCGCAGCCCGCCAACCCTGGCAGAAGAAAGCCCGACGGAGCGATGACGATCGTGGATCGCTCCGGTAGTGGGGGGCGGCATGAGCCCCCGATGAGGTCCGCCCCCTCGGGACGGACAGAGGATGCGGCAGCGTGGCTACCTGTTGCTTTTACGCAAATTTAACACAATCGCCCACAGATGACCCACACCGGGGAAAAACCCGGCCAATCAGGGCAACAGGCGGCGACGAGCGGCGCACCGGCAAGTGATACGCCGGGCGGGAGGGGAAAGCGGGCGGGCACAGGGCCCGCCCGCGGACTTGATGCCGTGGCGATCAGGCGCCTTCGGCCGGCGGCGTGGCCTCGGCGGCTGCCGCCTTCATCGACAGGCGCAGACGGCCCTTGTCATCGGCCTCGATGACCTTCACGCGCACGCTCTGGCCTTCCTTCACGTAGTCCTCGACCTTGTTGACGCGCTCGTTGGCGATCTGCGAGACGTGCAGCAGACCGTCACGGCCCGGCAGCACCTGGACGATGGCGCCGAACTCGAGGATCTTCAGCACGGTACCGTTGTAGATCTTGCCGATCTCGACCTCGGCCGTCAGGTCGGCGATGCGCTGCTGGGCACGGCGGGCGGCCTCGGCGTCGACCGCAGCGATCGTGATCGAGCCATCGTCCTGGATGTCGATGGTGGTGCCGGTCTCCTCGGTGATGGCCCGGATGGTGGCACCGCCCTTGCCGATCACGTCGCGGATGCGCTCGGGGTTGATCTTCATCTGGTACATGCGCGGCGCGAAGTCCGACAGCTCGGTGCGGGCAGCCGGGATGGCTTCCTGCATCCTGCCGAGGATGTGCATCCGGGCTTCCTTCGCCTGGGCCAGCGCCACCTGCATGATCTCGCGGGTGATGCCCTGGATCTTGATGTCCATCTGCAGGGCCGTCACACCCTGCTCGGTACCGGCCACCTTGAAGTCCATGTCGCCCAGGTGATCCTCGTCACCCAGGATGTCGGTCAGCACGGCGAACTTGTTGCCTTCCTTGATGAGGCCCATCGCGATGCCGGCCACATGACGCTCGACCGGCACGCCGGCATCCATCAGCGCCAGGCAGCCGCCGCAGACCGAGGCCATCGAGGACGAACCGTTCGACTCGGTGATCTCGGAGACCAGGCGGATCGAGTAGGCAAAATCGTCGGAAGACGGCACCAGCGGCGTGATGGCGCGCTTGGCCAGACGGCCGTGGCCGACCTCGCGGCGCTTCGGCGTGCCGATGCGGCCGGTCTCGCCGGTGGCATAGGGCGGCATGTTGTACTGCATCATGAAACGCTCGCGGTATTCACCGGTGATCGCGTCGATGATCTGCTCGTCACGGGCCGTGCCCAGCGTGGCCACCACCAGTGCCTGCGTCTCGCCACGGGTGAAGAGCGCGCTGCCGTGCGCACGCGGCAGCACGCCGGTGCGGATCGAGATCGGACGCACGGTGCGGGTGTCACGGCCGTCGATGCGAGGCTCGCCCGACAGGATCTGCGAACGCACGATGCCCGATTGCAGGTCGAACAGGATGTCGCCCACCTCGGCAGCGGCAGGCGGGTTCTCTTCGGCGGCCAGCGTGGCCTGGACCTCGGCCTCGATGGCCTTGATGCGCTGCGAGCGCTCCTGCTTGACACGCAGGCGATAGGCGTCGCGCATCGGCTCGGCGGCCAGCGCCTGTACACGCTCGATCAGTGCCACGTTCTTCTCGGGCGCCGTCCACTCCCACTCGGGCTTGCCACCGGCCTCGACCAGATCCTCGATGGCCTGGATGACGACCTGCATCTGCTCGTGGCCATGGACGACGGCACCCAGCATCACGTCTTCGGGCAGCTCGTGGGCTTCGGATTCGACCATCAGCACCGCCTGGTCGGTACCGGCCACCACCAGATCCAGCTGCGACTCCTTCAGCTGCGAGGCGGTGGGGTTCAGCACATACTCGCCGTTGATGTAACCGATGCGGGCAGCGCCGACGGGACCTGCGAAGGGCACACCCGAGATGGCCAGCGCAGCCGAGGCACCGATCATCGCCGGGATGTCGGCATCGATCTCGGGGTTGCTCGACAGCACCGTCAGCACCACCTGGACCTCGTTCATGAAGCCCTCGGGGAACAGCGGACGGATCGGACGGTCGATCAGGCGGGCCGTCAGCGTCTCTTTCTCGGTCGGACGGCCCTCACGCTTGAAGAAACCGCCAGGGATGCGGCCGGCCGCATAGAACTTCTCGAAGTAATCGACCGTCAGCGGGAAGAAGGACTGACCCGGCTTGGGCTCCTTGGCGGCCACGACGGTGGCCAGCACCATCGTGTCGTCGATGGTGACGAGCACCGATCCGGAGGCCTGGCGGGCGATCTCCCCCGTCTCCAGGGTAACCGTGTGGCTGCCCCACTGAAATGTTTTCTTGGCGATTTCGAACATCGTTTTTCCTTGCACCCGCAGTGCATTCAACCCGTGCAATCAATCGGCGGCACGGTCCGCCCTCACGACGCCTGCGGCAGGCACCTTGCCCCACCGGCAGACGGGCCACACCGGCACAGCCGGCCCGGCCCTTCAGACAATGTGCCGGCAGGCAACAGGGCCGACCGGACAGAAAAACAGAATGCCCGCACGAGGCGGGCATCGGAAGTTGTGGCAAGCGCCTTACTTGCGCAGGCCAAGACGCTCGATCAGCGTCCGGTAGGCATCGAGATTGGTGCGCTTGAGGTAATCGAGCAGCTTGCGACGGCGGCTGACCATGCGCAGCAGGCCACGACGCGAGTGGTGATCCTTGGCGTGATCCTTGAAATGCTGGGCAAGATCGTTGATGCGTGCGGTCAGCAGGGCGACCTGAACTTCAGGCGAACCCGTGTCGTTGTCGGCGCGACGATATTCGGAGACGACTTTGGCCTTGTCGGCGGCTTCGAGTGCCATGTTTTCCCTTGGATGATGAAAAGGTTGGGGACATGCGGTCCCGCCTGGCAAGCGGGCCGTGCAAATGCAGCCAGTCGCCCACAGGCGAGCAGCTGATCCATCGGATTATAACCCGGATCGCTCCCGGCCCCAAGGTGATGGTCAGCAGGCAACACCCCGGCCTGCCAGGGCGCGAAGCGCCATCTGCCCGGCTCTCCGGCAACGCCGGGCCCTGCCCCGGTGACGCCCCTCACGACCGGCGCCGATCCTTGACAGGGGCTGCTCCCAGGCCAGCGCCTCGCGTCGGCCCGCAGGGATCACGGGCTCCGGGCGAAGCGGGAATCAGGCGCGCGGCAGCGTCACGCCCCGCTGGCCCTGATACTTGCCACCCCGGTCGCGGTACGAGACCTGGCAGACCTCGTCCGACTCGAAGAACAGCACCTGGGCGCAGCCTTCGCCGGCGTAGATCTTGGCCGGCAGGGGCGTGGTGTTGGAAAACTCCAGCGTCACATAGCCCTCCCACTCCGGCTCGAAGGGGGTGACGTTGACGATGATGCCGCAGCGGGCATAGGTGGACTTGCCCAGGCAGATGGTGAGCACGTTGCGCGGGATGCGGAAGTACTCGACGGTGCGGGCCAGCGCGAAGGAATTGGGCGGGATGATGCAGACATCACCGACGAAATCAACAAAGTTCTTCTCGTCGAAATTCTTGGGGTCGACGATGGTGCTGTTGATGTTGGTGAAGATCTTGAACTCCGGTGCGCAGCGGATGTCGTAGCCATAGCTGGAGGTGCCGTAGGAGACGACGCGACGGCCGTCGACCGCACGCACCTGCCCCGGCTCGAACGGCTCGATCATGCCGTGCTTCTCGGACATCTCGCGGATCCATCGATCTGATTTGATGCTCATCGTATGCCTTGTGCCATGAAAATCGGTGACCTGCCGGGCCTCAGGCACCGGCAGGCCGCTTGAAGAATGCGCAGGCCTGCGAAACCGGCATGCCAGGCATGCAACCCCTCCGCAAAGACGCCTCCGCAGAGAGCCCCCGTGCCGGCCCCATGACGCGCACGCCCATCCCGCAGCCCCATCGTTGCCGCTATTGTGCCTCAGCCCGGCCTGCCCGCCTGCTCAGGTGTTCTGAACGACGATCGACGGGAATTTCGAGGACATGTCCCTGGCTTTCTCGGCCACCCGCACCGCCACGCGCCGGGCGATCTTGCGGTATTGCGCCGCCAGCTCGCCTTCGGGGTCGGCCACCACGGTCGGCCGGCCGCTGTCGGCGTTCTCGCGGATGCGGATGTCCAGTGGCAGCCCCCCCAGATACTCCAGCCCGTATTCGGCCGCCATCCGCTCGCCTCCGCCCGCACCAAAGATGTGCTCGACATGACCGCACTGGCTACAGACGTGCATCGCCATGTTCTCGACCACCCCCATCACCGGGATGCCGACCTTCTCGAACATCTTGTAGCCCTTGCGCGCATCCAGCAAGGCGATGTCCTGCGGCGTGGTGACGATCACCGCCCCCGTCACCGGCACCTTCTGCGACAGCGTCAGGTGCACATCCCCCGTTCCCGGCGGCATGTCGATCAGCAGATAATCCAGATCACGCCACTGCGTCTGGCGCAACAGCTGCTCAAGCGCCTGCGTGACGAGCGGGCCACGCCAGACCATCGGCGTGTCCACATCGATCAGGAAACCGATCGAGCTGACCTGCACCCCGTGATTCTCCATCGGTTCCATCGACTTGCCATCGGTGGTCTGCGGCTGGCCGCTGATGCCGAACATCAGTGGCTGCGACGGTCCGTAGATGTCGGCATCGAGCACGCCGACCGTGGCCCCCTCGGCCGCCAGGGCCAGCGCCAGGTTGGCCGTCATCGTGCTCTTGCCGACCCCGCCCTTGCCCGACGCCACCGCGATGATGTTGCGCACCTGGGGCAGCAACTTGACGCCACGCTGGACCGCATGAGCCACGATCTTCTGGTAGACGTGGGCACTGACGCCATCAACGCCCGGCAGCTGGCGCACCGCCTGGGTGACGGCCTCACGGATCGGGCCGATCTGGCTGAGGGCCGGGTAGCCCAGCTCGACATCCAGGCTGACATGGCCATCATCGACACGGATGTTGCGCACGCAACGGCCGCTGACCAGATCGTGGCCGGTATTGGGATCGACCACCGAGGCCAGCGCCTCGCGGACGGTTTCAACGGAAAGACTCATGGCTGACAGAGGCAAAACGGGGTGGAGGAACGTCGCGCAGGCGACGGTGATGTGCCGGCGGTGCCGCATGCGGCACACGGCAAGGGACGCAATACACCAGGGCGCCTGGCCAGCAGGCATCGCCACGGCGACACCCGGCCCCGCCGGGCGCCGGGTGTGCCTGCCTCGCAGCCCCATGGCCGGACCATGGGGCATGGGTGCGGCTGCAACATGGGCCGGTGCGGCCAATGTACCGCCCGCGCCCCTCCTGCTGCCCGCGCCCGCCGAACGTGTTCAGCGTACTCCAAGGGCAGGGATTATGGACGGGTTTGGACCGGTGCGACATGCGATCGCGCAATTCGGGCAACACCCGGCCCCAGCCGGGCGACAGCCCGATCGTATCGGAAGCGTCCTCTCGTGGCGCAAAACACGTCCACCGGCGACGGGGCACCGCCATCCCGGATCTGAACGCACCGTCCGCGACAGCAGCCGACGGGCGCCATGCTGGTGCCGCCCAGCCCTTGCCCGGCAAGGGGCGGGCGTTGCTACACTAGCAGGTTATCTTTCAGCACACCGCCTTTCCCAGACACGCCATGAGCACGCCCCAGGCCACCGCGCAAACCGCCCCTGTCCCCGCCGGCGTCCAGCCCGAGCGGCTGTTCATCACCACCGCCCTGCCCTACGCCAACGGCTCCTTCCACATCGGCCACATCATGGAATACATCCAGGCCGACATCTGGGTGCGCTTCCAGCGGATGCAGGGCAAGGACGTGTTCTTCGTCGGCGCCGACGACGCCCACGGCGCGCCGATCATGCTGAAGGCGGAGGCCGAAGGCATCACGCCCGAAGCGCTGGTGGCCCGCATCGCCGCCGAACGGCCCTATTATCTGAACGGCTACCACATCAGTTTCGACCACTGGCACTCGACCCACTCGCCCGAGAACACCGAGCTGTCTCAGTCGATCTACCGGGCCCTGAAATCGGCCGGCCTGATCGCCACCCGTACCATCGAGCAGTTCTTCGACCCGGTCAAGCAGATGTTCCTGCCCGACCGCTACATCAAGGGCGAATGCCCGAAGTGCCATGCGAAGGACCAGTACGGTGATGCCTGCGAGGTGTGCAGCACCGTCTACGCACCCACCGACCTGATCGAGCCCTACTCGACGCTGACCGGCAGCGCCCCGGTCATCCGTTCGTCCGAACACTATTTCTTCCAGCTCTCCGACCCGCGCTGCCGCGCCTTCCTGCGCGAATGGATCGGCAACGGCCAGCTCCAGCCCGAAGTGGCGAACAAGGCGCGCGAATGGCTGGGCGACAGCGACGCTCCTGCCGGATCGCCCCCCGGCGACGCGGACGCCAACCCACTGGCCGACTGGGACATCTCCCGCGACGAGCCCTATTTCGGCATCCCGATCCCCGATGCCCCGGGCAAGTACTTCTATGTGTGGCTGGACGCCCCGGTCGGCTATCTGGCCTCGCTGAAAGCGCTGTGCGAGCAGCGGGGACTGGACTTCGACGCCTTCATCGACCCGAAGGCCGGTGAGGACCCGAAGCGCCCCTATCGTCAGGTGCATTTCATCGGCAAGGACATCATCTATTTCCACACGCTGTTCTGGCCGG
>JAUNLD010000120.1 GCA_030532425.1 Lautropia sp. | reverse complement strand
TGCCGGCCGACCGCGAGATCTTCCTGCACAGCGAGAACGGTCTGCTGGGCATGGGGCCGGCCCCGGCACCGGGCGAGGAAGACCCGGAACTGATCAACGCCGGCAAGGAGCCCGTGACGCTGCTGCCGGGCGGGGCCTTCTTCCATCATGGTGATTCCTTCGCCATGATGCGCGGCGGCCATCTGGACATCTGTGTGCTGGGGGCCTTCCAGGTATCCGTCCATGGCGATCTGGCCAACTGGCACACCGGTGCGCCCGATGCCATTCCGGCCGTCGGGGGTGCGATGGATCTGGCCATCGGGGCGAAGCAGGTTTTCGTGATGATGGATCTGCTGACGCGCCAGGGCGAGAGCAAGCTGGTCGAGCGATGCACCTATCCGCTGACCGGCATCGGCTGCGTGCATCGGCTCTATACCGACATGGCGACGATGGAACTGAGCCAGGACGGCCCCCCGGTCGTGATCGACATGGTCGAGGGCATGGACATCGACACCCTGCGCAAGCTGACCGGTGTCGAGCTGAGACTGAAGGAGGGGCAGGCATGAAGCCGTTTTTCTATCAGAGTCTGCCGATGCGGGTACGCTTCGGTGAGGGCGCGATGGCGCATGTGGCCGACGAGGTCGAGCAGCTGGGCGCCAGGGCAGCGCTCGTGCTCTGCACGCCGCAGCAGCGTGACAGTGCCGAAGCCGTGATGAAGGCGCTGGGTGACCGGGCAGCCGGCATCTTCGATGGCGCCGTCATGCACGTGCCGATCGAGACGGCCGAGGCGGCCCGTCAGGTTGCCACCGAGCTGGGGGCAGACTGTTGTGTCGCGATCGGTGGCGGTTCGACCATCGGGCTGGGCAAGGCGATCGCGATGACTTCGCCCCTGCCGATCATCGCGATCCCGACCACCTTCGCCGGATCGGAGATGACGCCGATCTACGGGATCACCGAAGGCGGCCTGAAGCGCACCGGCCGGGACCCGCAGGTACTGCCGCGCAGCGTGATCTACGATCCGACGCTGACGGCCACGTTGCCGCCGCGCATCGCTGCCACCAGTGGCATCAACGCCATCGCCCATTCGGTCGAGGCGCTCTATGCGCAGGATGCGAACCCGATCATCAGCCTGATGGCCGAGGAAAGCATCCGTGCGCTGTCGGGCAGCCTGCCACGGCTGGTCGACAGCCAGGGAGCTGACGCCGAAGCCAATGCCGAAGCGCTGTACGGCGCCTGGCTGGCTGGCGCCTGTCTGGGCGCGGTCGGCATGTCCATCCACCACAAGCTCTGTCACACGCTGGGCGGCACCTTCAACCTGCCGCATGCCGAGATGCACACCATCGTCCTGCCGCACGCGGTGGCTTACAACCGAGACGCCGCACCCGAAGCGATGGCCCGGATCTCGAAGGCGCTGGGCGGGGGCGATCCGGCCACGGGGCTGTACGAGCTGGCACGCCGGCTGAACGTGCCGCTGGCCCTGAAGGAGATCGGCATGCCCGAGGACGGGCTGGAACGCGCGGCCACGCTCGCGACCGAGAACCCGTATTACAACCCGCGTCCGATCGAACGGGACGCAATTCTGGCACTGTTGCGCCATGCCTGGGAAGGCGTGCCGCCGGCCGCCGGCCAGGGCGCATGAAGGAGGTGCCATGAACGAAGCTTTCATCTGTGATGCGGTGCGCACACCCATCGGCCGTTACGGCGGCGCCCTGTCGGGCATGCGGGCCGACGATCTGGGCGCGCTGCCCCTGCAGGCCCTGATGTTGCGCCATGAGAGTCTGGACTGGCAGCTGCTCGATGACGTGATCTATGGCTGCGCCAATCAGGCGGGTGAGGACAACCGGAACGTGGCGCGCATGTCGCTGCTGCTGGCCGGTCTGCCGGTCGAGGTGACCGGCACCACGATCAACCGGCTGTGTGGCTCGGGACTGGATGCCGTCGGCACGGCGGCGAGGGCGATCAAGGCCGGCGAGGCAGGTCTGATGATCGCCGGTGGTGTCGAGAGCATGAGCCGGGCGCCTTTCGTGATGCCGAAGGCCGAGAGTGCGTTCTCGCGCAGCAACGCCGTCTACGACACGACGATCGGCTGGCGTTTCGTCAATCCGCGCATGAAGGCGG
>JAUNLD010000057.1 GCA_030532425.1 Lautropia sp. | reverse complement strand
ACCGACCCGACGCTGCAGCATCCGCGTTGCGTCTACCAGCTGATGAAGCGGCACTATGCCGATTACACGCCCGAGCGGGTCGAGCAGGTCTGTGGCACGCCCAGGGACAAGTTCCTGCACGTGGCCGAGAAGTTTGCCTCCACGGCAGTGCCGGGGCGGGCTGCCACCATCATGTATGCGCTGGGCTGGACGCAGCATTCGATCGGCGCCCAGATCCTGCGCTGTGCGGCGATGGTGCAGCTGCTGTGCGGCAACATCGGTGTGGCCGGTGGTGGCATGAACGCGCTGCGGGGCCACTCCAACATCCAGGGCCTGACCGATCTGGGCCTGCTGTCGGCCAGCCTGCCCGGTTACCTGTCGCTGCCGCGCGAGGCCGAGCAGTCCTATGCCGAGTACATCGGCAAGCGCGCGCAGAAACCGCTGCGTCCGGGGCAGATGAGCTACTGGCAGAACTATCCCAAGTTCCATGTCAGCCTGATGAAGTCCTGGTATGGCGACAAGGCGACGGCCGAGAACAACTGGAACTTCGATTACCTGCCCAAGCTCGACAAGGAGTACGACATGCTCCAGATCTTCGAGCTGATGAACGAGGGCAAGGTCAACGGCTATCTGGCGCAGGGCTTCAACCCGATTGCGGCGCTGTCCAACAGCGGCCGGGTGCGCGATGGCCTGTCGAAGCTGAAGTTCCTGGTGGTGATGGATCCGCTCGCGACGGAGACGTCCGAGTTCTGGCGCAATTTCGGCGAGTACAACGACGTCGACACCGCCTCGATCCAGACCGAGGTCTTCCGCCTGCCGACCACCTGCTTTGCCGAAGAGGATGGTGCGGTCGTCAGCTCCTCGCGCGTGCTGCAGTGGCACTGGAAGGCGGCCGAGCCGCCGGGCGAGGCGCATACCGACATCTTCATCATGTCGAACCTGCACCTGCGGATGAAGGCACTGTACGAGAAGGAAGGGGGCACCTTCCCCGATCCGATCGTCAACCTGCACTGGGCCGATTACGCCGATCCGTACCATCCCACCTCGGAAGAAGTGGCCAAGGAATACAACGGCAAGGCGCTCAGGGATGTCCATGACCTGAAAGATCCCACCAAGCTGGTGCGCAAGGCCGGCGAGCAGGTGGCGGGCTTTGCCGAGCTGCGTGACGATGGCTCCACGGCCAGCGGCTGCTGGATCTGGGCCGGATCGTGGACCGAGGCGGGCAACCAGATGGGGCGGCGTGACAATTCCGACCCCACCGGCATTGGCAACACCCTGAACTGGGCCTGGGCCTGGCCGGCCAACCGGCGCGTGCTGTACAACCGGGCTTCGGCCGACCTGCAGGGCAAGCCCTTCAATCCGCTGCGCAAGCTGGTGGAATGGAATGGCAGCAAGTGGGTGGGGACCGACGTGCCCGATTATGGCGCCACCGTGGCACCGCAGGCTGGCATGAACCCCTTCATCATGAACCCGGAAGGCGTGGCGCGTTTCTTTGCGCGTGGCCGGATGAGCGAAGGGCCGTTCCCGACGCACTACGAGCCCTTCGATGCGCCGCTCGGCTACAACCCGATGTTCCCCAACAATCCGAAGGTCACGTCGTCGCCCGCAGCACGCGTGTTCCCGACGATCTGGGAAACCTTTGGCAAGCCGGACGAGTTCCCGCATGTGGGCACCACCTACCGTCTGACCGAGCATTTCCACTACTGGACGAAGCACGCCCTGGTCAACGCCATCACGCAGCCCGAGCAGTTCGTCGAGATCGGTGAGGCGCTGGCGGCCGAGATCGGCATCAAGGCGGGTGACCGGGTCAAGGTCTCGTCCAAGCGGGGCTACATCAAGGCGGTGGCGGTCGTCACCAAGCGCATCCGCGCGCTCAAGATCGATGGCAAGACCATCCATCACGTCGGTATCCCGATCCACTGGGGCTTCAAGGGTGTGACCAAGCCGGGCTTCCTGGCCAACACGCTGACGCCTTTTGTGGGTGACGGCAATACCAACACCCCCGAGTTCAAGACTTTCCTCGTGAAAGTCGAGAAGATCTGAGGAGCACGCGATGGCATTGCAATCTCTTGATATCAAGCGGCTGTCGGCCACCACCACGCCACCGCCGCAGATCCGTGAACCGCGTTCGGGCGAGGTCGCCAAGCTGATCGATGTCTCCAAGTGCATCGGCTGCAAGGCCTGCCAGTCGGCGTGCATGGAGTGGAACGACCTGCGCGAGGAGGTGACGCAAACTTCCTTCGGTCCGCAGGTGCTGGGCAGCTGCCACGGCACCTACGACAACCCCAACGACCTGACGGAAAGCGCCTGGACGGTGATGCGCTTCACCGAGTACGACAACGGGGAAACCGGCAATCTGGAGTGGCTGATCCGCAAGGATGGCTGCATGCACTGTGAGGATCCGGGCTGCCTGAAAGCCTGTCCTTCACCGGGTGCCATCGTGCAGTACACGAACGGCATCGTCGATTTCCACGAGGAAAAGTGCATCGGCTGCGGCTATTGCGTCACCGGTTGCCCGTTCAACGTCCCGCGTATTTCCAAGAAGGACAACAAGGCCTACAAGTGCACGCTCTGTTCCGACCGCGTGGCGGTCGGGCTGGAGCCGGCCTGCGTCAAGACCTGCCCGACCGGAGCCATCATGTTTGGCACCAAGAAGGCGATGAAGGACCATGCCGACACCCGGATTGCCGACCTGAAGCGGCGGGGCTTCGACAAGGCCGGGCTGTACGATCCGGCCGGGGTGGGCGGCACGCACGTGATGTACGTGCTGCACCATGCCGACAAGCCTTCGCTGTATGCCGGCCTGCCCGATGCGCCGGTCATCAGCCCGATGGTGAGCTTCTGGAAGGGGCTGGCCAAGCCATTGTCGGTGGTGGCGATGGGCGCAGCAGCGCTGGGCAGCCTGTTCCACTACATCACCAAAGGTCCGAACGACGTCTCGAAGGAGCTGGAAGACGAGATGGAGCGCAAGGATGCCGAAGCCGCAGGTTCACGTCTTGCGAAGGCCGTCGAGGCCGTGACTGAACAGGCTGCCGAGGCGCGGCAGGCTCTTGACACGCATTCACCGTCGGGCCGCCGTGGCGCCCAGGAGGTCTGACCATGCAACGCAATCCGCGCGATATCGTCCGTTATACGGCCCCCGAGCGGCTCAACCACTGGATCGTCGGCATCTGCTTCATCCTGCTGGCGCTGTCCGGGCTGGCCTTCTTCCATCCGGCCTTCTTCCCGCTCACGCAGCTCTTTGGCGGCGGCCCCTGGGCGCGCATCCTGCACCCGTTCATCGGCGTCTTCATGGCGGTGATGTTCATGATGATGGTGCTGCGCTTCTGGCGGCTCAACCTCATCGAGCGTCGCGACATCGAGTGGCTGAAGCAGATCGACAAGATGGTCGATGGTGATGACCACAACATGCCCGAGCAGGGCAAATACAACGGTGGCCAGAAGCTGCTGTTCTGGGGGTTGGTGGTCTGCATGATCGGCCTGACCGTCTCGGGGGTGGCCATGTGGCGCAGCATGGTCGATGTGCCGGTCTTCTGGGTACGGCTGGCTTCCGTCGTCCACGCAGCTTCGGCAATCGGCATGATCCTGCTCATCATGCTGCACGTTTACGCGGCGATCTGGACCCGTGGCACGATCCGCGCCATGTTCTATGGCACGGTCACCCGTGCCTGGGCCAAGCAGCATCACCGTGCGTGGTATCGCAAGATGACGGGCGACAACAGCTGACCGTCTGCCATCACGCCACCTGACCGGGGGCAGATGTCGGGCCGCAGAGGCCCGCATCTGCCCCCGTCGCTGTTGTGGCCTGCCGGATGGCTGCCTGCCGGATGAGGCCACTGGAGTCGGCGTCATTCACGGCTGCTGGCCGAGAGGGCGACGCGCTAGAATCCGGTCTGATTTGATGAAAAAGCCTCTCATTCTCCCGATGAATGACATTCTCGTATCCGATGTTCCGGGCCGTATCCGCTTGCGGGGGGCGCTGCTGCGGCAGCCCGCGTTGCTGGCGTCGCTGACACATGCACTGCAATCGCTGCCGGGCATGTTCGGGGTGGAAGCCAACGCCCGGGTAGGCAGCCTGTTGCTGGTCTTCGATGTGACAAGGCTTTCGCGCGACGAGATCGGGGCGCAGCTTGCCCCGCTGCTGAAGCAGGCACGGGGGCCGGCGCAACCGTCCGGCCGGGATCAGTCCGTGCCGGTGGAACCCGTGGCGGGCCGGGCACGGGCGGCTGAGCGGACAGCGTCGGCCAGCATGGCAGTATCCGGACAGCCATCACATCATCAGGGGGCGGGACAGGCTGCACGCCAGCCGGATGCGATCAGCCGGGGGGCCGATGTGCCGGCCGGCACCGGGCGCGGCTTTGCCTTCTGGCGTCGCGCACCGGCCAGGGAGGTGCAAATCACCAAGCAGGCAGGAAATCAGGCCGCATCGGGCAGTGCGGGCAGCGCCGGCGTGCGGGCGAGACCGGAGGGCGTGCTGGCCGGGCGTGCCCCCGCGGCCGGGCGTACCCGTGCCGTACGGCCGCGCGGCGGGCGCTTCAGGAAGCAGCTCAACCGCGTCTCGAAGGGCGGCATGCTGCTGTCGCTGGGTACTTCGCTGGGGCTGGCCGCCACCGGTGCCAAGCGTGGGCACATTTACTCGGGCGGCGCCTTCGTGGCCTTGCTGGCCGGACACCTCTGGACGCACCGCAAGCACCTGTTGAAGTGAAGGGCTCCCCCGGTGCCGGGGAGCTGCGGCCTGTGTTGACGGCTGCTCAGCCGTCTGCGTGCTGATGGCGCCCCTTGATCTGCCCAAAGCCGCGGCTGTGTCCTCGCGGAATCCGCTGGCGGCGGGTGTCCGGGCCTGGGCCGGGCAGGGCAGCGCTGATGCCGGATGGCGGGGTGGGCCTGGTGGAGGCGCTCCTGGGGCGGCGGGGCGGTGCCGTGGCCAGGCCCCCGCGCAGCGCATTCAGCAGGATTGCGATCGTGCTGCCGTTGTGCAGCACCGACGAGGCAATCGGGGTGATCGTGCCGGTGGCGGCGGCTGCCAGAATGGCGGTATTGGCGCCTACGGTCAGCCGGAAGTTGCTGCCAATGCGCTGCATGGTGCTGTTGGCCAATGCCTTGGCGTCGGCCACCCGGCCGATGTCGTCTTCCAGCAGTGCGATGTCCGAGGTGAGCCGGGCCAGGTCGGCGCCGCGCTGCATGGCAATGCCCACATGGGCGCCGGCCAGGGCGGGGGCATCGTTCATGCCGTCTCCAATGAAGGCGATGCAGGCGCCCTCATCCTTCAGGCGGCTGAGCAGGGCGGCCTTGTCTTCGGGCAGAAGCTGGGCATGAAACTCGTCCAGTTGCAGTTCGGCTGCCAGCTCGGCGGCGCGGTCGACGTGATCGCCCGTCAGCATCAGGATGCGCCTGACGCCCTGCTGGCGCAGCCGGGCAATGGTCTCGGCGGTGTTGTGCCGCAGGGCGTCCTTGAGCGCGATCACGCCCAGCAGCTTGCCCCCAAAACCGATGTAGAGCAGGGTCTTGCCTTCGGCCTCCAGGGCTTCGATGGCGGCGCGGTGCCCGGCATCGATCGGCACGCCTTCGTCGTCTTCGACGAAGTGGCGTGATCCCACGACGATGCGCTGGCCCTGCACGACACTGGCCACGCCGTGCGCGGCAATGAAGCGCACCTCGCCGTGCTCGAAGTGCTGTCCGCCCTGGCGGCGGGCGGCCTCGACGACCGCCAGCGCCAGCGGATGGAAATAATGCTCTTCGACCGAGGCGGCCAGGTCGATCAGGTCTGCCGGGCCAAAGGCGGGATCGAAGGCGAGCGCGTCGGTCACGTCCAGCTGCCCGGTGGTGAGGGTGCCGGTCTTGTCAAAGACAAAGGTGTCGGCCTCGGCCAGCCGCTCCAGTGCCTCGGCCCCCTTGAACAGCAGCCCCTGCTTGCCTGCGGCATACATGGCCGATTTGAAGGCCACCGGTGTGGCCAGCTTCAGCGCGCAGGCATAGTCGGCCTGCAGCACGGCGGCGGCCCGGCGCCAGTCGCCCGAGACCAGCCAGCTCAGGGCGCCCAGCCCCAGCACGCCCGGTACCAGCCGGTCGGCCAGCTTCGATGCGGCCAGCTGGGTGCCGCTTTTCACTTGCAGTGCATGCTGCACATAGCTGGAGATGCGTGCGCTGGCGGTGCCGCTGCCCACCCGTTCGGCATAGACACGCAGCCGGCCTTCTTCGACCACCGTACCCGAGAGGACCGTGTCGCCGCGCTTGCGCGGCACCGGCACGCTCTCGCCTGTCATGCTGGCCTCGTTGACGGTGGCTTCGCCGCCCAGCACCGTGCCATCCACCGGAATCAGGTAGCCGGCGGCGCAGATGACCGTGTCGCCCACACAGACGGCATCGGCGGCCACCTGCATTTCCTGCCCGTCACGCTCGACCCAGACGCTGTCGGTCTCGGGGTGCAGCAGGTGCTTGAGCAGGTCGTCGGAGCGGCGGGCGATGGAGTGTTCCATGTATTCGCCCAGCGCCAGCATGAACAGCGTGGTGTTGGCCGCCAGCCGGTCGCCGCTGGCGGTGGAGATGGCCACGGCCAGTGCCTCCAGCACGTGAGAATTCAGCCCTTCTGTAAAGAGGTCTTTCAGCGCCCCCGTGTAGAGGGGTGCCGACACGGCCAGCGTGGCGGGCTTGCGCAGCAGCTCTGGCAGCGGCAGGCGCGTGCTCAGCAGCAGTGCCCCGGCCGCCAGGACCTCGCCGGCCGCCCCCAGCGGATGTTCGTCGGCATCACCATCGGCTGCCACGCCGATGGCGGCCCCCGTGGCTCCGGTGACGACGGCGCCCGGAATGGCCAGCAGTGCGAGCGCCAGCCGTTCGGGGTTGGTCTGCACACTGTCGTAGTGCAGGGCCAGCGAGCGTGCCGTGGGGTTGAGCCGCACCCGCGTCACGCCCGGCAGGTTCTGGGCCACGCGCTCCAGGGCGGGCGGCGCCAGTGCCGGCAGGCCGGCATTCAGGCGGTAGCGGTAGCGGATGCGCCCCCGGCTCTGGTGAACCGGAGACAGGCTGGCAAACAGCAGGGGAGCGGCAGCAGTCATGGCAGAACGCAAGCGTGAAGCATCCAGGAGCTGGGTGTGGGAGATTTGCAATGGCGATCCATCGCCCCACCGGGCACGGCCTGTGCCCGGTTCACGGCCCCCGTGGCCGGGCCACGAGGCTGGAAGCGGGTGCAGAAGGGGCCGATGCTGACGGTGCTCAGGAGTCCAGATGGCCCTGTTCGGCGGCGACTTCGGCCTTCAGGTCGGCGATCTGTTCCTTGAACTCTTCGACACTGCCGGCCACGCCGGTATAGAGCTTCATGGCCATCCGCATCAGCCGGGCCCGCTTGTCGGGGTCGCCCAGCACGTAGGCGGCCGCACCGCCCAGCAACAGGCCCAGGATGAACTGCTCCATCTGCCGGTTGCCCAGCCAGCCGAGCAGGCCTGCCCCGTGTGGCGGTGCGCCATAGCTGGCACCGGGGGCGCCCTGCGGT
Organism: Lautropia sp.; assembly: GCA_030532425.1. Lineage (GTDB taxonomy): Bacteria > Pseudomonadota > Gammaproteobacteria > Burkholderiales > Burkholderiaceae_E > Lautropia. Next base: position 13,243 of record JAUNLD010000057.1, on the reverse strand, counting down.
GGGTAGGGGTAGGGAGGCCACGGCGGCATGCTGCCGCCCTGCCAGGCCGAGGGATCGCCCCAGGGCGGCGGTTGCTGGCCCCAGCCGGGCATCTCGTCACCGCCCCAGCCAGGGGGAGGCATGTTTGGCGCCTGGCGGTATTGTTCGTCGTACTGGTTCTTGAGCTTGTTCTTCTTGCGACCCATCGTGGTCCTCCTGAAGGGGCGGGGCATCGGATGTCAGAAAGTGTTCGGCTGCGGCCACGGCCACGGCGCCACCGGCCACGGCCAGCAGTGCCTGCCCATGTCGGGCCTGGCGGATGGCCTGCACCGCGGCAGTGCCGGCGGCCAGGGCGGCACCGCCCTGCAAGGCCAGGCGCAGTGTGCGCCGGTCGAGCAGAGGCTGGCCGTTGCGGTGTTGCAGGGCAGCCAGCAGGCCCGTGGTCAGGCTGCCCTTGATGAATTCATCGATCAGCGGCCGGGCAGGTGCTACGCCACGGGAGAGCGGGCCGGTTTGCCAGCCCGGTCGGTCATGGCCCCGGCCCGTGGCGGCTGAACGGGGCAGGGCAGCCGGCCAGGCGCTCGGACCGGCAAGCAGGGGCGGGGCATATCGGACAGGGTGTTTCATCGGGGTCCAGCCATGTGCGAGCTCGTGTGGCGTCAGCGTGGCGAGCGGCGCCGGGCCAGACCGGCAGGCACCACCACTGCCTTGCGGTGGCGCCCACCCAGAGCGCGCAGGTTGCGTGGGGAGGCTGCCTGCCGTCGCGCGCGCCGTGCCGCCTGGGCATGGCTGCGGGCGCGGGAGGTGCGCAGCACCGGCGTCTCGTCGACGTCGTGGCGTTGCAGCTTCTCCGCCACGGTGTCGCGCAGGGCAGCACCGCTCTGGCGCACACTGTCCAGGCCGCTGGTGGCGGCACTGCGCAGCTTGCGCCCGGCCTGGCCCAGGCGTCGGGGCATCTCGCCGCGGCGCCAGAGTTCGGCGCCGGCAGCACCGGCAGCAATGCCTGCAATGAAGGGAAGCAGGGGCAGCATATCAATCCTCCTGTCGGGATGTGACCGGCGTGGCGCCAAGGGTGCGGCGCAGGCGCACGCCCTGCACGGCGGCGCTGCCGGTAAAGGCACCGGCCACCAGGGCCGGGTGAGCGGCACGCAGCAGCGTGCCGGCCAGCCCGAACATGCCCCCCTGACGGGTGAGCAGGGCCAGCAGTTGTTCGATGGTGTCGCCGATCAGCCCGTGCGAGGTGTAGGCCTGGCCGGCATCGATGCCCTGCAGGGCGTGATAGCGTTCGCGGTCGGCAGCTGCCTGCCAGGCACGTTGCAGGAGCGGCAGCTGTCCGGTCAGCAGCTCGTTCTGCTGACGCAGGATCAGGCGTCGGGCGGTGGGGTCGGACAGCCCTGCCAGCAGTTGCTGATAGAGGCCTGCCCCCGTGACGCAGCCATGCAGGGCCGTCTCCAGGTTGTTGCGCCAGCCGGGGGTGACCGGCGGCATGCCGGCGGTGGGGGGGGGCAGGGGCACGCGCCATTGCCAGGCCAGCGTGGCCAGCGCCTCGATACGGCGCGAGGAGGCGTCCACCAGCTGGGGCCATGGAGCTACCGGTCCAAAGCCGGCGATCACGGCCTGACAGAAGCGCCGGCTGGCCTGTTCGTGCCGCCAGAGGGTGGCCAGTGTGGCCCGCAGCGGGGAAAGCCGGGCATCAGGCGGCCGGGGCGTCACGAAGTTGCGCATGGGTTTCTTCCAGGATGGCCTGCAGCGTGGCAGCGGCCGGGCTGGCGGTGCCGGCCAGCAGGTCGGGCCAGGCTGCATCGGGTATCTGCCCGGGGTCGTATTCGACGGTGCAGGAGCGGGCCAGCAGGTTCCAGCTGACGTGGCGCACGCCGCGGATGCGGCCCAGCACACGGTCGAACAGATCGCCCTTGCCGGCGGGCGCGTCAAAGCGGATGCCATTGACGGCGGCACTGCCCAGCTTGAAACGCACCCGGCCCGGTATCTGGTGGGCAATGTGAAGATGCGGAATGAAATGGGCCAGCAGCTCGGCAGGCGGGGTATCGGCAGTAAAGACGCGCACGGGCGAAGACATGAAAAAAGCGGAAAGGGTGTCTCGATGTCAAAAATCCTACGTCAACCTGGGGCGATTGCCAAACGGGCCCCACCGGGCAGGTGGATGTCGGCAGGCATGACCCGCGCTCCAGGCCGCGACCGAGACCGTGGCCATCATCCTCCGGGAGGTGGGTCACCGCAGCGGAAGCCCCCACCGGGAAGCAGACCTTCCGGTATTGTGATCCGGTGCCGGGACAGCGGGCCTGGCGGGCGACTCTGGCACTCGACTTTTCGGGGCTTGTGGTGGGGGGAGGTGCGGCGGGCTGCGGATGGCGTTGCGGCCGCCTGTACGGGGCCTTTGCCGGATGGGTGAGCGCATCACCCCGACGCTGTTGCCTGCACGTGTCAGTCGGGCGGGGATGCGTCGGCTGCCAGGGACGCCCCGAGCGCGTTCCGTGGAAGGGGCAAGCAGACGGGAGTGCATCAGTGTGTTGGCATTTGTGCTCAATACCGGTGCAACTGACGGCAACTGTCGCCTTCTTCAGAGTCGGCAGGCAAGGCGGGCGTGCGCCGTGAGGCCTTGTCCGGCGCATCCCGAAGTTTGAGCGCGCGGGGCCATCCCGGCTATGATCGGTGCTCTGTTTCAGAGGCCATCCCATGCAACGCATTTTGCAGCCCGGTGAGATCGAGGCGCTCGATCGCACCGCCTTCCCGCGTATCCGTCTGCCCCATGCCGCCAGCCTGTTCAAGGACAGGGCCAACCGTCTGCGTCAACTGGCCGAGGGCAGCCCGCTGGACGGTTTCTTGCGCTATGTGGCGAAACTGATGGACGCCCAGCACGAGGTGGCCAGGGGGCTGCCGCCGGCACCGCCTGTCGATGCCGGGACGATCGACCGTGCCCAGCGCCACGCCATGCCGCTGTGGCAGCTGCCCGCCGCGTTGCCGCCGGGCTGGCAGCAGGCCTTGCAGCAGTTGCTGGCGATCATGCGGGATGCGCCCGAGACGCAGCCGCTGCAACGTCAGCATATCGACGAGCTGGCGGGTATGGACGAGCGTGCGCTGCTTCAGCTGATCGATGCCGTGCTGATGGGCGCGCCGCTGCAGGAAACGCGGCGCATCAAGGCGCCCTTCGTGATGGCGGCGGTACAGGTGGTGATGACGGCTCGTGCGGAGCAGCTTGATCTCAAGCAGTTGCCCTATGTCGATCCGCCGACCGTCTGTCCGGTGTGCAGCAGCCAGCCGGTGGCCAGCGTCGTGCGCATCGACGGCCAGAGTGCCGGTTTGCGCTATCTGCATTGCGCGATCTGTGCAACCGAGTGGCACATGGTGCGCGTCAAGTGCAGCAACTGCGCCTCTACCAAGGGCATCAGCTACCGGCGGATGGACCTGCACGACGACACCCGGGAAGACAGCGAGAGTGCGGTGGCGGCGATGGCCGAGCTGTGTGCCGCCTGTGGCAGTTATCGCAAGATCTTCGACTTGCAGAAGGATCCGATGATCGAGGTACTGGCCGATGACCTGGCCACGCTGATGCTCGATCTGCTGATGGGCGAGGAAAACCACGCGCGGGCCGGCCTCAATCCCTTCCTCTATCTGGGAGCAGGGGATGATGCCGATGGACAGCCGCTGGCCGACCCGTCCGGTGCATTGCCGGTGAGCGGCGAGGTCCGCTTCGACTGAGATGGCTGGAACACGGAACTCCGGGACTGCACATAACGGCCGCACGGCAGCCGGGACGGGCGCTGCGGACGCTGCCTGGCGCCCGCCTGCGGTCGATGCCCTGCTGCGCCTGCCTGGTGTGCAGCCGCTGGTGGCCGAGCACGGGCATGGTCTGGTCACGGCCGTCATCCGGGCCCTGCTGGCCGGGATGCGGCAGCAGATGGCCGGGCCTGCCGGGCGCGTCGATCCGCCCGCGGATGAGGCAGGCTGGACCCAGGCGATCACGCGGGCCATCCAGCACAAGCTGGCGCCGCGGCTGCGCCCGGTCTTCAACCTGACGGGCACGGTGCTGCACACCAACCTGGGGCGGGCCCTGTTGCCCGACGCGGTGGTGCAGGCTGTCGTCCGTGCGCTGACCACGCCGGCCAACCTCGAATTCGACCTGGACACTGGCCGTCGGGGCGACCGGGACGACCTGATCGTCGACTGGCTGCGCGAGCTGACCGGGGCGGAAGACGCCACCGTCGTCAACAACAATGCCGCTGCCGTGCTGCTGATGCTCAACAGCCTGGCGCGCAGCAGGGAGGTGGTGGTCTCGCGCGGCGAGCTGGTCGAGATCGGCGGGGCCTTCCGTATCCCCGACATCATGTCGCGCGCGGGCGCCCGGCTGGTCGAGGTGGGGACCACCAACCGCACCCACCCCGCCGATTACCGCGAGGCGATCGGTGCCCGTACGGCAATGCTGATGAAGGTGCATGCCAGCAACTATCAGGTGCAGGGTTTTACCCGCAGCGTGCCCGAGGCCGAAGTGGCTGCCATCGCCCATCAGGCGGGGCTGCCGCTGGTGGTGGACCTGGGCAGCGGCAGTCTGGTGGATTTCACGGCCTGGGGGCTGCCGCACGAGGCCACCGTGCAGGAGAGCATCGCTGCCGGTGCCGATCTGGTCAGCTTCAGTGGTGACAAGCTGCTGGGCGGGCCGCAGGCCGGTTTCATCGTCGGCCGCCGGGAGCTGATCGCCCGCATCAAGAAGAACCCGCTCAAGCGTGCGCTGCGCGTGGGCAAGCTGACGCTGGCCGCCATCGAGCCTCTGCTGCGGCTTTATCTTTCGCCCGAGAAACTGCCCGAGCGCCTGACCACGTTGCGGCTGTTCATCCGCCCGCAGGCCGAGATCCGCCGGCAGGCCGAGCGCCTGTTGCCCGCGTTGCAGGCGGCCCTGCCGGCGGGCTGGCAGGCAGCGTGTGCGCCGATGTTCAGTCAGATCGGCAGTGGTGCCTTGCCCGTCGATTCGCTGCCCAGTCACGGCCTGGTCATCCGCCGGGAGGACGGCAAACGGGCGGGCCGCCACCTGAAGGCGCTGGAGGCCGCCTGGCGCCAGCTGCCCCGTCCGGTGATCGGCCGTGTGGCCGACGATGCGCTGTGGCTGGACCTGCGCTGCCTGGAGGCTGCCGATGAGGCCGTCTTCGTGGGCCAGCTGGCCGGGCTGAATCGCAGGGATCACTGACTGTCCGCTCCCGACCCCGGCCATTTCCCGCCCGTGTGTCAGCGTGGGGGAAGGCGTACAGGCCGTCGGGAAGGCACACGAAGGCACACAGACCGTTTCACGCAGCAAGGACGAATCTCTCATGATCATCGGTACCGCCGGTCATATCGACCACGGCAAGAGCACCCTGGTGAAGGCGCTGACGGGCGTGGATACCGATCGCCTGCCCGAGGAACGCGCACGTGGCATGAGCATCGAGCTGGGTTATGCCTTCATGCCGGCGGCAGAGGGCGATGCGCCCGATGCCGCACGCATCGGCTTCATCGACGTGCCCGGTCACGAAAAGCTCGTGCACACGATGATCGCCGGGGCCACCGGCATTGATTTTGCGCTGCTGGCGGTGGCGGCCGATGATGGGGTGATGCCGCAGACCCGTGAGCATCTGGCGGTGCTGTCGCTGCTGGGGATCCGGCGTGGCGCCATCGTGCTGACCAAGATCGACCGCGTCGATGCCACCCGCTGCGCGACGGTGCAGGCCGAGATCGCCACGCTGGTGGCGGGCACCTCGCTGGCCGATGCGCCGGTGATGCCGGTGTCGGCCGTCAGTGGTGAGGGCGTGGCGGCACTGCGCAGCCTGTTGCTGGACGAGGCTGCCCGGCAGCGCGATCAGGCCGAAGGGGGTGTGCCGGGCATGCCAGCGCTGCCGGCCGGGTTTCGGCTGGCCATCGACCGGGTGTTCAGCCTGGAGGGTACCGGCACGGTGGTGACGGGCACGGTGCATGCCGGCCAGATCCGGGTGGGCGATGGTGTCGATCAGGTACCGGGCAGTATGCAGGGCATCCGCGTGCGCTCGCTGCATGCCCAGAACCGCAAGGTGCCGCAGGCATGGGCCGGGCAGCGCTGCGCACTGGGACTGGCGGGGATCGAACGCACGGCGCTGGCGCGTGGCCAGTGGCTGGTGCAGCCGGGTCTGGCGGTGGTCAGCGACCGTCTCGATGTCGAGCTGTCGGTGTGGCCGGGGGAGGCGAAGGCGCTGCGCAGCGGCATGCCGGTGCACGTGCATCTGGGGACGACGATGAGCACCGCCTCGCTGGCGGTGCTGGACGGCGAACGGCTGGCACCCGGCGGGCAGGGGCTGGTGCAGCTGGTCCTGCACCGGCCGCTGGCGGCCTGGCATGGTGAGCGGCTGGTGCTGCGCGATGCCGCCGGGCAGCGGGTGCTGGCAGGGGGCCTGGTACTTGATCCGCGAGCCCCGGCACGCTACCGGCGCACGCCCCAGCGTTTGCAGCTGCTGAGGGCGCTGTGCCAGCCAGCTGCCACCGCCCGGCTGGCCGGGTTGCTGGCAGCCTCGCCGGCCGGCGTGCGGCTGGATGACTGGCAGCAGCGGCTGGGTGTGGCCGATCTGACGGCCTTCGATGCGGTGCTGGCCCCATTGCCGCACCGGCGGCTGGCCCCGTGGCTGGCGATGGGAGAAGACGCCTGGCAGCAGCTGCGTCATGCCGTACTGGCCACACTGGCCGATTTTCACGAGCAGGCGCCCGACGAGCTGGGGCCGGACGCGGGCCGTCTGCGCCGGCTGAGCCGCAGCCGCATCGACGATGATGCCTGGCGGGTGGTGCTGGATGCGCTGTTGCAGGCAGGTGATGTGGCGCTCAGTGGTGCCTTCGTCCACCTGCCGGGGCATGGCATCGAGCTGGCCGCCCGTGATGAGGCGCTGATGAACCGGCTGATGCCGGCCCTGAAGGCGGCGGGAGCCCAGGGCGCCTGGCTGCGCGACATGGCAGCCGATCTGGGCGAGACGCCCGCCAACCTGCGGGCTTCGCTGTCGCGGCTGGCACGGGGGGGGCGCGTCTGCATGGTGGTGAAGGACCTGTATCAGGATGTGGACACCACCCGGGCGCTGGCGCAGCTTTTCCGCCGTCTGGCCACGGTGCCCGCCGGCGCGGACACACCCGCCGGTGCGCCACACGGTGGGCCGGGCCGTGAGCAGGATGGGGCTGCCTGGCAGGCGGTGACGGTGGCGCAGTTCCGGGATGCCAGTGGCCTGGGGCGCAAGCGTGCGGTGCAGGTGCTGGAGTTTTTCGACCGCATCGGCCTGTGCCGTCGTGTGGGGGATCAGCACCGGCTGCGCCCGGAAAGCCGGCTGTTCCTGGACTGATCGCCGGCGCCGGGGTGTGCCCGCCAGGGCCCCGTGTGCTGGCGCACCGGGCCGGCTGCGATGGGGTGAAGGAGTGAAGGGGGGGGACGTGGTGATGGTGTGGATGAGGGGACCGCGCTGGCGGGGAGCCCTGAAGGCGATGTGTGGCCTGCCCGCACGCCCGGCTGGCAATTTCCTGTGGGCGTGTCACAATCCACGACCTGGTGCGGACCGCTTCCCGGGCGCTGCCAGGTCTTGCGCGCATCGGTGTGGGCCAGCGGCCTGCGCCGAGTGATGATCGCCTCGCGACGGAGGGAACACGATCCCGGTGGATCGGCCGGGCTTCAAACCCGGTGGGTGGCGCCATGCGTCGCCGGGTGGGTTCGACTCCCATTTCCCTCCGCCATCGGCCGCAGCAGGCAGGCCAGCGGCCCGCGTGATACGCTTGCGGCCAGCGTTCATCCCTGCCCCTTGCCTGCCCATGAGCAACAGCGTTCACCGCGGTCCGGTCGGCGTCGAGTCGATCGGTGATTTCGATGCCGTCATCGACGCCCGTTCGCCCGCCGAGTATCAGCTCGACCATCTGCCCGGTGCACTCAGCCATCCGGTGCTGAACGACGAGGAGCGCGCCATCGTCGGCACCCTCTACAAGCAGCAGGGGGCCTTCGAGGCGCGGCGGGTGGGGGCCGGCATGGTGGCGGCCAATCTGGCACGGCACTGGCAGCAATCCTTTGCCGACAAGCCCGCCAGCTGGCGGCCGCTCGTCTATTGCTGGCGCGGCGGGCAGCGCAGTGGCTCGATGGTGACGTGGATGCGGATGACGGGCTGGGATGCCCAGCAGCTGCGCGGTGGCTACAAGGCGTTTCGGCGTCATGTGGTCGAGCAGTTGCCGGCGCTGATTGCCGGCCTGCGGCTGGTGGTGCTGTGCGGCCAGACCGGCACCGCCAAGACGCGCATCCTGCAGGCGCTGGCAGCGCAGGGGGCGCAGGTGCTCGACCTGGAGGGCATGGCCCGCCACAAGGGGTCGCTGCTGGGCGCCTGGCCCGGACAGCCGCAGCCTTCGCAGAAGCAGTTCGAGACCACGCTCTACACCGCCTTGCAACGCTTCGACCTGGCCCGCCCGGTCTTTGTCGAGAGTGAGAGCGCCCGTATCGGCCTGATTAGCCTGCCGCTGGAGATGGTGGCCCATCTGCGCGCATCCGCCGAGCTGGTCGAGATCGTGGCCGACCCGGCGGTACGCCTCGCTTTTCTGCTGCGCGACTACGCCTATCTGGGCGATGATCCGGCGGCCTTGCAGACGCTGATGGGAAAATTCGTGCCGTTGCAGGGGCACGAAACCGTCCGGCGGTGGCAGGGCTGGGCGGCCGAGCGCAATCTGCCAGCGCTGTTTGCCGAACTGATGGCCCGCCATTACGACCCGCAATATCAGCGCTCGCTGGGCCGCAACTTCGGGCACTGGTCGGGCCGCCAGCGCTTTCAGGCCGATGACCTCTCGGACGCCGGTATCGCTGCACTGGCTGGCCGTGTGGCAGAAAAGTTTGCTGACTAACAGATCCGTCCCACCATCGACGGGGGGCACACCCGTGGCAGGGTGGGGCAGGATCAGCGTTTCTGCTGTGCCTGAATGAATTGCAGTGTCCGCGCCTGCATGTCGTCGCTCAGGCAGTCCAGCCGCAGGTCCACCGGCAGCGAGCGCAGCCAGGTGATCTGGCGCTTGGCCAGCTGGCGGGTGGCGGCGATGCCGGCTTCGGGCAGGCTGGCGGCGCTGCGTCCGCCCTCCAGCATCTGCCACACCTGCCGGTAGCCCACCGCACGCATCGACGGCAGCCCTGCATGCAGGTCGGCACGGGCATGCAGCGCCTTCACCTCATCCACCAGACCATCCGTCAGCATCTGCGCAAAGCGCTGGGCAATGCGCTGGTGCAGCACGGCACGGTCGCCCGGCTCCAGGCTGATGATGCGGATGTCGGGGTGCGGGGCCGGTTTCTGTCCGGCCCGTTGCAGCTCGGACAGCGGCCGGCCGGTGATCTCGATGATTTCCAGCGCCCGCTGGATGCGTTGCGCATCGGTGGGGGCCAGGCGTCGGGCCGTGGCCGGATCGCGCGCGGCCAGCCGCTGATGCAGGTGTGGCCAGCCGTGCTCGGCAGCCTCGGCATCCAGACGGGCACGGATCCCGGGGTGGGCACCGGGCAGATCATCCATCGGGTGCAGCAGGCTGCGTGCATACAGCATCGTGCCGCCCACCAGCAGGGGCAGACGGCCGCGTGCCCCGATCTCGTCGATCAGCCGCCAGCTGTCATCACAGAACTCGGCCGCGCTGTAGCTGTCGGCCGGATCGCGGATGTCGATGAGGTGGTGCGGTACCTGATTTCTTTCGTCGAGGCTGGGTTTGGCCGTACCGATGTCCATGCCCGTATAGACCAGGGCCGAATCGACACTGATGATCTCGACCGGCCATGCCCGGGCCAGTGCCAGTGCCAGTGCGGTCTTGCCCGATGCGGTGGGACCGAGAATCATCAGCGCGCGCATCGATGGGCTCCTGAGAAGACGGCCGGATGAAGGTGCCGGGCGCCTTGCGGGGGCAGGGGAGTGTGCGTTGCCATCACTGCCCCCGCATGAACCATTTGTCCAGCTCGGCCAGCGTCAGCCGAAACCAGGTGGGGCGGCCGTGATTGCAGAAATCGGCATCCGGGGTGGCTTCCATGTCACGCAGCAGCGCATTCATCTCGGGCAGGGTCAGCGTGCGGTTGGCCCGCACCGAGCCGTGGCAGGCCATCGTCGACAGCATGCGGTCGAGGCGTTTTTCCAGCGCATCGTGGCGTGCCGGTGCCTGCCAGGCGGCCAGCACCTCGCGGGCTAGGCGCTCGGGGTCGGCACGCGAGAGCAGCGCCGGCACGCTCAGCACGGCAATGGTGTCGGCCGAGCGAACTTCCAGCTCGATGCCCAGCCCGGCCAGCGTTGCCGCATCATCGGCCACCACCGCCACATCCATCTCGGTGGCCTGAAAGACGGCAGGAATCAGCAGCGGCTGGGCCACCAGCCTGCGGGTGCGCCGGGCGGCACGCATGCGTTCCAGCACGATGCGCTCGTGGGCCGCGTGCATGTCGACGATGATGAGCCCCTCGGCCGTCTGCGCCAGCAGATAGATGCCGTGCAGCTGGGCCAGCGCAAAACCCAGGCGCGGCATGACTGCCATCGGCTGGCTGGGGAGGGCATCGGCCCGGTCGGGAGCAGCCGTGTGAGCGGTGGTGGACGCAGGGGGCGTGGCAGCGGTGGTGGCACGGGGGGAATCCGTGTCCTGCAACCACGGTGGCGCTGCCTGCTCGTCGGCCAGCACGAAGGCGGAGGGGCGCAGACCGGGCGTTGCGGCAGATGGCGCCGTGTCCGCGGGCGTCGAGGCGGCGAGGAAGGCGTTGCCGGAGACATGGCCGGGGACCTGCAGCTCGGTCTGCTGCCAGCCTGCTTCGTCGGCCGGTGTGGTGTGTCCGCCATCGGCCCGTGCATCACCCGGGCCATCTTCCAGGCCATCGCGCTGCCCGCCTGGTGGCGCCTGAAAGGAAAGGCTGGCCCGGTAGGCCTGCGCGTCGTCACGGGCGAGGCCGTGCCGCGAGCCGTGCGGATGCAGGTGTGTGGCCGGCTGAGCCGGCGTGCCGGCGGGCGACAGCCTGGCCGTCACGGGGCCGGTCGTGGTGGTGCCGGGCCGGGCGGCGGTACTGGCGGCTGGTGTCGTGCGGGCACCGACATGGCCACGGATGCCTGGGCCCGCTTCATCCTGTCCGTCCGGGGGGCCCAGGCTGATGGTGCGGGCGGCGGCAGCCTGCCCGGGCGAGAGGCCGTCGCGCAGCGTGTCTTCGACGGCATGAAAGAGCAGCGAGCGCACAGCCGATGGATCACGAAAGCGGACTTCGGTCTTGGCCGGATGGACATTGACATCCACCAGCAACGGGTCGATCTGCAAGAACAGCGCAAAGACCGGGTAGCGTTCGCCGTGCAGGCGGTCGCGGTAGGCCTGGCGCACGGCCTGTGCCAGCATCCGGTCGCGGATGAAGCGGCCGTTGACGAACAGGTACTGCCGGTCGGCACGTGCCCGGGCGGCATCCGGTTCGCCCAGCAGCCCGTCGATGCGCAGGGGCCCGGCCTGGGCCTGCAGCGGCAACAGGTTCAGCGCGTCGCCCAGCAGCTCGCGGATGCGGTGGCCCGCGGTGGCGGCCGGCCAGCGACGCACTTCCTTGCCATCCTGGTGGACGATGAACTGGGTGTCGGGGTTGGCCAGCGCGATGCGACGGATGGTCTCGTGGCAATAGGCTGCTTCGCTGTTGGGCGATTTGAGAAACTTGCGACGCGCAGGCGTTGCCGAAAACAGATCGATGACATCGATGACGGTGCCGGGCGCAATGGCCACCGGCTCGGGGTCGGGGGCCGCCTGGCCGGGCTGGACATCGACCTTCCAGCCATGTTCGGCTTCGGGCGTGCGGCTGGCCAGCACCATCCGCGCGACCGCGGCCACCGAGGCCAGCGCCTCGCCGCGAAAGCCCATCGACGCCACGTGCTCCAGCTCGGCCAGCGAACGGATCTTGCTGGTGGCGTGCCGGGTCAGCGCCAGCGGCAGCTGTTCACGGGCAATGCCACCGCCATTGTCCGTGACCTGGAGCCGGCGCAGGCCGCCGTCTTCGATGCGGATCTCGATCTGGGTGGCGCCGGCATCCAGTGCGTTCTCCACCAGTTCCTTGATGACCGAGGCTGGCCGCTCGATCACCTCGCCGGCGGCGATCTGGCTGATGAGCACGTCGGGCAACAGGGCGATCGGCCGGCGGGGCGCCTGGCGGGCGTGGTCGCTGGCGGCGGGCAGGGAAAACTGGTTGCTGGGGCTGGGCATGAGGCCGGGCGTGTCAGGCGGAAGGTACTGAAAACGGTGCGTGCAAGCAGGCACGCACCGGACAAGCCGTCATTCTAGAGCGTGTCATGAACGGATTCGCCCCCGCGAAAGCTCCCCGGGCGTGCAGAACAAGGCGCCAGGCCCGCAGAATCCTGGATGGATTCAAGGGATTGGCACGTCCGAGCGGGAATTCACCGTCTCCTGAGGGCAAGCTCGGTTAAACTGACGCGCCTGCCCCTGCCACCTCCTGTTTCATCCTATGGACTTTTCCTCGCTGATCGACATTTTTCTGCATCTGGACAAGCATCTCGAAGTCGTCGTCCAGAACTATGGCCCGTGGGTTTACGCCCTGATGTTTCTCATCATCTTCGTCGAGACCGGCCTGGTGGTGATGCCTTTCCTGCCGGGCGACTCGCTGCTGTTCGTGGCCGGTGCCATCGCTGCCGTCGGCGGACTTGACCTGGGGCTGCTGATGCTGTTGCTGGTGATTGCCGCCATCCTGGGGGATGCCGTCAACTATTCGATTGGCCGATATTTCGGCCCGAAGGTGTTCAGCTGGGAAGATAGCCGCTTCTTCAACCGTGCGGCCTTTGACCGCACCCACGCCTTCTACGAGAAGCACGGCGGTGTCACCATCATCGTCGCCCGCTTCATGCCCTTCATCCGCACCTTTGCCCCCTTTGTGGCCGGTGTGGCCGAAATGACGTACCACAAGTTTGCCACCTACAACGTGGTGGGGGCCCTGCTGTGGGTGGTCAGCCTGTCGGGGCTCGGCTATCTGATCGGCAATACCGCCTGGGTGAAGGAACATTTCTCGTGGGTGACGCTGGCGATGATTATCGTGCCGGCATTGCCTGCCGTCATCGAGGTGCTGCGTCACACGGTCTTCAAGCGCAAGAATGGCGCCGAGGTGTCGTCGTCCTGATGATGCCCGGGCTCAGGCCCGCCAGAGATCACGCCCGGCAACGACACTGCCCCTACAGAAAACCCGCCGTCCCGGCTCCTGGCCGGCACGGCGGGTTTTTTTTGGGTGCGCCCGGCACGGGCGCACTCCTGGAGGTGAAAGTCCTCCCAT
>JAUNLD010000056.1 GCA_030532425.1 Lautropia sp. | reverse complement strand
AACCCCGGCGGCTGCAGGCCCGGCGGAGGCAGCCCCTGCGGATATTCTCCCTGCGGATGCAGCCCCGGCCTCCCCGGCTGGCAGCTCCCCCGCCCTGGCACGCAACGTTCCCGCGGCCGGGCGGCCATCGGACAACAGCGCTGAGGCGCCTGATCGCCAGCCCTGAGAGCGGCGCTCCGGCAACGGCCGGCCCCGGCGGGACAGCGATCCGCGCCTGTTCGCGCAGGGCGGGCCCATTCCCGCATGCCCGGGCCCCGGGGATCGGCTGAACAGCGCCGGTGACCGGGTGTGTGCAGGATTCCCCTATGGTCTGCGCGCCACAGATCGCTGATATATTCCTTGCGATGAACATGCCCGGCGGCCGGGCGATGCCGTGCCTGGCCGCAGGGTGATTCCCTTCACCGCAAGAGGTCTGCCCATGAACCGTTTCCGCCTGACCGCTGTTGCCTCCGCCATGATCCTTGCCGGATCGCTGGCCGTTTCCGCCCACGCCGCCGACAACCTGCGCATCGGCCTGGCCGGCCCCACCACCGGCCCCGTCACCCAGTACGGCAACATGGTCCGCGAAGGTGCCCTCACGGCCATCGAGCTCATCAATGCCGCCGGCGGCGTCAATGGCCGCCAGCTGGAAGCCGTGGTCTACGATGACGCGTGCGAACCCAAGCAGGGCCCGATCGCGGCCAACCGCGCCGTCAACGACGAGATCCACTATGTGGTCGGCCACGTCTGCTCGGGTGCCACCATCGCCGCCGCGCCGATCTACGACGAGGAAGGCATCGTCATGATTACCCCCTCAGCCACCTCGCCGGCGCTCACCGACGGCAAGGACTACGAGTACATCTTCCGGGTCACCGGCCGCGATGACCAGCAGGGGCCGGCCGCGGCCCGCTACATCCTCGACAGGGCCAAGCCCAAAAAGGTTGCCATCCTGCACGACAAGCAGTCCTACGGGCAGGGCATCGCCTCGGCCGTGCGCGACACGCTGACCAAGGGCGGCATCAAGCCGGTGCTGTTCGAGGGCATCAACGCCGGTGACAGCGACTACTCGGCCGTCATCACCAAGCTGCGCAGCAACGGTGTCGACTTCGTCTACTACGGCGGCTATCACCCCGAAATGGGCCTGCTGCTGCGTCAGGCGGCCGAACAGGGCGTGAAGGCCAAATTCATGGGTCCCGAAGGTGCGGGCAACCCCGACATCAACGCCATTGCCGGAGCGGCCGTCGAGGGCATGCTGGTGACGCTGCCACGCGACTTCTCCACCGACCCGGCCAACGCCACGCTGGTCAAGGCCTTCAAGGACAAGAAGCGTGATCCCAGCGGCGCCTTCCAGCTCTCGGCCTATGCCGCCGTGCAGTCGATCGTCGACGCCGTCAAGGCCGTGGGCGACGATCCCGAGAAAGTGGCCGACTACCTGCGCAAGAACAGCGTCAAGACCCCGGTGGGCGAACTGACCTGGACCCAGCAGGGCGACCTGACCAGCTACCCCTATGATGTCTTCACCTGGCACAAGGACGGCAGCAAGACCTCGGTCGGCCAGTAAGCAGCCGCCAGCGGCCCCTTCCGGGCCGCTGTCAGGCACTTTCCCGGCCCTTCCCGGCGCCTTCCCGGCCTGTAGCCAGCCTGTTGCTGGCCTCTTGCCGACCCTCATGTCGGCATCCTGCCGGCCACGCTCTTTCTGGCCAGCCCCCCGGTCCAGGCACCGGGGGCTGGCCTCGTGTGCCGGCAGCCCGGCTGACCGGATGGGCACGGGCGGCCCACCGGTTGCCGCGCCTCATGTCCGTCCCGCATGCCTGCCGCCCAGGCGCCCGGGGCTGCCCGGCTCGGCCCTGCAACCGGGCATGGCGCAAATGATGCACCGGATTTATCATTGATCCCTTGCTGATTGACGCAGGAAGGCTGCCTGTCCGGCTGGCCGCCCCCGGGCGGGCGCCACACCGGCAGACGGCCGTGCTGCGGTGTCTGTGCGGTGCCTGCCCGTGCTGCACGCCCGCCTGCACCACGTGCGTCACGCTTGTGCAGTACCGGCCTTGCCTGGCCCACAAGGTTGCAAGGTCCGACACCCGTTTCCGGCCAACCCCTCGCCGGCGGGGTACCGTGCCAGTCACGCCTGGCCTCGGCCCTGGCTTCATCCTCGACCGCATCCTGTCGCCTCCGGTCGCCGGCTCTGCCGGCCACGCGGGCGGAGCAAACCGAGCCATCGCCACACATCCATGTCCGAACTCTTACCCCAGATCATCCAGCAGGTTTTCAACGGCTTGTCGCTGGGTGCCATCTACGCGCTGATCGCCATCGGCTACACGATGGTCTACGGCATCATCGGCATGATCAACTTTGCCCACGGCGAGATCTACATGATCGGCGCCTACACCGGCCTGGTCACACTCACCGCCGTCGGCACCCAGGGCAATGTGCCGCTGCCCCTGCTGATCGGGCTGATGCTGGTGGTGGCCATGGGGGTGACCGCCCTCTATGGCTACAGTGTCGAGCGCATCGCCTACCGGCCCGTGCGTGGCGGCCCGCGCCTGGTGGCGCTGATCTCGGCCATCGGCATGTCGATCTTCCTGCAGAACTGGGTGGCCCTGGGCCAGGGCGCCCGTGACGTGGCGGTACCCGCGCTGATTTCCGGGGGCATCGACATTCCCTTCGCCAACGGTTTCGACGTGACGCTGTCGTGGTCGCGCATCCTCATCATCGTCGTCACCGTGGTGCTGATGGCGGTACTGGCCTTCTACATCCGCCACTCGAAGATGGGCCGCGCCTCACGCGCCTGCTCACAGGACATGCAGATGGCGCGCCTGCTGGGCATCGACACCAACCGGGTGATCTCCTTCACCTTCATGCTGGGTGCGGTACTGGCGGCCGTCGGCGGGGTGCTGATCGCCATCACCGTCGGCAAGCTCAACCCCTTCATCGGCTTCATCGCCGGCATCAAGGCCTTCACCGCGGCCGTGCTCGGCGGCATCGGCAGCATTCCCGGGGCCATGCTGGGCGGCGTGCTGCTCGGGCTGGCCGAGACCTTCGCGGCTGCGTTCATTTCCTCGCAGTACAAGGACATCGTCGCTTTCGGCCTGCTGGTGCTGATCCTGCTGTTCCGGCCCAGCGGCCTGCTCGGCAAGCCCGAAGTGGAGAAAGTCTGATGGCCACCGTGCTGAAGAACGCCGTCATCGCTGCCCTCGTCACTGCCGTGCTGACGGCACCGGTGCTGGGCCTGCAACTGGTGCGGGAAGGCGCCCGCACCGTGCTGCACACCCACTGGACGCTGGTGCTGGGGGCCTCGGCCGCGGTGTTCGTCTTCCAGCTGCTGCGCCCCCTGCTGGGCCGGCTGTTCCGCCTGCGCCTGCCCACCACCCCGGGCCTAAAGTTCGACCACGCCTCCTCGCGTGGCCGGCTGGTCCTGATGACGGTACTGATCCTGCTGGCCATCGCCTGGCCCTTTTTCGGCACCCGCAACCAGGTCGACATCGCCACCATCGTGCTGATCTACGTGATGCTGGCGCTGGGCCTGAACATCGTCGTCGGCTTTGCCGGCCTGCTCGACCTGGGCTTCGTCGGCTTCTATGCCGTGGGCGCCTATACCTATGCGCTGCTCTACCACTGGGCCGGCTGGAGCTTCTGGCAGGCGCTGCCGCTGTCGGGTGGCATGGCCGCGCTGTTCGGCTTCCTGCTGGGTTTTCCGGTGCTGCGGCTGCGCGGTGATTATCTGGCCATCGTCACCCTCGGTTTTGGCGAGATCATCCGTCTGCTGCTCATCAACCTCACCGACTGGACCGGTGGCCCCGACGGCATCTCCGGCATTCCCAAGCCCACACTGTTCGGCTACGAGATGACCCGCCGCCCCAGCGTGCCGGGCACCGAGACCTTCCACCAGATGATGGGCTGGAGTTTCTCCAACCAGCATCTGGTGATCTATCTGTACCTGATGGCGCTGCTGCTGGCCCTGCTGACGCTGTTCGTCTCCAACCGGCTGGTGCGCATGCCGGTGGGCCGTGCCTGGGAGGCCCTGCGCGAGGATGAGATCGCCTGCCGCTCGCTGGGCCTCAACCCCACCCGCATCAAGCTCTCGGCCTTCACGCTGGGGGCGATGTTCGCCGGCTTCGGCGGTGCCTTCTTTGCGGCCCGGCAGGGGCTGGTCAATCCCGAGTCCTTCACCTTCATCGAATCGGCCCTGATCCTGGCCATCGTCGTGCTGGGCGGCATGGGCTCGCAGCTGGGCGTGATCCTGGCGGCGATCATCCTGACCGTACTGCCCGAAATGGCCCGCGAGTTTTCCGAATACCGGATGCTGCTGTTCGGTCTGGTGATGGTGCTGATGATGATCTGGCGCCCCGAAGGCCTGCTGCCCGTCAAGCGCCCCCACGTGGAGCTGAGCTCGTGAACGCGCCCCGCCATCCCGCCCCGCCCCCATCGTCCAGCCCGGCCATGCCCGGCCACGACGCATCGGCCCGGGCCGCCGACGGCACACCGGCCCATGACGGCCCGGCCCGCCCCACCCACAGTGGTGGTGGTGCCAGCCCCCGGCCCCTGCTCGAAGTCAATGGCCTGACGATGCGCTTCGGCGGCCTGCTGGCCGTCGACGGCGTCAGCTTCAACGTGGCAGCCGACGAGATCTTTGCCATCATCGGCCCCAACGGCGCCGGCAAGACCACCGTCTTCAACTGCATCGGCGGCTTCTACAAGCCCACGGCCGGCAGCATCCGCCTCGATGGCGAACAGATGGCCGGCAAGCCCAGTCACGTCGTCGCCCGGCACGGACTGGTGCGCACCTTCCAGAACGTGCGCCTGTTCAGGCAGCTCACCGTGCTGGAAAACCTGCTGGTGGCCCAACACACCCAGGTGCACAGCGGCCTGCTGGCGGGCCTGCTGCGGCTGCCCTCCTATCGCCGGGCCGAAGCCGAGGCCATCCGCCGCGCCGCCGAATGGCTCGATTTCATGGGCCTGCGCGAATACGCCAACCGCGAAGCCGGCAACCTGGCCTATGGCCACCAGCGGCGGCTGGAGATCGCCCGCTGCATGATTACCCGTCCGCGACTGCTGATGCTGGATGAGCCGGCTGCAGGCCTCAACCCGCAGGAAAAGGTCGACCTGCAACACCTGATCCGCCGCCTGCGCACCGAGTTCAAGGTGGCGGTGCTGCTGATCGAGCACGACATGAAGCTGGTGATGGGCGTCTCGGAACGGATCCTGGTGATGGAACACGGGGCCCCGATCATGACCGGTACCCCCGAGGCCGTGCGCAACGACGAACGGGTCATCAAGGCTTATCTGGGAGAGGCCTGATGCACGCACACGCCCGCCGTCCCGCTGCCCCGCCCTCTCCCCTGCCCTACGTCCTGCCCACGGCCCTGGCCGCCACGGCCAGCCGCCCGAATCGCCGACCGGAACACGCCTGATGCAAACCCGACCCTCCCTCTCCCCCGGCGCTCCTGGCACCACTGGCACGACCGGCTCGACCGGCGCGACACCGATGCTCACACTCGAAGGCGTCGACACCTTCTACGGCCCGATCCAGGCCCTGCACGGCGTCAGCCTGGAGGTCCGTCAGGGCGAGATCGTCACCCTGATCGGCAGCAACGGCGCCGGCAAGACCACGCTGCTGATGACGGTCTGCGGCAACCCGCGCGCCAGGGCCGGCCGCATCCTGTTCGAAGGCCGGGACATCAGCAGCCAGGACACCCACCAGACCATGCGCAGCGGCATCGCCATCTCGCCCGAAGGGCGGCGTGTCTTTGCCGACATGAGCGTCGAGGAAAACCTGCAGATGGGTGGCTTCTTTCTCGACCGCCACCAGATCGCCGAAGGCATCGAACACGTCTACACCCTCTTTCCGCGCCTGCGCGAGCGGGCCCACCAGCGCGCCGGCACCATGTCGGGCGGCGAGCAGCAGATGCTGGCCATCGGCCGTGCGCTGATGAGCAAGCCCCGGCTGCTGCTGCTCGACGAACCCACGCTGGGCCTGGCCCCCCTCATCATCGCCCAGATCTTCGAGATCATCGAAACCATCCGCAGCGAGGGCGTCACCGTCTTCCTGGTCGAGCAGAACGCCAACCGCGCCCTGCAGCTGGCCGATCGTGGCTATGTGCTGGAAAACGGCCATGTCGTGCTGGAGGACACCGGCGCCAACCTGCTGGCCAACGACGAGATCCGCAAGGCCTACCTGGGGGTGTGAGCGCCCCCCGTCGACACGCATCCCGCTCATCCCCCGGGACCTGACACCCCCTCACGGTGATGCGAACCTGACCCCCGCTCCGTGGCGCGAGCCTGAAGCTGCCCCGGACAAGGCCGCCGCGCCCATGCGCCCTGCCAGACCACGGCCAGCGTGGCGCCAATTCACGCCAGACTGCCGCTGATCCCCTCTGCCCGGCCTGTTCGTCAGGCCCCCCACTGCCAAGCCGGTCCGTATCCCGTAAAAAAACACCCGGGCCACTCACACCGTCATCAGGTGGCCCGGCCACCTGCCAGGCCCTCCGGCAGGCAGGCACAGCCACATCCTGCCGCAGGCCATTGCCACGGGATCTGCTCACCAGGCAAGCGCTCCGGTGTCCATTGCATCACTCTCGCTCCAAGGAACATTCATGCCGCCGTTGCCGTGCCCGACGAATGCCGATGCCCGCGCTCATGCCCGAAAGCCCGCCATGGCGGGCCGCCTGCAGCGCCGCGCCGACCGACGACACGACAGGCACTGACCCCGCATGCAGCGCGTTCGCCTTTTCTCCGCCCGCTGGTCACACCGCGCCTTCGGCCTTGCGCTGGCCCTGTCCGGCCTGTCGGCCGAGGCCGCCATCCAGCAAGTCCTGATCGACGTCCATACCGATGGCACGCCGAATTTCGACCAGCGGGACGGTCCGGGTCTGGACCGCAGCGAAAACAACCGGATCGTGCGTACCCATGATGACGTGATCTATCGGGTGACGCTGTCGGCCAACAGCGCCGAACGCCAGATCGCCATCCGGCTGACCCTGCCGCCTGCGGCAGCCGGCCAGGCGCCGCTGGCCGACTGGGCCTACCGGCCCCAGGGCTGCCAGAATGCCGGTTCGCAGATTTCGGCCGACGGGCAGGTCATCGACTGCCTGCTCGGC
The DNA here is from genome assembly GCA_030532425.1 of Lautropia sp. Lineage (GTDB taxonomy): Bacteria > Pseudomonadota > Gammaproteobacteria > Burkholderiales > Burkholderiaceae_E > Lautropia. The sequence continues at coordinate 13,650 of JAUNLD010000056.1, read as the reverse complement.
GACTTTACCCGCTCGGGCACCCGCTCGATCCTTTTTGCCGCCCGCCTGCGCGGCAGCGCCGCCAACGGCAGCACACTGGGCTCGCCCACCGTCCAGGTCAGCTCGGCCACCACGGCGGCGATGGGTGCAGCCCGGCCGGCGCCGGACGTCCGGGTCAGTGCCGCGCCGTTCTACGATGTCCATCTGCAGCTGAGCAGCCACGGCACGCCGGCTGCCCACGGCTTTCTGGAGGCCAGCGGCCCGAATGGCGAGGACGGCTTCTTCCATCGCCCACTGGTCGGGCTGATCGCCCGCAACCCGCACGGCCACGGCCGCAAGGGGGTGGAACAGCTCGATCCGGCCACCCCGGTGGAAGTGACGCTGAACCTGAGCGGCTACCCCGCCTCGGTCCGGGTGAATGACTGGAGCGGCAACCCCCAGCCTCCCCACAAGCCCGCCACCGGCAGCTTTGCCGATGGCTGCGGCAGCCCCAATGACGGCGGCCCGGGTCCGCTCGGAGGCGGCCATTTCGGCATGTTCGGCAAGGTGCGCGACGGCGGCCCGCATGCCAGCACCGACCCGCACAACGTGGCCAATGGCGGCGATTGCCAGGTGACGGCCAGCAGCCGGCAGCAGGTGGTGCTGTCGCTCAGCGGCATCGACACTTCCTTGCAGCACCGCCCCAGCCAGTTCTGGCGCGACAGGAATCCGATTCCGGCCGATGTCTGGTGGGTGGCCAACAAGGGCCTGGTGCTGTGGACGGCCGAAAGCGACTACCCGTCCGGAAAGCCCCGCCCCCACCGGATGACGCTGACACGGCTGCAGGGCCGATCGATCAGCGGCCAGCCACTGCAGGACACGAACGCACGCAACAACCAGCTCGGCTACAACATCCGCCATACCGTCCAGGCCAATGTCGCCCAGCAGTTCATCGCCGACCGGAGCCTGCCACCGCCGCATGCCTCGGTACCCGATCCGGCCGTGCCCGGCAAGGACGGAGTCAACCATCTGGCCCCGGGCCAGGTGGTGACCGGCACACTGCGTTTCTGGAACAACGGCACCCGCCCGCATCAGGATACCGTCCTGTGTCAGATCATCGATCGCACGGCTTTCGACCTGAGCCCGGGCATCGGCGCCCGGCAACGGGGGGCCGTGCCCGCCGGCGTCATCCGCTACGGAACCCCGGCACCCGGCCAGGGCCGGTACTTTCCATCGACCGACAGTGCCGTCGGTGCCTACGATCATCTGGGACGCCCCGAAGCCGGCGATTCTGCCTATGCCCAGGCCAGTTGCGACACACCTGGCATCCAGTGGCACGACACGCCCGAAGCGGCCGAAGCCGCCGGGGGGCTCGTCTATGTGCGGCTGGAACTGCCGTCGGTGGAACCCGGCAAGGCTGCCCTGCTCGATGTGCGCGGCCTGAAACTGCGCAGCCACTGGGCCGCCGATGTCACGGTGCAAAGCCCGGGGCCCCAGCAGCGGCGGGCCGGCGAGGCGATCACGCCCGGCACGATCCTGCGTACCCGTGGCGAGGTCCGCTCCCGGTCGCAACCCAGCCTGGCCAGCGGTCGCGGCTACTGGGATCATCTTGAGGTGGTCGACACCCGCACCAGTTCCCGTGTCGAGCTGGCCATCACCCAGCCGGCCAACGCCGCCCGGGTCCCGGTGCCGGCCGGCACCACGCTCACGCTGCAACTGACCCCCCGCTTCGCCACCCTCTATCCGCCCATTGCCCACACGCTGAGCCTCACCAGCGTCCTGCCGGCCGGATTGCGCTACATCCACGGCTCGGCCCGCAGCGAAGGCCAGCCACGGCCGCCGGTGGTCACTCCCAACAGCCCCGCACCGGGCCTGACCACGCTGCACTGGAGCTTTCCCGAGCGCATGCCGCATGTCGGCAGCCCGGCCGATGCCGCAGCCGCCCTGCCTGCCATCACCTTCCAGGCACGGGCCAGCCAGACCATCGGTGATGGCACCGTCCTTCGCCCGCTGGCCCACATCAGCGGTGGTGCCAACGATTTCGAGGCCGACTGCACGCTCGATGCAGCCCGTCACGACTTCGGCTCATGTGCCAAGGCAGCCAGCGCGCAGGCAACCATCCAGACGCCCCCCGGTTTCTTCCTGGAAAAATCCGCAGGGCGCGACCAGATCGAACCGGGCGAGGCCTTCGATTACACGATCAGCTTCGTGTCGATCGGCGGAGACATCCAGGGCATCGACCTGCCGGACATCATCGACATCCTGCCCTTTGCCGGTGATGGGCAGAGCCGCCCCGAGCGATCGTTCTCGGGCCGGCAGCCGGCCTCGCGTCTGGCCAGCGGCGCCTATCGCCTGACCAGCATCGAACCCTCGCCGCTCGATCCGCAGGCCCGCCTCTACTACACCCGGCACGCACCGCGCGAGATCCACAACGACCCGCGCCATGCCAGCAATGCCCTCAATGGCGGCAGCACCCGCTGGTGCCTGGCGGCCGAACTGGGCACGGCCGGTTGCCCGGCCACCATCGGCGACAGCACCGCCATCCGGGTGCAGCCGAGCATCCCGTCCCTGCCGGCCAACACCCCCTATGATGTCGGCCTGCGCCTGCTGGCCGACCCGCTGCGGGCCCGTGATGGCGACATCTTCGCCAACCGGGCCGGCACCCGCCCGGTCAACCCCGCCAGCCAGCTGCTCTATGTCGAATCACAGGCCCGGTTGCAGGTGGAGGTTCGACTGGCGCCGGCCCGCCTGAGTGGCCAGCTCTTTGCCGACACCGACCGCAACGGCCGGCAGGACCCGGGCGAGTTGCCCCTGGCCGGCCAGTGCATCGAGCTGTCGGGCACCACCGACACCGGCCTGCCCGTCACCCTGTCGACCCGCAGCGACGAACGTGGCCACTACCGCTTCGGCCGCGACAGCCAGCAACCGGTCTTTCCGGCCAGCGGCTGCTCCGGCACGGCCCTGACCGATTTTGGTGGGCTGCCGCCCGGCACCTATGCCGTGGCCAAACCGGCCGCCGCCACACCGCACAGCCAGGGGGACGGCCAGGCACGCGCCGGCTCGCTCGGCGGTCAGGTGAGCGGCAACCGCATCAGCCACATCGTGCTCGGCCGCGACGCCGACGGCACGGGCTACGATTTCACCGAATGGCCAGTGCAACCGACGCTCACCCTGCTGGGCACGGTGCGCAACGACCACGGAGGCCAGGCCCGGCCCGCCGAACTGCGCCTCGGCTTCAGCGGCAACGGCCTGACGCAGGAAGGGGCCATCGATGACGACGCCATCACCCGGCGGCCCGTGCCGGCCGGCACCTATACCCTGGCTCATGTGGCCCTGCCCGGCTACCGCAGCGGCACCTGGCAGTGCGTCATCAACGACCAGGCCCGCAGCCGCGGCACGCAGCTCACACTCACCCACGGCGACAACGCCCGCTGCACCCTCGACTTCGACGATGAACCGGCCCGCCTGACGCTCCAGGCCAGCGTCACCAACAGCCACGGCCGCACGGCCCGGCCGGCCGACTTCGTGCTGCACGCCCGGGACGCGGACGACACCACCGCCCAGCCGCTGCTCAGCGGCCCCAGCGGCAGTGCCGCCGTCACGGCCGTCCCCCTGAGCGGGGGGCGCTATGTACTCAGCCACACCCCTCTGCCGGGCTACGTGCCCGGTGCCTGGCAGTGCAGCGCCGGCAGCGTGCAGGACGATGTGCTCACGCTGCCCCAGGGCAGCGACGCCAGCTGCACCCTCAACAACACCGACCAGCCCGTCAGCCTGACGCTGGTGCTCGACATCGACAACCGCCACGGCGGCACCGCCCGGCCCGGTGACGTGACGCTGGCCGCCCAGGGACCCGATGCGATCCAGGGCATCAGCGGCACCCGCCCCGTGACCGTGGCGCCGGTGCGGCCGGGCGTCTACGAACTGCATGCGCCACAGCTGCCCGGCTACCGCGTCAGCAAATGGGTGTGCTCGGCGGGCCGGCTGGAAGGCAACCGCCTCTTCCTCTCCGAGCAGCAGAACGTCACCTGCCGGGTCGAGCTGAAGGACATTCCCCCCACCTTCGAGACGCGCAAGACGGTGGCCGGCCAACCCGTGCCGGTGGCAGGTACCGAAGGGGATTTTCTGGTGGATTACGACATCAGCATCCGCCACACCGGCGGGGCTGACGGCATCTACTCGCTGGTGGACCGGCCCGCCTTCGATCCCGACGTGCAGGTGATCTCGGCCCAGGTCAGCCGCAACGGCCGCGCCATCGAGACGACGGCAGCCCCCGGCGGTGGCTGGCAACTGGCGCAGCAGCACCGGCTGGCCATCGACGGCGAAGACCGCTACCGGCTGGCCCTGCGCCTGCGCATTCCCTTTGCCAGCAGCACCACCAACGACCGCTGCCAGAGCGGCAGCGGCCCCGCCGACGGTCATGGCCTGCTCAACCGGCTGCACCTGCAGGCCCAGGGGCTGGAGACCCCGCTCACGGCCCATGCCTGCATCGACACCCCGGTCCCCGCCCTGCAGGCACGGCTGTCGATCGACAAGCGCAGTACCAGCCGCCAGGCCGAGGTGGGCGATCTGGTCAGCTACCGGCTGCGCATCCGCAACCATGGCGAAGGGCCGGCCGTGCGTCCGGTCATCATCGACCAGCTGCCACGCGGCTTCCGGCTGGACCCGGGCTCGGTGCGCGTGCAGAACGCCCAGCTGCTGCACAGCCAGCTGGCAAGCGACCGTGCGCTGCACCTGACGCTCGACCGCATCAGCCACGAGAGCCGGCAGGACGTGATCGTCACCTACCGCCTGCGCCCCGGCGTGGGCGCCCAGGAAGGCGACGGCATCAACCGTGCCCACGTCCAGTGCCCCACGCCGGACGGCACGCTGCAGCGCTGCTCGAACGAGGCACGCTGGCAGGTGAAGGTGCATGGCGGCATCTTCTCGGAAGAAGCCTGCGTGGCCGGCCAGATCTTTGTGGACTGCAACGGCAACTCGGTCAAGGATGCGGAAGAGCTGGGCATCCCGGGCGTGCGGCTGTACTTCCAGAACGGCACCTGGCTGCAGAGTGATGCACACGGCAAGTACAGCCACTGCGGCCTGCGCCCGCGCACCCACGTGCTGAAGGTGGACAGCCGCACCCTGCCCCGCCGCAGCCGGCTGGTGACCAGCAGCGCCCAGAACTCCGGCGATGCCGGCAGCCTGTTCGTCGATGCCCGCAAGGGCATGCTGCACCGGGCCGACTTCATCGAGGGCAGCTGCACGCCCGACATCCTGGCCCAGGTCAGGTCGCGTCAGCAGGGCGCGGCCAGCGCGGCGCCGGCCACCCCATCGGGCCAGCGTCCGGTGTATCTCGACAGCCAGCGTTCCCGTCCGGCCCAGGCAGCCCGGGACTCAGGCCAGCGGCAGGCCGCAAGCCGTTGAACCTGCCGCCGGTGCCGGCCTGCGGCCGTACAGGCGTCCCCCATGCAGCCGTGCGGCCATGCAGCACCCAGGCCCGCGGCTGGCGCGGCGGCCGGCATGCCCGGCATCACCCCCGGCCCCCTCGCCCTGGCGCCGCTCAGCTCATCAGCCCCTGGGCGCCAAAGTGGCGCAGCGCCTCCACCCCACGGATGTCGGCCGATTGCAGCGCGTATTCGTAATGGGCCAGATCGGCCAGATCGTGGCGCAGTTGCGCCAGGATCTCCTGCTGACGCGCGTGGCGCTGCTTCCAGAAGTCATTGTCCCCGGCCTGCGTCGGCATCACCTGATTGACGATCAGGTCCCGGCACGGCAGGCCAAAATGCCGCAGCTGCGCCACCGCCCGGCGCGTCTCGGCCAGCGGCAGCATCTCGGGCGTCATCACCAGCACGATCCGGGTGTGTGCCGCATCGCCCAGCAGCTTGCCGGCGGTGGCAAACAGGTGCTGGCGACGTTCCAGCACCTCCAGTGCCTGCTGCCAGCGCTGCTGCTTCAGCTCATCCATGATCGGATGGCGGCTGCCGCTTTTCTGCCAGAACGGCAGCGCCGCCTCGCGCAGCTTCTGCTGGCGCCCCTGCTGGGCCAGCAGCCCCTCGGTCCAGGCACTCATCAACTGCGGCAGCTCCAGCAGCCGCAGCGTGTGCCCGGTGGGTGCGGTATCGAAGACCAGATGCTCGAAGCCCTGGGCCTGCTGCCCGACCACCAGCTGGCAGATGGCCTCCAGCATCGCGGCCTCTTCGGCACCCGGCGACGATTTGGCCGCCTCCAGATGCTGGCGCAGGCGCGGCAGCATCTCGGGGCGGGCATAGGCGGCGATGGTCTTCTCGACGGCAGCAAAGTGCTGGTCCACCATGGTCTGCGGGTTCAGCTCCAGCGCCGACAGCCCCGGCGCCAGCTCCCGGGGCGTGTCCGACAGCGGCACCGCCAGCACGTCCCCCAGGCTGTGTGCCGGGTCGGTGGACACCACCAGCACCTTGCGCCCCAGCGCGGCCAGCCGGCACGCCAGACTGGCGGCGTGGGTGGTCTTGCCCACGCCCCCCTTGCCCCCCACAAAAATCAGCGGCACGGCCTGCAATGCCTGCAGCAGCGGGTCCATCCGATATTCCTCCTGTGCCTGCCGGCATCAGACCGACATGAAAAAGGCTGCCCGCATGCTGCACACCCGCGTGCAGCCACACATGGCAGCCGGTTTCGCCCGGGGGCATCCCGGGCGTCCCTCATGAACTAGCAACAGCCAAAGCGATCCATCGGCGAATGGGGCATGCCCATCCGGGTATGCCATTCGTGAAACTCCTCCATCAGCAGCGGCTGAAGCTCCAGCGTGTACCAGGTCATCGGGTTGGGAACACCCAGACTCTCGGCAAACACCATCAGCATGAACAGGTCGCTTTCGTCCCGGCAGGCCCGGCTGAGGGTCTGCCGGTAGGGCGCATGATAGAACTCATGCAGCCCCTCGGAAAAAGCCCGGAAATGATCCAGCCAGCTCATGCGGTGCTCAGGCGGCGGTCTGTGCGCCGTCGTCCTCGCGGGCTCCCCAGTGTTTCTTCAGCACCGAGATGCACTCCAGCGAGGCCAGGATCGAGCAGGCCAGGATCACCAGATCCAGCACCACCAGCAGCCACTTCTCCTCCAGGTAGAAGGACTTGAGCTGGAGCAGCAGCGCAATGATCGAGACGATCAGCAGGAAGGCCATCGGGATCAGCGTGAACCAGACCTTGCGGCCAGCCTTCAGCAGCATCACCGTCACCACCAGCAGGGTCAGACCCGCCATCAGCTGGTTGGTGGTGCCAAACAGCGGCCAGATCAGCATGCCGCCATCGCCCTTCAGGCCACCGGCCCCAAACGCCAGCAGCATGCAGGTGCCCACCGCCAGCAGCGTGGCCACCCAGCCCTTCTCGAAGGCCTTGATATGGTAGATCTCGCCCCACTCCTGGAAGATGTAGCGCTGCAGGCGCACACCGGTGTCCATCGTCGTGCCGGCAAACAGCGCAGCCATCACCGTCAGCATCGTGGCCGACAGCGTCGGGTCGAGGCCCACACCGGCATTCATGATCGAGGCGCCGCCATCGATGAAGGCACCGATCCCGCCCTTGCCGAAGGCCGTGTACACCGCCTGCCAGTCGGCCAGCGACGCGAAGCCGGCCGTCGCCGCCAGGATGGCGGCCAGGGCCAGCATGCCCTCACCCATGGCACCAAAGTAGCCGACAAAACGGCTGTCCGGCTCGCGGTCCACCTGCTTGGAGGTGGTGCCGGTGGACACCAGCCCGTGAAAGCCCGAGATCGCCCCGCAGGCAATGGTCACGAACAGCAGCGGCATGATCGGCGGGGTACCGGCCGGCACGTTCTCGTTGATGGCAGGCGCCACCACGGTGGGGTTGACCAGGAAGATCGCCGCATACAGCACGATCAGGCCCACGAACAGTTGCAGGCCGTTGATGTAGTCACGCGGCTGCAGCAGCATCCACACCGGCAGCAGCGAGGCCACCGCGGCATAGACGAACAGCAGGATGATCCACCAGGCGTTGGTGGGCAGCCCCATCATGTTCTCGGGGATGGCCAGCGGATAGATCGGCCCCAGATAGATCAGCGTGTAGAGGGCGCCGACGCCGATCACCGACACCCAGAACAGGTTCATCTTGAAGCGGTAGATGCACTGACCGATGATGAAGGCCACCACCAGCGCCCCCCACACCGGCAGCACCGACGACGGCGTCTTGATCATCATCGCCGAGATCACCACCGCGAACACCGCATTCACCATCAGCAGCAGCAGGAAGATCACCACCATGAACAGGCTGCGGGTACGGGGGCTGACCACCCGCCCGGCGATGCCGCCGATCGACAGGCCCCGGTTGCGCACGCTGGCCCAGACCGCCGCCATGTCGTGCACGCCGGCCAGGAAGATCGTGCCGCACACCACCCAGATGAAGGCCGGCAACCAGCCCCAGATCACGGCAATGGCAGGCCCCACGATGGGTGCCGCCCCCGCCACCGAGGTGAAGTGATGCCCCCACAGCACGTACTTGTTGGTCGGCACGTAATCGATGCCGTCCTGCATCGCATGCGCCGGCGTTTCAAAGCCCGGATCCAGCTTGAGGATGTTCTGCGCCACAAAGCGCGAATAGAAAAAATAGCCGGCGGCCATACAGGCCAGACCGACGACCAGCAGCAAGACTGCGCTCATGGCGCTCTCCTTGGGTAGCGCCACCAGCCGGCAGCGCAGGATGTTGTCAGTGTAAGGGTGGTGCCCTCTGGACAGGCCCCGCCAGCCAACCAACACCGGGAGCGCTGCAGACCTGTCCGGAAGCTTTCGGGATTTTGGCAAATATTGCCGGCGCTGTGTACCGCCACGTGTCTGCAGACGCCCTGATCCATTCGCCCGCGAATCAAAAGCTTGCAGGCCGCAGCGTGACAGGCAGGCATGCGCCCGTTCCGGCGGCGCAGCGTCTGCGTGGACGTGTTCAGCCCCCCTAGGGAAAACCCCTGTACCGTCCACACCGCAAAGCATTGCGCCGGATTTACAAGCGCACCGTCTGCCGGCATGGCCCGTGCCGGCGCCCGCCATACACGGAGAGCGCCCTGCACCGGAAACGCCATGCACCCGGAGCGCCAACACATCACCACCCACCGGCCCGGTCTTGCCACCAGGACACAGCGGGCATGGCATGTTTATATAATAAGACTGATATTCAGTCCTATTAATACAATCATTGCGGTCAATGCAGCCTGCTGCCCTGCAGGCCGGCACGCACCCGCATCCCCACAGAGACACCCCATGGTTGCCCACGACCAGGCCATTTGCCCCCTTTCGCTCCCCTCATCCGTCATCCGGCCAGCGCCACGGCATTCCCCTGAAACCCGTGGCCCTCGCCGCCCTGCTGGTGCTGGGCGGCATTGCCCATGCCCAGCAAGCCCCTCAGGCATGGCCGGCAACGGCGGGCCACACGCCACAGGCGACCCCGCAGGGCGGACAAGGCAGCCAGGCCTCCCGGCAGGCAGGCATCGAACGCCACGCCGCTGCCCGCCCCCAGACCTTGCCGGTCATCATCACCACCGGTACCCGCAGCGAACGCGCACTGCGCGAGATTCCGGCCAGCGCCCAGAGCATCGACAGCCACGACATCGACAAACGCCAGCTCAACGACATCCGTGAGCTGGCCGACACCGTGCCCAACGTCACCGTCGAACGCCGCAGCAATCACATGAGCATCAACAGCCGCGATGGCCGCAGCGGCAATGCCAGCTTCAACATCCGCGGTCTGGACGGCAACCGTGTGCTGATGCTGGTGGATGGCGTGCGCATGCCGCGCCACTACAGCTTCGGTGCCTCCAGTCGTGACAACGTCGACATCGGCCTGGTCGAGCGGGTCGAAGTCATCAAGGGCCCCTCGTCGGCCCTGTACGGGTCGGATGGCATCGGCGGGGTGGTGCAGTTCTTCACCCGCAGCCCAGCCACCCACCTGCAGGATGGCCGGACCCTGGGCGGCCAGGCCGGTCTGGCCTACGAGGGCGAAAGCCGTACCGTGCGTGCCGGCGCCACCATTGCCGGTGCGGCCAGTGAGCAGGTGCAATGGCTGCTGTCCGGCAGCACCGCCCGCGGCCATGCCCTGCGCAACCAGGGCGAAAATGCCGGCACCGGCCCGCAACGCACCGAGCCCAATCCCGAAGACAACCGCGATCACGCCCTGCTCGGCAAGCTGGTCTGGAAACCCGATGGCCGCCAGACCCACATCTTCTCGGCCGAACATGTCACCAAGCAGGACGAACTGACCCTGCTGGCGCAGTACGGTGCCACCATCCGGGGCGTGACCACGCTGACTGCCGCCGGCGAAACCGACAACCGGCGCAACCGCCTGAGCTGGCAGGGCCTGTTCACCCTGGATGCCATGGCGGCCGACACCCTGCGCACCACGCTCGCCTGGCAGAAACTGCGTTCACACGAGCATTACGAGAACACCCGTGCCCGCCTGCCGGCCCAGGTACGTGACACCACCGACCATGAAGGCCTGTGGCAGCTCAACGCCCAGGCCGAGAAAACCCTGCGCACCCACGATCTGGCCCACCGGCTCACCTACGGTGCCGATGTCTCGCGTACCCGCACCGACAACCTGCAAACCGGTCAGACCCCGCCGGCCGGCGAGACTTTCCCGCTCAAGCGCTTCCCCGACACCACCGAAACGATGCTCGGCCTCTACGTGCAGGACGAGATCATCGGCGATGGCTGGAGCATCATCCCCGGTCTGCGCTGGGACCGCTATCGCATCGCCACCGTCCAGGACGGTTTTGCCGGCACGGCCACCAGCCTCCGGGGGTCGGCCGTCTCGCCCCGTCTGGGCGCCACCCTCGACCTCGACCAGGACTGGACCCTCTATGGCCAGTGGGCCACCGGCTTCCGCACCCCCGGTGCCGACCAGCTCAACCGCTTCTTCGAGAACCCGATCGGCTTCTACCGGACCGTGCCCAACCCCGAGCTCAAACCCGAGAAGGCCCAGCATGTCGAACTGGGCATCAAGGGCGAAGGCGCATCCTGGCGGCTGGAGGCCAGCGCCTTCCACGGCCGTTACCGTGACTTCATTCTCGACAATCAACGTGTCGCCGGACGCGGAACCGCCACCGACCCACTGGTCTTCCAGTCGGTGAATACCGGCCGAGCCACCATCCACGGTATCGAGCTGAACGGCGAATACCGGCTGCATGGGCTGGCCGGCGGCACGCTGAGCCTGCCGGCCGCCTTCGGCATGGCGCGCGGCCGCAGCAAGGACACCGGCCAGCCGCTCAACACGGTGCAACCGGCCCGCCTGAACCTCGGCCTGCACTACGCCCGCGGTGACTGGTCGGCCCGTCTGGATCTGACCCACCGCCGCGGCAAGCGCCAGAAGGATGTCGAGGTGCCCAGCGACCCGCGTGCCGCCAGCACCGTTTTCTTCCGCCCCCCGGCCTCGACCACGATCGACCTGGGCGGCCAGTGGACCATCTGGCGTCAGGGCAGCAACACGGTACGTCTCCATGCCGCCCTGCTCAACCTGACCGACCGCAAGTACTGGCGCTGGAGCGACGTGCAGGGCCTGCCGGCCAGCCTCGACACCATCGACGCCTACAGCCAGCCTGGCCGCACCGTATCGCTGGGCCTCACCGCCACCTTCTGAGGCCAGGGGCCCCTCCCCCGCAAGGCGCCGCCCCCAGCGCCCCTGACCGGCTCAGCCGCGCCGGGTAGCCAGCACGGCCAGGCTGCGCTCCAGCCACTGCCAGGCGCGGCCCACGGTGTCGATCTTCACCGCCTCGTCGGGCGAATGCGCCCCGGTGATGGTCGGGCCCAGGGAAATCATCTGCCAGTGTGGATAGTGCCGGGAGAGGATGCCGCACTCCAGCCCGGCATGGATCGCCCTGATCGGCGGCTTGCGGCCAAAGATCGCCTCGCCGGTCTGCTGAAAGACCTCCACCAGCCGCGATTCGGGCTGGGGCAGCCACCCGCCATAATCCCCGCTGAAGTGCCACCGCCCGCCCGCCAGCCGCAACACGGCCGCCATCCGGTCGGCCAGATCCTGCTTCTGGGTGTCCGACGAGGAGCGCAACAGGCAATGGATGTGTACCTCGCCATCCTGACTGTGCACCGCCGCCAGATTGGTCGAGGTCTCCACCAGCCCCGGCATCGCCGCGCTCATCCGGTCCACCCCATGCGGCAGGGCCCGCAGCACATCGAGCACGCGCCCGGCATCGTCGATGACCCCGGTCACGGCCTCCGCCGGCACCAGCGTGATCTCCAGCCCCTGGTCATCGGCATCCAGCCCTTGCCGGATCTCCGGCACCAGGCTTGCCAGGACCGCCCGCGCCGCCCCGGCTGCCGCCTCGTCCGCCAGGCCCAGCCAGGCCTCGGCCTCACGCGGGATGGCGTTGCGCAGGTTGCCCCCGCTGATCCCGACGATGTCGGTCGCCCCGATCGCCACCAGCGCCTGCGCCAGAATGCGGATGGCGTTGCCACGCAGGCGGTGAATGTCGACCCCCGAATGCCCGCCACGCAGACCTCTCACCCGCAGGCGGTAACCCGGCAGGTGCACCGCCCGGCTGCCATGGGGCACGACAAAACTGCCATCCAGCCCCCCGGCACAGCCGATGCACAGCTCGCCCTCGTCCTCATAATCCAGATTGATGAGGTAGCGGCCATCCAGCCAGCCGGCCTGCAGGCCCATGGCGCCGCCCATGCCGGTTTCCTCGGTGGCGGTGAACAGTGCCTCCAGCGGCGGATGCACCAGCGTGTCATCGGCCAGCACCGCCAGGATCATCGCCGCCCCGATGCCGTTGTCAGCACCGAGCGTCGTGCCATCGGCCGTCACCCAGCCGTCCTCCCGCACGATCGTCGTGACCGGATCACGCGCGAAGTCATGGACCTTGTCGGCGTTCTTCTGCGGCACCATGTCGAGGTGCGCCTGCAGGATCACCCCCGGCGCCGCCGACATCCCCTCGCTGGCCGGCTTGCGCACCCGGATGTTGCCGGCGGCATCGCGCTCGGCCGGCAGCCCCAGCCGCTGCGCCTCATCCAGCACATGCTGCTGCACCGCCGCTTCATGATGCGAAGGCCGCGGAATCTGCGTGAGCTGATGGAAATGGTGCCAGACAGCCTGGGGCTGCAAATCGAGGATCGTGCTCATGGGCTCTCCTGCCCGGAATGTCGTTCTGACGTCGGACCTTCCGTTATAGGCAGCCGGCATGGCCACGTCAAGTCGGGCGGGCCGCAAGGCGTTTCACCCAAGGCCAAACATTGCCTGGATCTCGTCCTGCCCCATCACGTCGAAGTCATCAGGCACCTGCACCTGGCCCTTCAGAAAGCCGACAGGCTGGGCTTCCCGAGGCTTTTCTGCTCCGGATCCGCTTTCTGCTTCATCCATCGCCATGCCCTCACATCTCCACATCAGGGAGCGAACACCATTCTCGCGTGGCGCGGTTTGGGGCTTCTCGAACGCGAACATCCCGAAGCCCACGTCCTTTGGCGCTAGCCCGGGAACCAGCCCTCATCCCGGATCCGTTCGACCGTCCAGGGATGAAACATCCCGAGTGGCAGGGACACAGGCCCTGCCACTGACTCAGCCCATCACACGTTGATCGACTTGTACCGGAAGCGCTTGGGCTTGGCTTCTTCCTCGCCCAGGCGGCGGCGCTTGTCTTCCTCGTACTCGCGGTAGTTGCCCGCGAAGAAGGTCCATTGCGAATCGCCTTCGGCCGCCAGGATGTGGGTGGCGATCCGGTCGAGGAACCAGC
>JAUNLD010000055.1 GCA_030532425.1 Lautropia sp. | reverse complement strand
GTGGCCAGCACCTTGTCGATGCGCTTGCCGTCCATGTCGACCACTTCGAGCTTCCAGTTTTCCCACTCGATGATGTCTCCGGTGGTGGGCATGCGGCCCAGCAGCAGCATCAGCATGCCGGAGAGGGCCTGGTAGCGGGCCTTGTCCTCTTCGGGCACGTTGGCAAGGTTCAGGCGATCCTTCAGTTCGGGGATCGGGATCAGGCCATCGAGCAGCCATGAGCCGTCGGCGCGTTGCAGCGCCCAGCTGTCCTCGTCGTCGGGGGAGGCGAATTCGCCGGTGATGGCTTCGAGCAGGTCCTGCAGGGTGACCAGGCCCTGTACCTCGCCGAACTCGTCCAGCACCAGGGCGATCTGGGTGTTGGAGTTGCGGAAGTTCTCCAGCAGTTCCATGCCGGTGAGTGTCTCGGGTACGTAGAGCACTTCCTGCAGGTTCTGTGCGAAGTCGACACTTTCGCCACGCAGCGATTGCGCCAGCAACTGCTTGGTGTGGATGATGCCGAGCACGTCGTCCAGCCCGCCGCGACAGACCGGGAAGCGCGAGTGCTCGTGGTCGGCCACGGTGCTGAGGTTCTCTTCGGGAGATTCCTCGATGTCGAGATAGACGACGTCACTGCGCGGCACCATCAGCGACGAGATCTGGCGCTCGTCCAGGCGGAAGACGTTGCGCACCATCGCGTGCTCGTTCTGCTCGATGACGCCGGATTCCGAGCCTTCGGCCAGCAGCGCGTGGATTTCTTCCTCGGTGATCTTCTGGGCCGAGGCGGGATCCACGCCCATGCTGCGCAGGATCAGGTTGGTCGATCCGGTCAGTGCCATCACGAAGGGGCGCGAGATCATCGCCAGAAAGCCCATCGGGCGGGCTGCCAGCCGGGCGGCCGATTCGGCACTGATCTGGCCCAGACGCTTGGGCACCAGTTCGCCGACGACGATCGAGACATAGGTGATGACGATGACCACCAGGGCGGTGGCGACAGCCTCGGCCGTTTTGGGGGCCAGCCCCATCGACAGCAGCCAGCTGGCCAGCGGGGCGGCAAAGGCAGCCTGGCCGACGATACCGTTGAGGATGCCGATCGAGGTGATGCCGATCTGGATGGTGGAGAGGAAGCGGGTCGGGTCTTCGCCCAGCGCCAACGCCGCGGCAGCCGACTTGTCGCCGTCGGCGACCATGCGTTGCAGGCGCGCCTTGCGGGCCGTGAGCAGCGCCACTTCCGACATGGCGAACAGGCCGTTGAGGACGATGAGCCCCAGCAGGATGGCGATATCCATCAGCGGCTCCGCAAGGACAGGCGCAGGAGCGAGCGGCAGACAAGCGGGACCGCAACCGGGCAGCAGGCGCTGGGCACAGGGAAGGTGAAGCCGTCAGGACGGCAGGACGGGGGTTCGGAAGATACTCTCATCGACACGGACAGGGGGCCGCAGGCAGGGTAAGGGCCAATGTCCGAACAAGGCTTTTGGATAAAACAGATTATAACGATAGGCGCTTGCAGGCAAATAGCGGCGCACGGGTGTTGTGTCTGATCCGCGGGCAAACCCCAAGACCTGCGGCCGCCCGCGCCGACAGGCGGCGGGCGCCGGGGGGGCAGCCATGTGCTCGGGTGGACGGGGTGTGGCACCAGGGCCACCTGGCGCATGGGCGGCCGCGGACGGGATCAGCTGCCCAGGCGTTGCCGATGGCGGGCGATGGCGGCGCGCACCTGGGCAGGCGCCGTGCCGCCGGGATGGTTGCGGGCGTTGACCGAACCTTCCAGCGTCAGTACGTCGAGGACGTCGTCACCGATCAGCGGGCTGTAGCCCTTGAGCTTCTCCAGACCCAGTTCGGCCAGATCGACGCCTTGCCGGGCCGCATCGCGCACGGCGAGCGCCACCAGTTCGTGGGCATCGCGGAAGGGCAGGCCGCGCCTGACCAGATAGTCGGCCAGGTCGGTGGCGGTGGAAAAGCCTTCGGCCGCGGCCTGGCGCATGCGCCCGGCGCGCACCTGGATGCCGGTCGTCATGTCGGCAAAGATGCGCAGCGTGGCCACCAGGGTGTCGGCCACGTCGAAGAGGGGCTCCTTGTCTTCCTGATTGTCCTTGTTGTAGGCCAGCGGCTGGCCCTTCATCAGCGTCAGCAGCGACATCAGGTGGCCGTAGACGCGGCCGGTCTTGCCCCGGACCAGTTCGGGCACGTCGGGGTTCTTCTTCTGGGGCATGATCGACGAGCCGGTGCAGTAGCGGTCCGACAGTTCGATGAAGCCGACCCGCGGCGACATCCACAGGATGAGCTCTTCGGAAAAGCGCGACAGGTGCATCATCAGGATGGAGGCGGCCGAGCAGAACTCGATGGCAAAGTCGCGGTCGGAGACGGCATCGAGCGAGTTGTCGCAGATATCGTCAAAACCCAGTTCGCGCGCGACCATGGCCCGGTCGATCGGGTAGCTGGTGCCGGCCAGGGCGGCCGCACCGAGCGGCAGCCGGTTGAGGCGCGTGCGGGCATCGGCAAAGCGCTCGGCATCGCGTGCCAGCATGGCGACGTAGGCCAGCAGGTGATGGCCCAGGGTGACGGGCTGCGCCACCTGCAGGTGGGTGAAGCCCGGCATGATGGTGTCGGCATGCTGTTCGGCCAGATCGAGCAGGGCCTTCTGCAGCTCGGCCAGCAGCCCGAGCACGTCGTCGGTGACGCCCCGCAGCCACAGGCGGATGTCGGTGGCCACCTGGTCGTTGCGCGAGCGGCCGGTGTGCAGGCGCTTGCCGGCATCGCCGATCAGCTCGGTCAGGCGTTTCTCGATGTTGAGATGCACGTCTTCCAGATCGACCGACCAGGTGAAGCGGCCCGCGGCGATTTCTTCGCTGATGGTTGTAAAACCACGCCGGATTGACGCTAGGTCGGATTCGCTCAGAATGCCGGACGCGCTCAGCATGGCCGCATGGGCCAGCGAGCCGCGGATGTCGACCTCGGCCAGACGGCGGTCGAAGTCGACCGAGGCCGTGTAGCGCTTGACCAGATCCGATACCGGTTCGGAAAAGCGGGCCGACCAGGCCTTGTCCTTGTTTCCAAATTGTCCGCTCATGTGATGGAGTTTTCCCTTTGAGATGAATTCGACGCAGCAGCCCCACGAGACATCGAAGTCGGCTCTGACACCACCGTCTGCGGGCAACGGTGAAAATTATAAGGACAAGCCGCCGGTCGGCGGCAACCCGCCGTCGGGCGGCCCGGTGCCGGCCGGGGAGGGCGCCCCTCCGGCCGTGAGTGCCGCGGCAGGCGCACCCACGACCGGCGCAGCGCCGGGGACAGGGGGCGCTGGTGCCGCGGCTGCGGGGGGATCGCCCGCTGCGGCCTCTGGCGGCAGCACCGGGAACAAGGGTGACGATGACGAATCCAAGGCGAAGGCGCGCCGCCAGAGCGAGGGGGCGCCGGCACCGGTGATCCCGGACTTCTGCAATCTGGGCATCGCCAATCGTGCGCTGGGCATCCTGCACCTGGGACTGCTGGCGATGGTGCTGATGCAGTCGCACCTGTGGTTCGGTGCCCATCATTTCCAGCGTCTGCTGCTGTTGCTGCTCACCTTCGAGGTACCGGTGCTCATCAGCATGTTCGTGCTGTGCCGGGCGCGCAAGGTAGTCAATGGCCTGCCGCAGCGTCAGCAGTGGCTGGCCGGCCTGGGCATTCCGGTGGTGGTGACGATGGTGGTGACGGGGCTGCTGCAGTTCGTCTGGGACAGCTTCGCCGTCTACCCCAACATGAACCCGGCTTATGCGGGCAGTGTGGTGGTGGCCAATGGCCTGGCTGCGCTGCTGATCGCACTGGCGCTCTACAAGTACTTCCGGCTGCGCGCGCGCGCGATGGCGCCCTCGTTCAGCGAGGCACGCCTGCAGGCATTGCAGGCACGCATCCGCCCGCATTTCCTGTTCAACAGCCTGAACACCGTGCTGGGACTGATTCGCAGCGAGCCGAAGAAGGCCGAGTCGACGCTGCTGAACCTGGCCGACCTGTTTCGCGTCTTCATGCGCGATGCACGCGAGCTGGTGCCGCTGGATGACGAGGTGCTGACGTGCAAGGAGTATCTTGCCATCGAGAAGCTTCGTCTGGAGCCGCGCCTGGAGGTGCACTGGGACATCGAGCGGATGCCGGGGGATGCCCTGCTGCCATCGCTGCTGCTGCAGCCACTGCTGGAAAACGCCGTCCATCACGGCATCGAGCCACGCCAGGACACCGGTGTGCTCAACATCAGCATCATGCTGGTGGGCGAACGGGTGCGCGTCGAGGTCGATAATCCCCTTTCTACAACAGTTGCGTCTCGCCCAGGTAACCAGATGGCCCTGTCGAATGTGCGGGAGCGACTGATGCTGCTATATGATACGGAAGCCGAGCTGAGAACGGGTCCGCAGGGCGACCGGTATCACGTATTGCTCGAATTCCCCTACCGTAAAGAGAGACGTAAACGAGATGTCCGACGCCACTTCCATCCTGATCGTTGACGACGAGGCTCCTGCACGGGCGCGCCTGAGAGAGGTTCTGGCAGATCTGGCCCCCGAGTTCCCGCACCGCATCGTTGGCGAGGCATCGAACGCCCCCGAAGCACTGGCGCAGATCGAATCGCAGCGCCCGCAGGTGGTGCTGATGGACGTGCAGATGCCGGGCATGACCGGCATCGAGCTGGCCCGGCACATTTCGGCACGGGCCGGCGAGGGTGATGGTCAGGATCCGAAACCGATGCCGCTGATGATCTTCGTCACGGCCTTCGACGAGTTCGCCGTCGATGCCTTCGAGGTGAACGCGCTCGACTACCTGCTCAAGCCGGTGCGTCCGCAGCGGCTGCTGGCGGCACTGCTGCGTGCCCGCACGCTGATGCCTTCCGAGCACCTGGATGCGATCGAGGCGCTGGCCAAGGCAACCAACACCCGCCGTCGCCACCTGTCGGTGCACGAGCGTGGCCGCGTGATCCTGGTGGCGCTGGAGCAGGTCATCTACCTGAAGGCCGAGCTGAAGTACATTACGGTACGTACCCGCGAGCGCGAATACCTGATCGAGGAGTCGCTGACCTCGCTGGAAGAAGAATTCAATGACCGCTTCGTGCGCATCCACCGCAATGCGCTGGTGGCTCGCCCGTCGATCGCCGGCTTCGAGCGCGTCTCGCCCTCGGGCGAAGGCGAGACCGGCGACCCCTACTGGCAGGTGGTGCTGCGCGAAGTGCCCGATCGCCTGCCGGTCAGCCGTCGCCAGTGGTCCATCGTCAAGGGGCTGGTCAGCTGACCTTTCCCCTTGTCGTCGTCCATGAGCGTATCCAGCGTCCCCTCTTCCTTTCGCATCGCCACCCGTGAAAGCCGGCTGGCCCTCTGGCAGGCCGAGCATGTGGCCAGCCTGCTGCGCCAGCACTATCCGCAGGCGCAGGTCACGCTGGTGGGCATGACCACCCGCGGCGACCAGATCCTCGACAAGCCGCTGGCCGAGATCGGCGGCAAGGGCCTGTTCACCAAGGAGCTGGAGGTGGCGCTCCTGGATGGCCGGGCCGATCTGGCGGTGCATTCGCTCAAGGATGTGCCGATGGAGCTGCCCGAGGGTTTCGACCTGGCTGCGGTGCTGACGCGCGCCGATCCGCGTGATGCCCTGGTCAGCAACCGCTATGGGTCGCTCGATGAGCTGCCGGCCGATGCGGTGGTGGGCACCTCCAGCCTGCGCCGGGCCGCCCAGTTGCGCGAGCGCTTTCCGGGCTTCGACATCCAGCCGCTGCGCGGCAACCTCGATACCCGCCTGGGCAAGCTCGATGCCGGGCACTATGACGCGATCGTGCTGGCGGCCGCCGGGCTGACCCGGCTGGGTCTGGCCGGACGCATTCGCCAGTATCTGCCCGTCGAGCAGATGCTGCCGGCGCCGGGGCAGGGGATGCTGGGTATCGAGATTCGGGCCGACCGCGCCGACATGCGTGCCGCGCTGGCTGTTCTCGACAATCCGCAGGCCGCCTGCATCGCCGCGGCCGAACGGGCCGTCTCGCGCCAGCTGGGCGGCAACTGCAAGACACCGCTGGCTGCCTTTGCCACCCAGCCGGCAGCCGGCGTGCTGCACCTTGAGGCCTTGCTGGCCGGCGACGATGGCCAGGTGCACCGCTGCCGGCGCCAGGGCGAGGTGGCCGACACGGACGCCGCCCGGCGTATGGGCGAATCGGCCGCGGCCGAACTGGCCGAGGCGGTGCGTTCACGCGGCTGAGGCCGACGTGCCTGCACAACCGTCCCAGCTGATCCTGACGCAGGATGCCGATGGCGCTGCCGACTGGCAGGCGCTGCTGACGGCGCATGGCCTGCCCAGCTGGCACTGTCCGGCCTTTGTCATCCATCCGCTGTCCGACGAGACGGTGCTGGCCCGTTTCACGGACGGAATGCAGCCACTGGCCGACGACCCGGTGTCGCGGACCCGCATCATCGTGCTGCCCAGTCCGGCCGCAGTGCGTGTGCTGGCCGGGGCACTGAGGCGTCAGCGCCTCGGTTGGCCGGCGGGGGTCTGGGCCGGGGTGCCGGGGGCCGGAACGGCCCAGGTCTTTCGTCAGCAGCTGGGCGAGCCGGCGCGGCTGCTGTGCCCGCCACCGCCGGCGCAGGATGCCGCGCATCTTGCCCTGGAGATCCTGGCGGCGCTGCGTGCGGACGACCGGGGCGGCCCGGTGTCGCCTGCCCGGCTGGTGCTGCTCAATCGGCCCGATGGGCGCACCGACTGGCTGGAGGCGCTGCGTGCACAGGGTATCGAGGTGCACGTACGCCCGGTCTACCAGGTGCGCGCCTGCCGGGCGATGCCGGCCGACCTGGGCACGAAGCTGGCGGCCTGGCAGGCCGAGGGCCGGCGCCTGCACTGGGTGGTGGGGGCCGCTGCCCCCTTGCAGACGGTGGCGGGCTGGCTGGCGGCGCTACCCGATCCGTTGCGCCTGTGGGCCGGGGCCCAGCCGCTGTGGGTACCGCATCCGCGGTTGCTGGCGCAGGCCCGGGGGCTGGGTTTTGCCCGTGCGCATTTCTATCATCATCGGCAGCAGCTGATCGAACAGCTACAATCGGGGCAGGTGTGACCGAATCGATGGCGTCATGGCGGGGTTCATCCGTACCCTGCCATGATGGCCCGGTGGCATCCGCGTCGGGAGTGGCGCGCCCGGTTGGCCTGTTCCCGTCGTCTGCCTTGCCGTCTGGCGTGGCGGTTGCCCTGCCTGCCATCCCCATTCTTGAGGATACGAAGTCTTGAGTTCCGACCAACACAACAAGCCGCATCGCACGCAGCCGGGCACGTCGGCCGGCGATGTCAGTGATGCGAAGATCATCACGCCGGGATCGTCCCGGCCTGCTGCCGGGCCGGCAGCGTCCGGGGGCAAGGCCGTCACGCCGTCCCCGGCGGGTACGGCTGCCACCCAGACGGCCGCCGCGGCTGGCAAGACGGCAGCAAGCTCGCCGGCGCCGGCAGGTTCATCATCCAGTACGGGCAGCGCCAGGACCACGCCCGCCTCGTCGGCGGGCACCGCTGCCGCGAGCAGGGCTGGCTCGACGGCTTCGTCCGCCTCCTCCTCCGGTGCCTCCGCCCCGGGCATTGCCGGGACATCGGCCGTCTCGTCGGCCAGTGCCTTTGGCAAGCACGACAAGGACAAGGCCGGGCAGGACAGGAACGACACGGATCCGCCAGTGCGCGCCACCGGCAGCACGCCGCCGCCGGCACCGGTGCAGCCCCGGCGCAGCTGGAGCTGGTTGCTGCTGCTGGTGCTGATCCTGTTGCTGGCCGCGCTGGGCTGGTGGTACATGCAGCAGCGCTTCCTGGCCGATGAGCGCCAGAACGCCCTGCGTCTGCAACAGTCCGAGGCCCGGGCTGCCCAGCTTGAAGAACAGATCCGCCAGCTGCGTGAAGACCAGGCCCAGATTCAGGCGCGCGGCAATGCACTGGAGACCCGGGTGGCCGAATCGGCCGCCCAGCAGGAGCAGCTTCAGGCGCTGTACGACGACGTGGCCCGTGTGCGTGGCGACAGTCGCCTGGCCGAAGTCGAGCGGGCGCTGGATCTGGCCAACCAGCATCTGGGCCTGGCGGGTAACGTCAAGGGGGCGCTGCTGGCGCTGGAAGGCGCCGAAAAGCGTCTGGCCGACAGTGAGGAATCCAAGGCCATCGGCCTGCGCCGCGTCATCCTTCAGGACATCGAGCGCCTGAAATCCCTGCCCGAGGTCGACCTGACCCGCTCGGTCGCCCGCCTGGACGAGGTGCTGGCGCGCGTCGACACGCTGCCGTTCCTGAGCGATCCGGTGGCGCCTGCCGCCGAGGTGCCCGAGCCGGGCCTGGCGGTGACGCAGGACGGGGCGCCTGCCCCTGGTGCGGCGCCTGCCGGGCAGGGGGCCACAGCCGAGGGCACGAGCACCGACCCGGCGCCGGCCGATGGCAATGCGCTGATGCGCTTCTATCATGGGGTGGTGGATGCCGGCAGCAAGGCACTGGATGCCGCGCACCAGGAGTTCACCAGCCTGGTCAAGATCCGCCGCATCGACGACCCCGATCGCCTGCTGCTGGCTCCCGACCAGAAGCGCACGATCCGCGAAGGGCTGCGGCTTCAGCTGCTCAATGCGCGCATCAGCCTGCTCAACCGCAACGAGATGCTGTTCCGGGCCGATCTGGCACGCAGCGTCGAGACGCTGAACCGTTACTTCGATGCGCAGCAGCCCGAGCTGAAGTCCTCCATCGCCATCCTGACCGAACTGCAATCCGAGCCGTTGCAGCTGACGCTGCCATCGCTGACCGACAGCATGGAAGCACTGGCCGCCACCCGGGCTGAAAGCGAGAAGCGATTCTGATGATCCGCAATGCAATCTGGTTATTGCTGGCTTTTGCCGGCGCCGTGGTCCTTGCCCTGATTTTCCGGGGCAATCACGGCAACGTCGCGCTGTTCTGGCCGCCGTATCGCGTCGAGCTGTCGGCCAACATGCTGCTGGTGCTGCTGATCGTGGGCTTCTTCGTGCTGCACCTGCTGCTGGTGCTGCTGGCCCGCACGCTGGGCCTGCCGGCCCGGCTGCGGCGCTACCGCGAGCAGCGCCGGCTGCAACACAATTTCCGCGCGCTGCAGGAATCGGTGCTGGCCCACTTCGAGGGGCGCTTCGACAAGGCCGAGCGGCTGGCGGCCTCGGTGCTGGCCAACATGCCCGAAGAAGGCCGCAAGGATCGCGGGGCGGCGGTTGCACTGCTGGCTGCCCGCTCGGCCCACCGGCTCGGGGCCGACCAGCGCCGTGACGACTGGACCCGCCGGGCTGCACGTCGCGGTGGTCGCACCGCAGCGTTGATGGCCTCGGCCGAGTTCGCCCTGGAGGATCATCAGCCCGAGAAGGCGCTGATGGCGGTCGGGCGGATCTCGGTGGGCGGCGAGCAGCAGCTGGCTGCGCTGGAGACCGCGCTGGAAGCCTATCGTCAGGCCGGGCGCTGGGATCAGGTGCTCGAAACCGTGCGCCAGCTGAAGAAGCGGGGGCGTCTGGCTCCGGCCGAGGCCGACCTGCTGCGTCAGCAGGCCTATCAGCAGCTGCTGGCACGCCGCGAGAACGACGCCGAGGCACTGGACACGGTCTGGAAGTCGCTGTCGGCCGAGGAACGCAAGAAGGGCAGCCTGGCAGCGCCGACGGTGGTGGCACTGGGCAAGGCCGGTGCCGTCGTCGAGGCGCGTCGCATTGCCGTGGGCTATCTGGATGACGCTTACGACGAGGCGGTGCTGGAAGCCTATGCTGCGCTCGAGGCGCTGCCGGCCCGTGAGCGGCTGGAGCAGCTGGAACGCTGGCGTCTGCGCCATGGCGAACAGCCCAAGCTGCTGGAGATGCTGGGCCGTATCTGTGCGTCCGAGCGTCTGTGGGGCAAGGCCGAGACCTATCTGCTGGATGCGCTGGTGGCCGGGGATTCGGTGTCGGCGCGGGTGGCGCTGGCCCAGCTGTGCGAATCGGTGGGCCGGCCGCAGGATGCGGCGCTGCAATACCAGTATGCGGCCCGCCTGGCGCTGGGCGAGCGTCCGCCCCTGCCCGAAGCCAGCGGGCTGCCCGCGCTGACCGGCGCTGCTGCCAAGAGCGCCGGTGGCAGCTCGCCGCTGCCCCCCGACATCCCGGCACCACGCCTGCAGGGGCTGGGCGAGGGCAACCGGCCCTTGCAGGCCTCCGCACAGGAGGTGGAGGCCGCGCAGGGGGGCAGTGCTGCTGCTCAGGATGGCACCGCAGACGCTGCCAGGCCGGCGGCTGGCCAGCCTTGAGTCTGCTGTTCGTGGGCTCTGCCATCGCACCGGTGCCGGCGTCGGGCTGGCACCGTGTCGCACCGACGGCGCCAGTGCCCGGCGCGGACGCATGTCCGCAGGCCAGCGCCCTGTCCGGCAGGCCGTCCGCAGGCCAGCCTTGCCGGAGCGCCCTTTCTCTTTCACCGACATCCGCAACAGGCTCCGCAGGGGGCCACCTATAATTTCATCATGAGCATCGATCGCGTCGGACCGGGCCGCAACCTCCCGGAAGAATTCAACGTCATCATCGAAATCCCGATGAATGCCGATCCCGTCAAGTACGAAGTCGACAAGGAGACGGGAGCCGTCTTCGTCGACCGCTTCGTGCTGACCGGCATGCGCTATCCGCACAACTACGGCTACATCCCCGAGACCATTGCCGATGATGGCGACCCGGTCGACGTGCTGGTGATGACGCCGTACCCGCTGGTGGTGGGCAGCGTGGTGCGCTGCCGGGCACTGGGCATGCTGAACATGGAAGACGAGGGCGGTGGCGATGCCAAGCTGCTGGCCGTGCCGATCGACAAGCTGCTGCCCACCAACAAGAACATCCGGTCGGTGGATGATCTCAATCCGCTGGTGCTGGATCAGGTCAAGCACTTCTTCGAGCATTACAAGGGGCTGGAGCCGGGCAAGTGGGTGAAGGTGGCCGGCTGGGTCGGTCCCGATGCCGCGGCCAAGGAGATCCTCGACGGTATCGAGCGTGGCAAGAAGGCCAAGTCGGCTTCCTGACCGCATGGCGCTGACCCACATCCAGAACCGATGAGTCTGAGGATTGCATGCGCCCAGCTGAACCTGCGGGTGGGCGACATGGCCGGCAACGTGGGCCGGATCGTGGCGGCGGCCGAGCAGGCGGCAGGGCAGGGTGCCCATGTGCTGCTGACGCCCGAGCTGTCGCTGTGTGGCTACCTGCCGGATGACAACCTGTTGCGGGTCTCGTTCCAGCAGCAGGTGGAGACGGCGCTGGCGCAGTTGTGCCAGGCCTCGATGGCCTGGCCGGCGCTGCGCTTGCTGGTGGGGTATCCGGCCCTGCGCGAGGGGCGGCGCTACAACGTGCTGGGTGTGGTCCATCGGGGCGAGCTGCTGGCCGAATATCGCAAGGCCGAGCTGCCCAACTATGGTGTATTCGACGAGAAGCGCTATTTCGAGCCGGCGGCCGAGGCCATCGTTCTGGATATCGAGGGCATCCGTTGCGGTCTGGCGATCTGTGAGGATGCCTGGCTGCCGACGGCGCCGGCGCGCGCGCGCGCGGCCGGGGCCGAGCTGCTGCTGGTGGCCAATGCCTCGCCCTTCCAGCAGGGCAAGACCGGCTTGCGCGTCGATTCGCTGCGCCAGCATGTGTGCAGCCAGCAGATGGCGACTGTCTGGTGCAATCTGGTCGGTGGGCAGGACGAGCTGGTTTTCGATGGCCAGAGTCTGGCGCTTGCCGCCGACGGTGGCGTGGTGACCCAGGCTGCCGCCTTCGACGAGGCGCTGATGATGGTGACGGTGGCCCGTCAGACCGGCGGCCGCCTGTCGCTCTCTGGTGATATCGTGCCTGCGCTGGCGCCGCTGCCCGCGCTCTATCAGGCGCTGCTGCTGGCCATCCGCGACTACATCGGCAAGAACGGTTTCAAGGGGGTGCTGCTGGGCCTGTCCGGTGGCATCGATTCGGCGCTGGTGCTGGCGCTGGCCGTCGATGCGCTGGGCGCCGGGCGGGTGCGCACGGTGATGATGCCTTCGCCCTATACCGCGCAGATGTCGCTGGACGATGCGGCCGAGATGGCAACGGGACTGGGCGTGCGGCACGACACGCTGCCGATCCAGCCGTGCTTTGATGCCTTCCGGGCCACGCTGGCCGGGCTTTTTGCCGGCCTGCCCGAAGACGCCACCGAAGAGAACATCCAGGCGCGCATCCGCGGCACCTTGCTGATGGCACTCTCGAACAAGACGGGCTGGCTGGTGCTGACCACCAGCAACAAGTCCGAGACGGCCGTGGGCTACTCCACGCTCTATGGCGACATGGCAGGGGGGTTCGCGCCGATCAAGGACGTGCTGAAGACGGAGGTCTACGCCCTGTCCCGCTATCGCAACAGCCTGTCGCCGGTGATCCCCGAGCGGATCATCACGCGGCCACCCAGCGCCGAGTTGCGGCCGGATCAGACCGACCAGGATTCGCTGCCGCCCTACGAGGTGCTCGACCGCATCATCGAGGGCTACATGATGGAGAACCAGTCGCCTGAGGCGTTGCAGGCCAGGGGCCTGCCGGCCGAGGCGGTGGCGCAGGTGATCCGCCTGCTGCGGCTGAGCGAGTACAAGCGCCAGCAGGGCCCGATCGGGCCACGGGTGACGGCACGGGCCTTTGGCCGTGACTGGCGCCAGCCGGTCACGTCGGGTTTCAGGGAATGACGGGCGGCCTCGCCCCGGCAGGGCGGGGGGCGCCACGGGCGTCGCCCTGACCGGGCCGCCCGACAACAACGGGAGATGTCGATGAAACAGATCACGGCGATCATCAAGCCGTTCAAACTGGACGAGGTTCGGGAGGCGCTGGCGGGTGTGGGCGTCACCGGGCTGACCGTGACGGAGGTCAAGGGCTTTGGCCGGCAGAAGGGGCACACCGAGCTGTATCGGGGGGCCGAGTATGTGGTCGATTTTCTGCCGAAGCTGAAGATCGACGTGGTGGTCAGTGACGACAACCTCGATGCGGTCATCGACGCCATCGTCAAGGCCGCCAAGACCGGCCGGATCGGTGACGGCAAGATCTTCGTCAGCCCGGTCGAGCAGGTCATCCGCATCCGTACCGGCGAAATCGACGAAGAAGCCATCTAGGGGCAGTAGAGGCGCCCCGGTCTCAGCCTGGTGAGACCGGTGAGCGCAGCAGGACCAGCAGTGCGCCGCTGCCGCCGGCAAACGGGGGGGCCTGGCAGAAGGCGATCACCTCCTGCTGCTGGGTCAGCCAGCGCAGCACCTTGTCCTTCAGCACCGGCTGACGGCCGACCGAGCCCAGCCCCTTGCCGTGGATGACACGCACGCAGCGCAGGCCGTGACGGCGGGCCTGGGCGATGAAATGCACCACGTGTTCTCGGGCCTCGTCGGTGCGCAGCCCGTGCAGGTCCAGCTGGGCCTGCACCACCCAGTGGCCCCGGCGCAACTTGCCCAGCGCGTCCAGGCCCACGCCCGCGCGACGAAAGGACAGTTTTTCATCGCTCTCCAGCAGGCGCTCGATGTCGATCTCGTCGGAGAGCGACTGCGCCAGTGCCTGTTCCTCATCCTGCTGCCGTTGCCGTGCCAGCGGCAGCCGATGCCGGGTTTCGGGTTCGCGCCGGCCGGTGGGGGGCAGCGGTGTCACGTCGGCCACGGCCTGGCGAAAGACATCGGCGGCCTCGCGCCGCTGACGCTCGGCCTGCTTGCGGGCCTGTGCCTCGGCCCGCTCGGCCGCGGCCCGTGCCTTCATCTCGGCGGCCAGCGCCTTCAGGCCTGCCAGCCCGTGGCGGGCCGTCGGGCGCGCCGCCGTGTGCACACCGGATGGCTGGCCCCCGGCGGGCGGGGCCGAGGCGCTCGACGAGGGGGCGGCAATGCGACGGGCCATCAGGAGCGGGCAGGAGGTGGGCGGCGGGCTGTCAGCCCTGGTCTTCGAGGAAGCGCTGGGCGTCGAGCGCCGCCATGCAGCCGGTGCCGGCGCTGGTGATGGCCTGGCGATAGACGTGATCCTGCACGTCACCGGCGGCAAAGACGCCGGGCACGCTGGTCTGGGTGGCGTTGCCTTCCAGGCCGCTGCGGGTCTTGATGTAGCCGTTGTTCATCTCCAGCTGGCCCTCGAACAGGCTGGTGTTGGGGGTGTGGCCGATGGCGATGAATACACCCATCAGCGGCACCTCGGTGATGGTGCCATTCTGGTTGTTGCGCACGCGCATGCCGGTCACGCCGCTGTTGTCGCCCTGCACCTCGTCCAGCTCGTGGTTCCAGAGGATCTCGATCTTGCCGGCGGCCGCTTTTTCCATCAGCTTGTCGATCATGATCGGTTCGGCGCGCAGCTTGTCGCGGCGATGCACCAGCGTCACCTTGCGGGCGATGTTGCTGAGGTAGAGCGCTTCCTCGACGGCGGTGTTGCCGCCGCCGATCACGGCTACGTCCTGGTTGCGGTAGAAGAAGCCGTCGCAGGTGGCGCAGGCCGAGACACCGCGCCCGGAGAAGGCGCTTTCCGAGGGCAGCCCCAGGTAGCGGGCCGAGGCACCGGTGGCGATGATGAGGGCATCGCAGGTGTAGGTGCCGCTGTCGCCCACCAGGCGGAAGGGGCGCTGGCTCAGGTCGGCGGTGTGGATGTGGTCGACGACCAGCTCGGTCTGGAAGCGCTCGGCATGGGCCTGAAAGCGCGCCATCAGGTCTGGCCCCTGCACGCCGTCGACATCGGCCGGCCAGTTGTCGACCTCGGTGGTGGTGGTGAGCTGGCCCCCCTGGATCAGCCCGGTGACGAGCAGTGGTTGCAGGTTGGCGCGGGCTGCGTAGATGGCGGCGGTGTAGCCAGCCGGGCCGGATCCGAGGATCAGCAGGCGGGTATGGCGGGTATCACTCATCGGGAAAAAGGTGCTCCGTTGCAGAAATTCCAAAAAATCAACCACTGGGCGGCTGGTTTCCCGATGGTGTCGGTCGCGTGGGCCGCCGGGCGGAAATTATAAGAAGCTGTCGGCAATTTATCTGAAGGCACACGTCGGGCTTTCAAGTCGGTCCGGCAGGGTGGCAAGGCTGCCACGGCTTTCGCGATGGTATCCGCTTCGTGCCCTGGCACGGGGTGGATGATGACACTCACAACCCCGTTCATCATCATGGATTCTCTGAGAACTGGCATGACCCAAGAGCAAAACATCGCCTTCCTGCGGCGGGTTCCGCTGTTTTCCGGGCTGACCGAGGCGCAGATCGAGCGTCTGGCCGCGGGCAGCGTGCGTCGCAATTTTCCCAAGGGGCGTGTCATCGTCACCGAGGGCGAACCGTCGCAATCGCTCTACATCCTGCTGTCGGGCCGGGCCAAGGTGCAGCGCTCCGATACCGAGGGCAAGGAAGTGATCCTGGCCGTGATCGGGCCGGGAGAGTGCTTTGGCGAGATGAGCCTGATCGACGAGTCGCCGCGCTCGGCCAGTGTCATCACCACCGAGTCGTCGGACTTCATGTCGATCAACAAGGACAGTTTCAAGTCGATGATGATGTCCAGCCCCGAAATCTGCCTGCGGATCATGATCGGCCTGGTGCGCCGCCTGCGCGAGGCCGACAAGAAGATCGAGACGCTGGCGCTGCTGGACGTGTATGGCCGGGTGGCCCGCGTGCTGCTGGACCTGTCGGAGAAGGTGGGCAACGAGCGCATCGTGCGCGTCAAGCTACCGCGTCAGGAGATTGCCAAGATGATCGGCGCCTCGCGTGAAATGGTATCGCGGGTGATGAAAGGGCTGGAAGTGGAGGGTTACATCGTGCCTCTGCCCGACGGCAAACTCATGCTTCGTGAGAAACTTAGCAATTATCTGAGCTGAGTTTCATCACGGAGGTATCGGCAACAATGGCGCGAAGCGCAGTACAAGCACCCACCGAACACTGGGCCAGCCGGCACATCGGCCTCTCGCAGCGGGCCATCCGCCTGCTGCGCGAGGCACGCTGGATCGTCCTGTGCTTCCTGGCCATCTTCCTGTTCCTGATCCTGGCCAGCTACAACCCGGTCGATCCGGGCTGGTCCCACGCCGTCAATGCCCGCCAGGTTCACAATCTGGGCGGGCGCGTGGGGGCGTGGTTTGCCGACCTGATCCTCTATCTGTTTGGCCTGTCGGCGTATCTCTTCTCGTTCTTTCTGGTGCTGCGGGTGCTGGCAGGCTATCGCCGGCTGCACCGCGAGACGGCGCCGCCCGCCGTGGCAGCCACCGGCAAGGAGGGCAAGGACCGGAACGCCCAGCCCGAGGCCCCGGCGCCGGCACGCTTTGCCTGGGAACGCTGGATCGGCTTCATCCTGCTGCTGGTGGGCTGCTCGGCCATTGAGGGCTCACGGCTCTACAACCTCGATGCCCAGCTGCCCCTGGCGCCTGGCGGCCTTCTGGGGGCACTGGTGGCCGGTCCGGTCCACGTGATGCTGGGAGGCGCCGGCGGCACGCTGGCGCTGCTGCTGATGATCGCCATCGGCTTCAGCCTGGCCACGGGGGTGTCGTGGATGAGCGTCTTCGAGCGGACCGGCGCGTTGCTGGAGCGGGGAGCGCTCTTCCTGCGTGACCGCTTCCTGGCCGGCAAGGCCGCCCGCAGCGAGGGCAGCGAGGCGGCGGCAGGCCCGCTCTTTGGGCGTGACCGCGTGCGCCATGTGCTCAAGGCGCCGCTCGACATCGACGGCGATGACGAGGCCGAACCCCTGATCCGCCCGCCCCAGCGTCTGCCGGCCGTGGTCGAGCCGACGATCCGTGCCGATCTGGACGACCGGGCCGAACTGACGCCACCGCTGCGGCCGATGATGGCGGTGACGCCGGCCCAGGGGACGGCCACGTCCGGGCAGGGTGGTGCCGGTCCTGCCGGCACGACGGGGGCCGAGCCGGTGGCCCGCATGGCCACGGTCAGCCGTCCGCAGCCGGCACCGGTGTTCCGTGATCTGGGCGAGAACTCGCCGCTGCCCGAGCTGTCGTTGCTGGATGCACCGCCTGACACCGTCGAGACGATGTCGCCCGAGACGCTCGAATACAACTCGCGCCTCATCGAGCGCAAGCTGGCCGATTTCGGGATCAACGCGACCGTGGTGCACGCCTATCCGGGGCCGGTCATCACCCGCTACGAGATCGAGCCGGCCACCGGCGTCAAGGGCAGCCAGATCGTGAATCTGGCCAAGGATCTGGCGCGGGCGCTGTCGGTGATTTCGCTGCGGGTGGTCGAGACCATCCCCGGCAAGAACCTGATGGGGCTGGAGCTGCCCAACCCGCGCCGTCAGGGCGTGCGCCTGTCCGAGATCATCGGCTCGCAGGCCTATGTCGACGCCAAATCGCCGGTCACCGTGGCGCTGGGCAAGGATATCGCCGGCAATCCGGTGGTGGCCGATCTGGCGCGGATGCCGCACCTGCTGGTGGCGGGTACCACCGGTTCGGGCAAGTCGGTGGGGATCAACGCGATGCTGATGTCGGTACTCTACAAGGCCGACCCCTCTCAGGTGCGCATGATCCTGATCGACCCCAAGATGCTGGAGATGAGCGTCTATGAGGGCATCCCGCACCTGCTGGCACCGGTCGTCACCGACATGCGCCAGGCAGGCCACGCGCTGAACTGGTGCGTGGGCGAGATGGAACGCCGTTACCGGCTGATGAGCAAGCTGGGGGTGCGCAACCTGGCGGGCTACAACGCCAAGATCATCGAGGCCGAGAAGAACGAGGTACTGATTCCCAACCCCTTCTCGCTGACACCCGATGCGCCCGAGCCTCTGGGCAAGTTGCCGATCATCGTCGTCGTCATCGACGAGCTGGCCGACCTGATGATGGTGGTGGGCAAGAAGATCGAGGAGCTGATCGCCCGCCTGGCCCAGAAGGCCCGTGCTGCCGGCATCCACCTGATCCTGGCCACCCAGCGCCCGTCGGTCGATGTCATCACCGGCCTCATCAAGGCCAATGTGCCGTCACGGATCGCCTTCCAGGTCTCGTCCAAGATCGACTCGCGCACCATTCTCGACCAGATGGGAGCCGAGACCTTGCTGGGGCAGGGCGACATGCTCTACCTGCCGGCCGGTACCCAGCTGCCGCAACGCGTGCACGGCGCCTATGTGGCCGATGACGAAGTGCTGAAGGTGGTGGCCAGCTGGAAGGAAGTGGGGGGCGAACCGGATTACATCGAGGGCATTCTTGAAGGGGGGGTGCCCGAGGAGGCCAACACTGGCAGCGCCGTCGGCTTTGGCGGGCTCTCCAGCACGCTGGCCGAGGCCGGCATGGATGGCGAATCCGATGCCATGTACGACCAGGCGGTGGCCATCGTCCTGCAACATCGGCGCGCCTCGATCTCGCTGGTGCAGCGTCACCTGCGCATCGGCTACAACCGTGCCGCGCGGCTGCTGGAGCAGATGGAGCGCTCGGGTATCGTCTCGCCGATGACCAGCAACGGCAACCGCGACATCCTGGTGCCGGCCAGTGGTGGCGGCGGGGCCGCCGACGACTGATGCCGGGTGGCGGCCCCGTCCGCCGGGCCGGCGCTGCCGCCATCGTTTGCCGTCTGCCTTGAAGGGCGGCGCCCCGCGCGGGCGCCCGACCCGCGCCACACGGTGTCTTCCGCGAACTCAGTGCGCGGCCACGGGGCCCGTCATCTGTGCCAGCCCGTGCCGGAACTCGGTGCGCAAGCCCCACAGCGCCAGCGCGCTGCCGGCCAGCGTGGCCAGCGCAAAAGCACCCGCCACCGGGCCGATGCCGGCCACCTGCCCGTGGATGCTGACCAGATTGCCGATCAGTGCGCCAGCGCCGATGCCGACGTTGAACAGGCTGGAAAAGAGCGCCATCGATACGTCGCGTGCATCGGCCGCCAGGCCCATCACCCGTGCCTGCATCGCCAGAGAGAAGCACATGGCCGCCACGCCCCAGACGATCAGCACGCCGGTCAGGTGGTGGGAGTGGCCGGCGGCTGGTGCCAGCAGGAACAGGCAGCTGCTGATGACCAGCAGCGCCAGCAGCAGGAAGGCGGCCGGATGTTTCATGCCCTGCAGGCCGAACAGCACGCTGCCGATCATGCCAGCGCCGCCAAAGAGCAGCAGCGTCACCGTCACCTGGCTGTCGGCAAAGCCCGCCACCTGTTGCAGGAAGGGTTCCAGATAGCTGTAGGCGGTGAAATGCGCCGTCACGCCCAGCACCGTCAGCGCATAGATGCTCATCAGCGCCGGGCGGCGCATCAGCAGCGGCAGGCTGGCCAGCGAGCCGGTGTTCTCGCTGGGCAGGCGCGGCAGCAGCCGCATCAGCACCAGCATGATGATGGCCGAGACCACACCGATCACCGTGAAGGTCATCCGCCAGCCCAGGTCTTCGCCGATCACCCGCCCCAGCGGGATGCCCAGCACCATCGCCAGTGATGAACCGGTGGCCAGCATGCCCAGCGCCTGGCCCATGCGCCCCGGTGGCGCAATGCGCACGGCCAGCGAGGCCGTGATCGACCAGAAAATCGCATGGGCGCCGGCCACACCCAGCCGCCCGGCGATCAGCACGCCAAAGCTGGGGGCCAGCGCCGTGACCGCATGACTGATGATGAAGACGATGAAGACAGCGCCCAGCAGCCGGCGGCGTTCCTGCTGGCGGGTGGCCAGCATCAGCGGCAGCGAGGCCAGCGCCACCACCCAGGCGTAGATGGTCAGCATCAGGCCGACATCTTCGCTGCGCATGTTAAAGCTCTCGCCGATGTGCGAGAGCAGGCCGACCGGCACGAACTCGGTGGTATTGAAAATGAAGGCGGCCAGCGACAGGGCAAGGACCGCCAGCCAGGCCTGACCAGCCGGCAGCGGGGTTTTTTCAGAGGACATCGAGGGGGAAGGAGAAGGGACAGCAGGGAGGCTGCGCAGGGCGCAGGCCGACACCCCGCAGGAAGGGAGGCGTCACTGTAGAGCCTGGCCGCACCGGCTGTCAGCGCTGTGTTGGCAGGTGACGACGCTTCGTGACAGCCGGCAGGCCGCAGAAGCGGCAGGGATGGTCTATAGTGGACCAGGACTTGGGTCCCGCGTATCACGTGGGGATTGCAGATCGGGAGGAGAATCTCATGCCGCATGCCACCTCAAGGTCCCGAATGGGGACATCCAGCGTGTCGATGCCGGGAGGCGATGTGCCCGGCCTGAGCGGGGCGGAGGATGCTGCCCGGCAAGGGCACGGCCCGCTTCACGGACAGCGGCGTCCGGCCATCATCCCGCGCCGTGCCGTCCTGCAGCGGGCTGCCGTGCTGATGGGCAGCGTGGCGCTGGCTGGCCTGAGCGCCCGGACGGCGAGAGCCGGGCACGTCGTCGAGGTGCTGGTGGACCCTGGCCCGTGCGTGGCCCATGGCAAGCCCTGCCGGCAGACCGGTGATGCCGCAGCCGAGCTGAAGGTGGAGGTCAGCGACCCGCGCTTCTACGCCTATGTGGGCACGCAGTTCCGGCTGGACCTGCTTTTTGATGGTGCCACGCAGGCCGGGGGGCCGGCATGGCTGCCGGCCCGGCAGGCGCTGATCTTCAGCGATGCCGCCCGCAACCTGCTGTACCGCTGGACCGATGCCGGCGGCGCCCAGGTGTTCCGCTCGCCCGCCCACCGGGCCAGTGGCAATGCCGTCGATGCCGACGGGCGTCTGGTGACGGCCGAGCGGGGCCGACGTGCCATCAGCCGTACCGATGCGCAGGGGCAGGTGCAGCTGCTGGCCGAACGGCTGGAGGGACGGCGCTTCAATGCCCCACGGGGCATCGCCATCCATCCCGATGGCAGCATCTGGTTCAGCGATCCGCCGGACGCTGTCGCCAGTGAGCCAGGCCGGATGCCGGCGCCCAGCGAGATGGTCGGCAGCTATGTCTACCGGCTCGATCCGAAGACCGGCACGGTGGGCATCGCCACCTTCGAGACCTTCCGCCCGGCGGGCCTGGCGTTTTCGCCTGATGGCAGGAGCCTCTACGTGGTCGAGAACTCGTCAGTCGAGTTTCCGCGCAACGGCCAGCGCCAGTTGCTGCTCTTCGATGTGGCCGGTACCAGGCTGAAGAACCGCCGTGTGCTGGCCGAGATCCGGCCGGGGGCACCCGAGGCGGTGGTGGTGCGTCCCAACGGCATCATCTTCTGCAGCAGCGGCAGCGGCCTGATCGCACTGCTGCCCGATGGCAGCGAGCTGGGGCGGCTGACCCTCGGCAGGCCCGTCACCGGCGGCATCTTTGCCGATGAACGTGCCCTGTTCTTCACCACGGCCAGCCGGCTGTATCGGCTG
>JAUNLD010000054.1 GCA_030532425.1 Lautropia sp. | reverse complement strand
ACACGAGTTCGAGGCACTGCTGTTTACCGACCTGAATGTCTTCAAACTCTGGATGAATGACGACGCCCAGATCGACGAGTTGATTCAGAACACCGCCGGGCATGCCCCGGAAGACATCAATGACGGGCGGGACACAGCACCATCGAAACGGATCCTGCATGTCATGCCCGCCTACCAGAAGACCCATCATGGCCCTCTGATCGCCATCGACATCGGACTGGACAGGATCCGGCTGGCATGCCCACACTTCGATGCCTGGTTACGACGGATCGAACAGATACCATCGCAGACACGCCTCTCCCCCATCAAGCCTCAAGGCAGGGAATGACTGGCACAATGCCGGCATGTGCAACCGATACCTTTCCCCCGATCAGGAGACCATCGCCGGCCTCTGGCACGTCGATGGACGTACACCGCCCGCCTGGTGGGCAGGCGCCGAGGTGTTCCCGCGCGCCCCGGGCCCCTTCATCCGCGCAAATCCGCACGGCCAGCGCGATCTGATCGTGGGCACCTGGGGACTGATCCCCGACTTTGCACGCTCAGTGCCGTTGCGCTTTCAGACCAACAATGCCCGCTGTGAAGAGCTGGCCGAAAAACCCAGCTATCGCACCCCGTGGCTGCGTGGACAGCGCTGCCTGATTCCTGCCGTGCATTTCGACGAACCCTGCTGGGAAACGGGTCGGAACGTCTGGTGGCGCTTTCACCGTGCCAATGGTCAGCCCTGGGCACTGGCCGGCCTGTGGAACACCTGGACCGACCCCCGAACAGGTGAGCTGATCGACAGCTACACGATGCTGACGATCAACGCCGACGAGCACCCGCTGATGCGCCGCATGCACCGCCCCGACCCACGCTTCGGCCCGGATGAGCAGGACAAGCGCTCGGTGATTCCGGTCGAGGCAGCGGATGCCGAGCAGTGGCTGTTCGGTTCACGGGATGAAGCCGCCGCGCTGATGCGACTGGCCCCCGCCAACATCTTCCGGGCGGGGCCGGCCGGGCTGAATGGATCGGGCCAGGCAAGGCACGAACACGAACCCCCTGACGCAAACGGGCAGCAACTGTCGTTGCTGTGAACAGCGCCAGGCAACCGGGCCACAGGCATCGCGGCAGCAAAAACTCACCCCACCGGACACGGTTCGTGCCCGATTCGCAGCCCCATCAGGCGATATCAGGATGGGCCGGTCTGCTGGCTCTTCAATCAGGCGACCTCAGGCGGCCTGCTCTCCTGGTTGTTCACACGAAGCATCTGACGCTTGTGAGCATCCCCCCAGGCCTTCAGCGCCAGAATGGCCTCACGCAAGGTCAGACCATAAGGCGTCAAACGATATTCCACCCGGAGAGGCACCTCCGGGTACACCGTTCGTGCCAGGACGCCATCGGACTCCAGCGCGCGGAGCTGGGCCGTCAGCATCCGCTGCGAGACCTCGGGCAGCAGGCGACGGATTTCGTTGAAGCGCAACACCTCATCGACCAGCAGTCGATAGAGGATCGTGCCCTTCCATTTTCCGCCGATCACCGACAGTGCCGCCTCGACCGAGCAGCCTTCATTGCAAAGTGGCCCGACTGGTGGATAAGGGCCGTCTGCGCAGCACCCTCACCGAGCACATGCATGGTATCGATTCAAGACCGGCAGCAAGATCCTGCTGACCGACCCGGTTTTTCACCGGGCCTCGCCCATTCCCTTCCCCTGGCTGCCCCTACCATTCGTGGCCGAACCTTTTCCGTTGCAACACCCGTTGAGCCCGCAGGATCTCCCTCGACACATCGATGCCGTCCTGATTTCTCACGACCATTTCGATCACCTCGACCGGAAAAGCATCCTGCAACTGGATGGGCGGGTAGGTCATTACTATGTGCCGCTGGGCGTGAAAGCCCATCTGCAACGCTGGGGCGTGCATGGCGACAGGATCACGGAAATGGACTGGCATGAACGGGTCAGCCTGCCCATGACCGACAGCAGACCCGGCAGCACCACGACATCCTGCAACCAGCGGACCACAGGCACGCACGGCCCCCGGCGGGATGAACAGCCCTGTCATGACCGCCAGCCGGAACGCCTCGAATCCGATGATTCTGTCGAGATCATCATGACGCCGGCCCGGCATTTCAGTGGCCGGATGTCGGGTGGACACTTCGCGACGCTCTGGGCCAAGAGTTCCTCGGTAAAAACCCCAAGCAAGCTGCGCAAGAAAGTATCAAGAATCCGGGAGCGAGTACCAATCGCGCAACAATGTATCGGCAAAAATGCCTGAAACCTTCAGGTTTTCAGGCATGACGGCCTGATCGAAAACAAGAACCCGGCCCATGCCAGACCGGCGGGCACAGGGTTTCAAGCTACCGGAGACATCATGAAGCGCCCACTCACCCTGAGCCTGTCGCTGGCCGCCCTGCTGGGCGTCGGCATTGCCCAGGCAGCCGACACCGAAATCGTCGTGGCCACCGTCAACAATGGCCACATGATCGAGATGCAGAAGCTCACCCCCTTCTTCGAGAAGGCCCATCCCGGCATCAAGGTGAAATGGGTGGTGCTGGAAGAAGGCACCCTGCGCCAGCGCGTGGCCACCGATGTCGCCACCGGCAGTGGCCAGTTCGACGTGGTCACCATCGGCATGTACGAGACCCCCTTCTGGTCGCAGCGCCAGTGGCTGAAGGAGATCAGGCCCGACGCCGCCTATGATGTCGACGACCTGCTGCCACCGATCCGCGCCGGCCTTTCGCGTGACGGCAAGCTCTATGCCGCACCCTTCTACGGCGAAAGCTCGCTGATGATGTACCGCAAGGACCTGACCGACAAGGCCGGCATCCGCTTCGAAGGGCGCCCCACCTGGAAGCAGGTTCGTGAGGCCGCCGAAAAGATCCATGATCCCGGCAACGGTGTCTACGGCATCTGCCTGCGTGGCAAGCCGGGCTGGGGCGACAACATGGCTTTCCTCTCGACACTGGTCAACACCTTCGGCGGCCAGTGGTTCAACATGGACTGGAAGCCTCAGATCGACACCCAGCCCTGGAAGGACGCCATCAGCTTCTACGTCGACATGATGGGCAAGTACGGCCCACCGGGTGCCAGCGCCAACAGCTTCAACGAGAATCTGGCACTGTTCAACGAAGGCAAGTGCGGCATCTGGGTCGATGCCAGCATCGCCGCCTCCTTCGTCTCCGATCCCAAGCAGTCGAAGGTGGCCGATGTGGTCGAGTTCACGCAGACGCCGGTTGCGGTCACGCCCAAGGGCGCCAACTGGTTGTGGGCCTGGTCGCTGGGCATTCCGGCCAGCAGCAAGCGCGAAGAGGCTGCCCAGAAGTTCGTGCAATGGGCCACCTCCAAGGATTATGTGCAGCTGGTGGCCAAAGAGTCCGGCTGGATCAGTGTGCCCACCGGTACCCGGAAGTCCACCTACGCCTCGCCCGAGTTCACGAAGGTGGCCCGCTTTGCCAGGCCCGAGCTTGAGGCCATCGATAGCGCCAACCCCAACGATGCCACACTGGAGAAGTCACCCTACATCGGTGTGCAGTTTGCGGCCATTCCCGAGTTCCAGGTGATTGGCGTGGCCGTCGGTCAGCAGATTGCCTCTGCCCTGGCCGGAAAGACCACGGTGGACAAGGCGCTGGCCACCGGCCAGCGCCTGGCCGAGCGCGAGATGAAAAAAGGCGGCTACTACAGGCGCTGATCGCTGTACATGCAGCAGGGCCGGTGCCAGGGCAGGCACAGGCCCTTCCGTACCACCTGCCTTTCCTGAACACCCGCGCCGTCATGATGCGGCGACCTTGGGTGCGTCCGCACCGCCAGGTTGGCGCTTGCCATCGAGCCAGCGCCATGGGTCGGCCCCTCATCCCGGACCCGCCCCATGCCCGCGGAGAAACCGACATGAACCGAACACTGCCCACCGCGCTGTTAACCCCGGCCGTCACGGCACTGCTGATCTGGATGGCCGTACCGCTGGCGATGACGGTGTATTTCTCGCTGGTCGATTACAGCCTGATGAACCCAGGCCCCCTCAGTTTCGTGGGCCTGGACAACTACGCGTTCTTCATCACCGATCCGGATTTCTGGCCGGCGGTGCTCAACACGCTGCAGCTGATCTCCACCGTGGTGGTGGTGACGGTGGTCTTCGGCATCGGCCTCGCGCTGCTGGTCAACGAACCCTTTCCAGGGCGTGGGCTGGTGCGCGTGCTGCTGATCTCGCCCTTCTTCGTGATGCCCACGGTGAATGCACTCCTGTGGAAGCACCTGATGATGAACCCCATCTACGGGGTGCTGGCCAGCGTCTGGCGCTTCTTTGGCGCCGAACCGGTGGACTGGATGACACATTATCCACTGCTGGCCGTCACCATCATGCTCACCTGGCAGTGGCTGCCCTTCGCCTGCCTGATCTTCATGACCTCGCTCCAGTCGATGGACCGCGAGCAGCTGGAAGCGGCCCGCATGGACGGTGCCAATGCCTGGCAGTGCTTTCATTATCTGACGTTACCGCACCTGGCACGCGCCATCGCCGTGGTCATCATGATCGAGATGATCTTCCTGCTGGGCGTGTTTGCCGAGATCTCGATCACCACCGCCGGCGGGCCGGGCAACGAGAGCACCAACCTCACCTACCTGATCTACAAGCAGGCGCTGCTCAACTTCGATGTCGGTTCGGCCTCGGCCGGAGCCCTGTTTGCCGTGATCCTCGCCAACATCGTCGCCGCCTTCATGCTGAGGGTGATCGGCAGGAACCTGGACTGAGGCCGCATCATGGAAGCATCCCGACTTTCGCTCGCCCTGCGCACGGCCGCTGCCTGGCTGATTGCGCTCCTGATCTTCTTTCCGCTGGGCTGGCTGGTGCTCACCGCCTTCAAGACCGAGCTGCAGGCCATTGCCGTGCCACCGCTGTTCGTCTTCGAGCCGACGCTGGAGCATTTCGGTGCGGTGCAAAGCCGCAGTGACTACCTGCTGTTTGCACGCAACTCGCTGATCACCAGCCTGGGGTCGACGCTGCTGGGGCTGGCCATCGCCGCACCAGCGGCCTATTCGATGGCCTTCTTCCACACCAGACGCACCCGCGGCACGCTGATGTGGATGATGTCGACCAAGATGATGCCGGCCGTGGGGGCGCTGGTTCCCATCTACGTGCTGGCCCAGCGCTTCGGCATGCTCGACAGCGTGTGGACGCTCACCGTGATCTTCATGCTGATCAACCTGCCGATCATGGTGTGGATGCTCTACACCACCTTCCGCGAGATCCCGCACGAGATCCTGGAGGCGGCCCGCATGGACGGCGCCGGCATCTGGACCGAGTTCCGGCATGTGGTGCTGCCGCTGACCCTGGGCGGCTTTGCCTCCACCGGTCTGCTGTGTCTGGTGCTGAGCTGGAACGAGGCCTTCTGGGCGCTCAATCTCACCTCGGCGCGTGCCGGCACGCTCGCCTCGCTGATCGCCTCCTACTCCAGCCCCGAAGGGCTGTTCTGGGCGCGCCTCTCGGCCGCTTCGCTGATGGCCATCGCCCCCATCGTCGTCTTCGGCTGGTTCAGCCAGAAACAGCTGGTGCGCGGCATGACCTTTGGCGCCGTCAAATAAGGATTTGCCTCATGTCCTATCTGAAACTCAGCAACATCCGCAAGCGCTTCGGCGAGACCGAGATCATCAAGGGGATCGACCTCGACATCGAGCAGGGCGAGTTCATCGTCTTCGTCGGTCCCTCGGGCTGCGGCAAATCGACGCTGCTGCGCCTGATCGCCGGCCTAGAAAGCGTCAGCGAGGGCACCCTGACCCTCGATGGCCGTGACATCACCCACCTGCCTTCCGGCCAGCGCGATCTGGCGATGGTGTTCCAGAGCTATGCGCTGTATCCGCACATGACGGTCTTCGACAACATGTCGTTTGCGCTCAAGCTGGCTGGCACGCCCAAGGACGAGATCCGTCGCAAGGTGGAGGAAGCCGCCCGCACGCTCAACCTCAGCGCCTACCTCAAGCACACGCCGCGCGAGCTCTCCGGTGGCCAGCGCCAGCGCGTGGCCATCGGTCGGGCCATCGTGCGTGCGCCCAAGGTGTTCCTGTTCGACGAGCCGCTGTCGAACCTGGATGCCGCGCTGCGCGGCAATACCCGCGTGGAAATACACCGCCTGCACAAGGCGCTGGGCGCCACCACCATCTACGTGACACACGACCAGGTGGAGGCGATGACGCTGGCCGATCGCGTCGTGGTGCTCAATGGCGGACGCATCGAGCAGGCCGGCTCGCCACTCACACTCTACGATCAGCCCACGAACCGCTTCGTGGCCCAGTTCATCGGCATGCCGCCGATGAACATGCTGCCGGCACACGGCGTGCCGGCCCTGGCCGCCACCACGGGCGGGCAGCTGCCTGCCGACGGCCTGATCGGCGTTCGCCCCGAAGCCGTCATCGTCCGCGACACGCCCGGTGAACACAGCCTGACGGGCCGTCTGGAGCTGATCGAATCGCTCGGCTCGGACACGCTGCTGTACGTGAGGGCCGGCGACCAGACCATCGTGTCACGCCAGGCGGAGCGGCCTCGCTTCAACATGGGAGACACCGTGCACCTGCATCTGGATCCGGCACGCCTGCACCGCTTCGACGCCCAGGGCCAGGCACTGGACGGCCCCCAGGCGCGCGCTGTGCAGCCGGCCCCGGCCTGAACATGCCGCCTCACCTGCCCGGACCTCTTTCCC
Source organism: Lautropia sp. (assembly GCA_030532425.1). GTDB lineage: Bacteria > Pseudomonadota > Gammaproteobacteria > Burkholderiales > Burkholderiaceae_E > Lautropia. Next base: position 14,944 of record JAUNLD010000054.1, on the reverse strand, counting down.
ACACGCTTCATCCCCACGCCGTTCTTCACAAGGAGCTGCATCATGAGCACCGCCACCCCTTCGGCCACCGCACCCGACACCGGCCGCATCCTGCACCTGGGCCTGGGGGCGTTTCACCGCGCCCACCAGGCGGTCTACCTGCAGAAACTGCATCAGGCCGGGCAGCAGGGCTGGCGGCTTGCCGGCACCAACATCCGCGGCGACCTGAATCCACTGCTCGATGCGCTGGCCAGCCAGCACGGCCACTACACGCTGGAAACCGTCGACCCCGAAGGGAACACCACCTACGACTGGATCACCTCCATCGACCAGGTGCTGCCGTGGCAGGCCGATCTGGCCGAGGCCATCCGGGTGGCCGCCGATCCTGATACCCGCATCATCTCATTCACCGTGACCGAAGCGGGTTATTACCTGCTGGCCAGCGGGGGGCTGGACACCCGTTTCGCCGATCTGAACGACGATCTGGCGCGCGCGCGCCAGGGCCAGCCGGGGCAGACCATCTACGGTGCCATCCTGGCCATGCTGCGGGCGCGGATGCAGGCGGGCAGCGGCCCCGTCACCCTGCTCAATTGCGACAACCTGCGCCACAACGGCGATCGCTTCCGTGAAGGCTTGCGCGATTTCGCGCAGAAGGCCGGGGCCACCGACGTGCTGGCCTGGCTCGACACGAACACCACCTGCCCCAACTCGATGGTGGACCGCATCACCCCACGCCCCCCGGCCGAGCTGAAGGCCCGCGTGAAAGCCGCCACCGGCCGTGACGATGTTGCACCGGTCACGGCCGAACACTATCTGCAATGGGTGATCGAAGACCGCTTCATCAACGGGCGCCCGGCCTGGGAAGACGTGGGCGTGCAGCTGGTCGATTCGGTCGACCCGTATGAAGAAGCCAAGATCCGCCTGCTCAACGCCACCCACAGCGCCATCGCCTGGGCGGGCACGCTGCGCGGCTACACCTACATTCACGAAGGCACACACGATGCCGAGGTGCGCCAGCTCGCCTTCGATTACGTCACCGACGACGTGGTCCCCTGTCTGGCCGGCCCCGACAATCCGGTCGACCTGCCCGCCTACCGCGACACCGTGCTGGCCCGTTTCGGCAATGCCGCCATCCGCGACACCAACCAGCGCGTGGCGATGGACGGGTTCTCGAAGATTCCGGGCTTCATCGCCCCGACCATCCGCGAGCGGCTGTCACGCGGCGAATCGATCGAGTCGGTGGCGATGCTGCCCGCGCTGTTCCTGGTCTTTCTGAAGCGCTGGCACCAGGGGGCACTGGCCTATGACTATCATGACCAGGGCATGGATCCGCAGGTGGCGCATGCCATGATCGAGGCCGACGACCCGGTTGCCGCCTTCTGCGCCGATCGTGGCCTGTGGGCCGAGCTGGCCGGCGATGCCCGGCTGGTGGCCGCCATCCGCCGCGCCACCGAACGGGTCGAGCGCGAGGTGGTGCGCGCCTGAACCCGTTCACCCCTTCTTCCTTCGGAGCAACCTCATGTCGACCCTACCCGTTCTGCACGATCGCCATGTGCTGATTACCGGTGCCGGTGGCGGCATCGGCCTGGCCATGGCCGATGCCTGCCTGGCAGCCGGTGCCCGCTGCACGATCGCCGATCTGGATGCCAGCCCCGGCGAAGGCGTCCAGGCGCTGCTGACCCGCTATCCACAGCATCTGCTCTACCATGCCGCCGATGTCACCGACCGCCAGGCCATCGACCGCCTGATCGCGGCCGGTGTCGCGCAACACGGCCCCGTCACCACGCTCATCAACAATGCCGCGATCTTCGACATGGCACCGCTGCTGGAAAGCAGCGAAGCGTCTTTCGACCGCCTCTTCGCCATCAACGTCAAGGGGATGTTCTTCACGATGCAGGCCGTGCTGCGCCACATGGTCGAGGCCGGCGTGAAGAACGGTTCGGTCATCAACTTCTCGTCGCAGGCCGGCCGTCGGGGCGAGGCGCTGGTCTCGCACTATTGCGCCACCAAGGCCGCCGTCATCAGCTACACCCAGAGCGCCGCGCTGGCGATGGCCCCGCACGGCATCCGCGTCAATGCCATCTCGCCGGGTGTGGTCGACACACCGATGTGGGCCGGTGTCGATGCCCTCTTTGCCCGCTACGAAAACCTGCCCATCGGCGAGAAGAAGCGGCAGGTGGGCCTGGCCGTGCCGCTGGGCCGCATGGGTCGCCCGGACGACGTGGCCGACGTGGCCGTGTTCCTGGCCAGCGATGCTGCCCGCTACATCACCGCCCAGACCCTCAACGTCGATGGCGGCAACGTGATGAGCTGAACCGGAGCCCACCCCGTGACTGCCGCCCGCTCCCGCCTGCACCGCACCCGCTCGAACACACCGCGTGCCCGACAGCGCACGCCGGTCATCGAATACGAGGCCGATCGCAGCCCCGCGCTGGGGTACGAGGCGACCGACCAGGTGTGCTGGATCCGCTGTCTGGCGCACGGCTACCCCACACCGCTGGCACGCTGGCATTTCCATGAGGAGTTCGAGCTGCACCTGATTACCGCCACCTCGGGCCGCGCCTTCGTCGGCGACTGGATCGGCACCTTCCACCCGGGGCATGTGGTGCTGTGCGGCTCGCAGCTGCCGCACAACTGGGTCTCCGACAACGTCCCGCCCGAAGGCGTGAGCGAGCGCGATCTGGTCATCCAGTTCCGTCACGAACCCCTGCTGGACATGGCTCGCCACATCCCCGAATTCCACGAGGTGCTCACCCTGGTGGCACGTGCAGCCCGCGGCATCGAGTTCTTTCAGGTATCAGAGCTGGTGGAAGACCACTGGCACGCCGTGCGTCGCTCGCAGGGCGTGCGCCGGGTGATGGCCTTTCTGCAGCTGCTGACCGATCTGGCCCAATGCCGCAACCATCGGCTGCTGTCATCCGCCCCCCCCAGCAGCCTCGACGCCGACGACCCGCTCAGCCGCACCATCCAGCAGGCCGTCAACCAGATCACCAGCCGCATCGATCAGCCGATCCGCCTGTCGGAGCTGGCCCGCGAACACGCGATGAGCGAAAGCCGCTTCAGCCGCCTGTTCCAGCGCGTGACGGGCCAGAACCTCACCGACTTCGTCAACCAGTTGCGCATCAACACCGCCTGCCACCTGCTGACACAGACCGATCACTACATCAACGACATCTGCTTTCAGGTGGGCTTCAACAACCTGGCCAATTTCAACCGAAGATTTCTTGCCCTCAAGGGGATGACGCCGTCCGAATTTCGCCGGCAGGCCGCCCGTCGCTACCGGGCCAGCTGAGGCATTCACCGCCACGACCACCGCCAGATCATCATCACGACAGCCTGGCGGCCTCCCCTGGCACACGCCGACATCGCCTTCCATTGCGGCTCAGCCCCTGTGCCCGCCAGAAGCCACGCCGGCCTCACTCACCAACCCTCACCCTTTTTCAGGAAGCGCCCATGTATCTCGGCCTCGACCTCGGCACCTCGGAACTCAAGGCCCTGCTGCTCGACGAACAGCACCGGATCATCGCCACCGCGCACGCGCCGCTGCCCCTCGATCGCCCGCAGCCGCGGTGGGCCGAGCAGCATCCGGCCGACTGGTGGCAGGCACTGGAAAGCGTGATGACGCAGCTGCAGGCCCGGCATGCGCCGGCGCTGGCCCGGGTGAAGGGCATCGGCCTGTCGGGGCAGATGCATGGTGCCGTGCTGCTGGATGAAAACGATGCCGTACTGCGCCCGGCCATCCTATGGAATGATGGACGCAGCAGCGCCCAGTGCGCACAACTGGCCGGGCTGCCTGCGCTGCACGAACACACCGGCAACCTGGCGATGCCCGGCTTCACCGCCCCCAAGCTGCTGTGGGTGGCCGAACACGAACCACAACTTCTTGCCCGTATCCGGAGGGTATTGCTGCCCAAGGACTGGCTGCGCCTGCAGCTGAGCGGCACCGCCTGCAGCGATATGTCGGATGCCTCGGGCACGCTGTGGCTGAACGTGGGGCGGCGGGACTGGTCCGAAGCCATGCTGGCGGCCACCGGCCTCGATCGCACGCAGATGCCACAGCTTGTGGAAGGCAGCGAGGCCAGCGCCACACTGCGGGCCGGGCTGGCCAGCCGCTGGGGCCTGCCCGAAGGCACCATCATCGCCGGTGGTGGCGGCGACAACGCGGCCACGGCCGTGGGCATCGGTGCCGTACAGCCCGGACAGGGCTTCGTGTCACTGGGTACCTCGGGCGTGATCTTCCTGGTGACGGCGCGCTTCTGCCCGAACCCGGATCGGGCCGTGCACGCCTTCTGCCACGCACTGCCCGGCCGCTGGCACCAGATGTCGGTGATGCTGTCGGCCGCCAGTGCTGTCAGCTGGGCCAGCCAGGCACTGGGCTTTGCCGACGTGCCCGCCCTGCTGGAAGCGGCCGCCAGCCTGCCGGAGAATGCACGCCAGCACGCCCCCGTCTTCCTGCCCTACCTGTCGGGCGAACGCTCGCCCCACAACGATGCCCATGCGCAGGGAGTGCTGTCTGGCCTGACCGGCAGCCATGATCGTGCCGCACTGGCCTATGCCGTGGTGGAAGGGGTCTGCATGGGCCTGCGCGACGGCCTCGACACCCTGCAACCCCCGCGTGAGGCACTGGTGCTGAGCGGCGGCGGCGCCCGCAGCGCCTGGTGGAGCCAGCTGCTGGCCGATGTACTGCAGGTGCCACTGGTCTCGGTGGCCGGTGGCGACACCGGCGCTGCCCTGGGCGCCGCGCGACTGGGATGGCTGGCCACCGGCGGCACCGAGGCCGAGGTCTGCCCACCCACGGCCATCCGGCAGCAGTTCCAGCCCCGGCAGGCGCAACGCGATCTGCTGGAAAACCGGCTGGCACGCTATAGGGCCCTGTATCCGGCCCTCAAGACACACTTTGCCGCCGCCTGAAGCCGGAGGCATCCGGGGCAGATTCCCGAGGTGTGACGCCCATCCACAGCGCATGTCCAACGTATCCGCAGCACACGACACGGCGGCATAATCGGGCAGGATCCTTCATCACGTCACGCCCTGCCCATCATGCCCAACGCCCCGCACCCCCGCACCACAGCGCCCCACCTCCAGGCGGATACCCGGCGCGACGAGGTCAGCCACGCCGCTCCTGCCCACCCTGCCAGCCACGGCAGCACCCCTGCCCTAACCAGCCGGCTGCCCGATGTGGGCACCACCATCTTCACCACCATGTCGGCACTGGCTGCGCAGCATGGCGCCATCAATCTGGGCCAGGGCTTTCCCGATTTCGATGGCGATCCGGCCCTGATCGGCGCGGTGGAAGCCGCCATGCGGGCAGGCCAGAACCAGTATCCGCCGATGGCCGGCCTGCCGGTCCTGCGACAGGCCGTGGTCGACAAGATCGCACACCTGTACGGCCATCGATACGATGCCGACACCGAGATCACCATCACCGCCGGGGCCACGCAAGCCCTGCTGACGGCAATCCTGGCAGTGGTCCAGCCCGGCGACGAGGTGATCGTGCTGGACCCGTGCTATGACAGCTACGTGCCTGCCATCCGCCTGGCCGGGGGCGTGCCGGTACGCGTGCCGCTGACCCCGGGCAGCTTTGCCCCCGATCTGGATCGCATCGCTGCCGCGCTGACGCCGCGCACGCGGCTGCTGCTCATCAATTCTCCGCACAACCCCAGTGGAACCATCTGGCATGCGCACGACATGCAGCAGCTGCAGGATCTGCTGGCCCCCACCCAGGTGCTGCTGCTGGCCGATGAGGTCTACGAGCACATGGTTTTTGACGGCCAGCTGCACCAGAGCGCATCGCGCCATCCGGGGCTGGCTGCACGCGCCTTCGTGGTCAGCAGCTTCGGCAAGACCTTTCACGTCACGGGCTGGAAGGTGGGCACGGTGGTGGCACCGGCTGCGCTGATGGCAGAATTCCGCAAGGTCCATCAGTTCAACGTCTTCACCGTCAATACGCCGATGCAGGCCGGCCTCGCCCAGTATCTGCGCAACCCCGCCCCGTGGCAGCAGCTGCCGGCCTTCTACCAGAAGAAACGCGACCTGTTCCGCGCGGGCCTGGCCAACACACGCTTTCGGCTGCTGCCCTGCGAGGGCACGTATTTTCAGACGGTGGATTTCTCGGCCATCAGCGACCTGAGTGAAGCCGAGTTCTGCCGATGGCTGACCACCGACATCGGCGTCACCGCCATTCCCACCTCGGCCTTCCATGGCGATGGCCTTGACCAGCGTCTGGTGCGCTTCTGCTTTGCCAAGCAGGACAGCACGCTACAGCAGGCACTGGCACGCCTGAAGAGATTGCAGGGCTGAGTGTGTCAGCCCGCCTGCACACCGTACAGCATGAGCAGGACCGAGACCGCAAGCACAAGCGCCATCACCCGATTGACAATCCTGACATCCAGGCCTGCACGGCTGACCCGGGCGCCCAGCATCACCCACATCAGCAGGGACAGAAAGCAGACCACAAGGAAAACGGCCGCAAAGACCAACAGCTGAATCATCGGGCCCGGATGCGGCAGGACATGCAGGGAGACCGCCGACAATGCCACGAACCAGGCCTTGGGATTGGACACCTGGGTGAACAATCCGCTCATCAGGCCGGGACAGGCCTTTGCCCTGACCGGAGACACATGGCCGGGCGCCGTACCGATCCGCCAGGCAAGATGGAGCATGTAGGCACCGCCAGACAGTGCAATGAACGTCGCATGCGCCTGGATGAACACGATCACGGACTGGGCGCCACTTCCCAGCAGCAACAGGATGAGCACGAAACCGATGGTTGCTCCCAGCACATAGGGCAGGCTTCTGGCCACGCCACATTGGGCGCCCGATGCGAAACACAGCACATTGACCGGGCCGGGGCTGATCGAGGTGGCCAGCGCGAACATCACCATCGGCAGCAGCCCCGTGCCTGCATCGGACATACCCATCATGGCCCGACCATCCCTCATGCGATTCCCTGCCGGCATGCTAGAGACCGTCACCCGGCATGTCTTGTACGAAACAAAGGGGTACGCTGAACAATCCCGTGGATGGGCACCCGCGGGATGGGGGCACGGAAGAAGGCGGCAAGACCCCGGCAGCGGGGTTCTTCAATGGCACACCAGACGCGAGGGCGTGATACCGAACACCTTCCGGAAGTGGCGGATGAAATGAGGCTGGTCGTGAAAGCCCAGGAGAAGGGCAACGTCGGCAGCGCGCATGCCGCGCACCAGCATCGACTTGGCCTGCTGCATCCTGCGATGGATCAGATAGGCATGCGGCGGCATCCCCCGGGCACGCCGAAAGCTCTGGATGAAGTAGTTCGGATGCAGACCAAGCTGGGTGGCCAGCACCTGGATGCTCAAGGGGCCGGTGTCATGGTTGTCGACGTGCGCATCAATGATGTCCTGCGCCCGCCTGATGAGCAGGTTTTCCCGTCCGGCCAACCGGGGGCTTTCCCGTCCGTGCCGCTCGAACACCAGTGCCAGGGTTTGTGTCAGGATTTCTTCGGCACGCATCTGGTAGTCTGGCCATGCATCTGGCTGGTTCAGGGTGCAGGCCAGGTCGATCAGTGCCCTGCTGATGCGGCCGTCGTGGTCCATGGGCGTGATGTTCTGAAAGCCCTTCGGGTGGTCCAGTTCCAGAATCTGCTGAACCGCAGATTCCGTCACGTAGAGCATCTTGTATCGGAGACCATGTGCCAGGGCATAGCCCGTATGCAGCTCTTCCGGGTTCATCAAGGACAGCGTCCGGGCAGGAAGGGCATGCTGGGCACCACGACACCAGTAGCCCCCCACGCCCTGCGTGATGGCACCGATGGCAAAACTGTCGTGCGCGTGCTTGCCGAACGCTGCATTCACCACATTGGCTTCAAGCAGCTCGATGCCATGAAAACGCACCAGCCGATGCAGACGGTTCTGGTCCTGACGCTGCGGCAGAAGCTTTCGGACGGGTTTCTTCATGGTCGCGGGCTCGTGTCGCCGTTCGTGCGTTGCCGGCGCCCCCAACGATAGCACGCGATCGCTGTGCAGCCCCTGTCCCCCGGGGTTTCCATGACCAGAGGCCGTCTGCATGGGCATGGCCGTGTGTGCGCATTGCTGCGGTGTCGGCATCACCCCCGTGGTGCAGACGCCGTGGCACGCCGCGCTGTCCGTTTTTTCCAGCGGCCGATGCGGCTGCGGGCATTGCGATAGGGGGCGGCAGTGTTCATCTGCACCAGCCGGCCAAACGTGTAGGTGCGGCCGCTGCTGCAGGCCGTGTACCAGACGGTGCCATACAGCTCTTCCTCGCTGCATCCATCCACCATCGCCAGCACATCGACCACCGCATCATCCAGCCGGGACAGCAGTGCCGCATGGGGCATGGCAGCGTGCAAGCCATAAAAGTGCCGGGCCATCCTGCCAAAGCCCGATACGGGAATCTGCTGTATCCGCCCCTCGGCCAGCCAGCGCCGGCGCCATGACAGCACCAGCTCGGCCCAGCCCACCAGATAGGCCAGCAGGTCGTGCGGCGACATCATCATGCCCTTGCATTGCCCTTCCAGCAGCGGCGCATGCTGCTGCGACGGCGAAAAGCCACCCAGCAGCGGCCGCAGCCTGCGATAGGCCTCCTTGATGTCCTGGCGCAGCGCCGCCTTGTTGGTGGCAATCGGCATGGTCCTCCGGTCTCGGTCGGTACGGCCGTCCGCAACGGACGGCCTCTTCCTATTGTCGGCAAAACCTCCGGGACTGGCCCACATGCCCCCACGGCAGTACGCCGCGCTAATCCTGCCCGCGGGTCTTGCATCGCCACTGTGAGGGTTTCAGCTCGCTGACGATGACACCCAGCACGATCAGCACGCCGCCGACGATGGCAATGCCGGGCAGACGGTCGCCGGCGATGCGCCCGACGACACCGCCCCAGACCGGTTCTCCGGCATAGATCAGGGTGGCGCGGGTGGGCGAGACCGACTGCTGCGCCCAGTTCATCGTCAGCTGGATCAGGATGCTGGCACTGCCCATGCCCAGCGCCGCCAGCAGCCACACCCAGGAAAACGCCGGTACGGCCTCGCCGGCCAGCGGCATCATCGCCCACGCCAGCAGGCCGGCCACCAGCAACTGGATGATGGTGACCCGGCGCACATCCACCTTGCCGGCAAAGTAGCCGATGAAGATCACCTCGCCGGCAATGGCCAGCGCGCCCACCAGCGTGGCCAGTTCGCCGACGCTCATCGTCAGGCTGCCGCCCTCGGGGCCGGCCAGCAGCACCAGGCCGGCGAAGGCCAGCACCGTGCCCACCCAGCTCATCAATCCGGGCCGCTTGCGGAACACCAGCCATTGCAGGCCCGGCACCAGAGGCACGTACATCGCCGTGATGAAGGCCGACTTGCTGCTGCTGATGGTTTGCAGGCCATAGGTCTGCAAACCGTAGCCGGCGAGGATGCAGGCCCCGATCACCGTGCCGGCGAACAGGTCTTGCCGCGAGAGGCCGGACAGCGAGCGCCGGAAGACGATGATGCCGAGCAGCGCTGCCCAGACGAAGCGCAGGCCAACGAAGAACAACGGGCCGCTGACCTTCATCGCCGTGTGGACGACCAGGAAGGTGCCCCCCCAGATCATGGTGATGACGATCAGCGCCCATTCGGGGCGGGTGAACCCCAGTACGGGGCGGGCAGGCGGCACGGCAGCCGCATCAACAGGGGTGTCCGCCCCCGCGCCAGCAGGCGGCGGGGGAGGCTGACAGGATGGGGAAAAGCGTTCATCGGACATGCCCCTGATGATAGGCGAGGCAGTGCCCGGAAGCTCAGCCCACCCGGGCTTTCCCGCAGTCAGCTTCCGTTCACGGCCGTGCCGCGCAACAGCCTCAGGCCGTTGGCAACCACCAGCAGGCTGGCCCCCATGTCGGCAAACACCGCCATCCACATCGTTGCCAGGCCTGCGATCGCCAGCAACAGGAAAACCAGCTTGATCCCCAGCGCCAGCACGATGTTCTGCCAGAGCACGCGATGCACACGAGCAGACAGGGCGATGGTCGCAGGCAGACGGCGCAGGTCATCGTTCATGATGAGCACGTCGGCTGCCTCGATGGCCGTGTCGGTGCCGGCCGCCCCCATCGCCACGCCAAGATCGGCACGGGCCAGCGCCGGCGCATCGTTGATGCCGTCACCCACCATCGCGACCCGGCCATGCCGTTGCTGAAGACGGGCGATGGCCTGCAGCTTGTCCTCGGGCAGCAGGCCGGCCAGCACCTCGTCGATGCCCGCCTGGGTGGCGATGCTGCGCGCTGTGGCCTCGTTGTCACCGGTCAGCATCACCGGCACGATGCCCTGGGCCCGCAATGCGGCGACCGCCTCGGCCGCCTGCGGCCGGAGCGTGTCGGCCACCGCCAGCAAGGCCAGCACCCGCTGCCCGTCGGCCAGCAGCGTGACGGTACGGCCTGCCCGTTCGTGCAGCTGCAGGCGTGCTTCCAGCGCCGGATCGCACTGTCCGCGCTCCTCGATCCAGCGGTGGTTGGCCAGCACGAGTGTCTCTGTCACCGGCACGGCCGGCTGCCGGACGATGCGCCCCTGCACACCACGCCCCGGCTGGGCCTGAAAATCTGCCACCGCCGGGGCCTCCTGGGCAGCCGCCGGGTGCAGGCCGGCCACGATCGCGCGCGACACCGGATGATCCGATGGCGAGGCCAGTGCGAGGGCCCACTGCCGCAAGTGCTGCTCGTCCACATCGCTGACCCGTGCCTCGAACGCCACCAGCTCGGGCCGCCCTTCGGTGAGGGTACCCGTCTTGTCCAGCGCCACCACCCGCAGGCGGCGTGCTTCTTCGAGATACCCCCCACCCTTGATGAGGACACCACGACGGGCCGCAGCGGCCAGCGCGCTGACCACCGTCACCGGCGTCGATATGACCAGCGCACACGGGCAGGCGATCACCAGCAGCACCAGTGCCTGGTACAGCGCCTGCCAGCCGCTGGCATCGGTAAGCCACGGCAGCAGCACCGCCACCGCTACCGCCAGCACGAACACCGCCGGCGTGTAGCGCCCTGCAAAACGGTCGACCAGACGCTGGGTGGGCGCGCGACTGGCCTGCGCCTGTTCGACCGCCCGGATGATGCGTGCCAGCGTGCTCTCGCCCGCCGGTGCCATGACCTCGATTTCAAGCAGACTGCCCTGGTTGATGGTGCCGGCAAACACACTGTCGCCCACCGCCTTGTCAACCGGCAGGCTCTCGCCGGTGATCGGCGACTGGTCGATGGCCCCCTGCCCGGCACGCACCACACCATCGAGGGGCACGCGCTGGCCAGGGCGCACCCGCACGACCGCACCGACCGCCACCCCGGCCACCGGCACGCGCTGCCAGCGGCCATCAGCTTGCCGGATCTCGGCCTCATCCGGGGTCAGCGCCAGCAGGCTGCCGATGGCATGACGGGCCCGGTCGACCGCCCGTGCCTCGATCGCTTCGGCCAGGGCATAGAGCGCCATCACCATCGCCGCTTCCGGCCACTGGCCGATGAGGAAGGCACCGGTCACCGCCACCGTCATCAGCGCGTTGATGTTGAGCCGGCCACGTCGCAGCGCCGCCAGCCCCTTGCCATAGACGGAAAAGCCCGCCAGCCAGATGGCGGCCGCTGCCAGCACCATGCCGGCCAGCGCGCCCACCGTGAAACCATGGTCCGGGTGGGCATCATGGGCCGACACGCCGCTGACGAAGCCGAGCAGTTCGGAACCGGTGGCCAGCACCAGGGCCAGCAGCAACCGGCCCCAGCGCTGCCAGAACGATTCTGCGGGCAAGGCGAACGCATCCGCGGACGGCAGGGGCCCGGGCGCTGCCGATGCGGCCGAGGCCGCAGCCCCGGCACAGGACGCGCCGCATCCGCAAGAAGCGTTGCCCGGCACCGGCGAGGCCGCGGGCGGATGGTCCGGCATCGCCAGCGGCTCGGGCTTGAATCCGCAGCGGCGGATGGCAGCCACCACCCTGGGCAGGGCAGCCTCATCGGCCGCGATGCCCAGCACACGGGCGCCCAGCCGGAACTGGAGCCGATGGATGCCTTCGACATCCGCCAGCGCTTGACGGATCTCGCTTTCCTCGCTGGCGCAATCCATGTTGGCGATGCGATAGAAATGCCAGGCCGGGTGGGCAGCATCAGCCTGCGGCGCAGGCGTCGGGGATCCTGGATTCATCGGTGATTTCCTGAAACGGTGACAGGCCCCGGTACCGGGCTCGTGTGCAGCATCGCCAACGCGTCGGCGTCCGTGCCGGGGCGCAGGCAATGCCCCTGCGCGATCAGGGCCTCGAACTCGTCGACCAGCGCATCGATCAGCTTCCGCACCGCCAGGCGCATGCCCTGCCGGCTGGCGTAAACCAGCTGGACCCGGCCCGGCGGCGGCATCCAGCCAGGCAGCACGTCCAGAAGCTCACCACGCGACAACGCCGTGTGCACCATCAGGTGCGGCAGGCAGGCACAGCCCAGGCCGGCCCGGGCGGCACAGAGCAGCGCGCTCATGTCATCGACCACCAGACGGGGCACAAGCGTGACATCCTGCTGGACACCATCGGGCCCCAGCAGCCGCCAGACCTCGGCTTCCGGCGAGTGGCCAAGCCCGAGCACCGGCAGCGTGGACAGCGCCTGCGGGTCGGCAAGCGGCATGGCGCGACCGACGAGGGCCGGTGCCGCCACCACCCGATGCGGGCTGAGGGCCAGGGTGCGGACGATTTCATCCTGCTGCACGCCCTGCCCGCCACTCCGCACCCGCAGGGCCAGATCGACCCCGTCGTGCCAGACATCGACGTGGCGATTGCTCGCCTGCACCTGCAACCGGATTTGCGGCCAGCGCTCCAGAAAACGCATCAGCATGTCGGCCACCGCATTGTGCAGCAGCGCCGGCGGACAGGACATGCGTACCGTGCCACGCGGTTCGAGTGCCTGCTCGCTGGCGATCGCCCGGGCCGCATCCGCCTCGGCCAGCATGGCCCGGGCATGCTGCAAGGTGCGCTGACCGATGTCGGTGATGGCAAAACGGCGCGTGCTGCGCTGGATCAGGCGCACACCCAGCTGGCGTTCAAGATCGGCCACCCGGCGGCTGAGCTTGGACTTGGGAATGTGGCTGGCCTGCTCGGCCGCGGCAAAGCCCCCATGCTCGGCCACCAGCGCAAAATAGGCCAGATCGTTGAGATCGTCCACGACGGGCTCCTGAATCGAATGACGGAAAAGACGATGAATGTGGAAGGTGGGAAGGTGAAGGCGGGCCCGCTGAACGGGCGTCAGGAAGACGAAGCGCGCTCCGGTCCAGCTATCGTCCCACTTGCAGGACAGTGTAACCAGTTTTTGGCCATTTTAAACAGCATCGTTGTTCCCTATGATTCTATTCATGCGCTGTCGGCCCACATCCTTGTCCGACAGCCCCTCCGACAGTCTCTCCAGGAGTTCCATCATGAGCAGCCCATTCAAGACCATTCGCAACATCAGCCATGCGCCCGGCCGCCACTGGGTTGGCGACGGCTTTCCGGTGCACGGCCTGTTCGGCTACAACGGCCCGGGCGTCGCCGAGCGCAGCCCGTTCCTGATGCTCGATTACGCGGCCCCCACCCGCTTCGAGCCGAATGCCGGCCACCGCCGTGGGGTGGGACAGCATCCGCATCGGGGTTTCGAGACCGTCACGATCGTCTATGACGGTGAAGTGGAACACCGCGACAGCACCGGCGCCGGCGGCGTGATCGGCAAGGGCGACGTGCAGTGGATGACGGCCGGTGGCGGCATCCTGCACGAGGAATTCCATTCCGAGCGCTACAGCCGCGAGGGCGGCCCCTTCGAGATGGTGCAGCTGTGGGTCAACCTGCCCGCCAGGGACAAGATGACGCCAGCGCACTACCAGGGCATCACCGACGCACAGATTCCGGCGGTGGCACTGCCGGACGAGGCCGGACAGGTCCGGGTCATCGCCGGTGCATTCGGGGGGCAGGAAGGCCCGGCCGCCACCTACAGCCCGCTGCATGTCTGGGATGTGCGCCTGAAGGCCGGCAAGACAGCCAGCCTGGCCCAGCCCGAGGGCTGGAGCACGCTGATCGTGGTGCTGGCCGGCACGGTGACGGTCAACGGTGAGCAGGCGCTGAACGCCACGGAAATGGCCACGCTTTCGCACGAAGGCAGCGGCGTGACGCTGGCGGCCCGGAGCGATGCCAAGGTGCTGCTGCTGGCTGGCGAGCCAATCGACGAGCCGGTGGTCGGCTACGGCCCCTTCGTGATGAACAGCCAGGCCGAGATCGTCCAGGCCATCGACGATTTCAACAGCGGCCGGTTCGGCCGGGCCTGAAGCACCGGTAGGCACATTCCGGCCTGGGCCACGGCGCAGGCCACTCTCCTGGCTGAGTGGCCCGCGCCTGAAGATCCCCGGCACTCAGGCCTTGATGACCTCTTCCTCACGCCGGGCCAGCACCAGATAGCCGACGGCGGCGAACACCGACAGGGCGGCCACGACCACATAGGACCAGAACCAGCCGAAGTGGTCGGCCACGATCGGCATCACCCAGTTGGCCCCCATGTTGCCGATCAGGTAGGCCGTGACACCAACGAAACCGATGGCGGTACCGGCCACCTTCAGCGGCACGAAGTTGATGGTGAGGATGTTGACGATCAACTGCGGGCCATAGATCAATGCACCGAGCACACCGCAGATCAGCAGCATCAGCGCGTAGTTCGGTGCCCCCGAGGCCGTGATCTCCTCATAGGCAAAGACCACGCCCGCCATCACGAACAGGCCGATGGCACCAATCTTTGCCATCCGGTTCGGATACTTTGCTGCCAGCCAGGCAAAGACCAGCGAACCCGGAATGGCCACCCACTCCAGTACCGAAATCGCCATCTGTGCGTGTGCGTCCTCCATCTTCGCCACTTCGTGCAGATAGATCGGCATCCAGTCCTCGACCCCGAAACGGATGAAGTAGAGCGCCACGTTCACGGCCGCCACCAGCAGCAGCGCCGGATTGCAGAACACGTACTTCCAGATCAGCTGCCAGTAGGT
>JAUNLD010000053.1 GCA_030532425.1 Lautropia sp. | reverse complement strand
TCCAGGTGTTGGCCATGTCGACCAGGTTCACGAAGAAGTCGTTGCTCAGCACGCCGACGCGATCGGTGAACACGCCATGCTTGCTGCCGCCGTGGTTGGCGCCCAGCACCCGCATGCCACCGACCAGCACCGTCATTTCCGGTGCGGTCAGGCGCATCAGCTGCGCGCGGTCGAGCAGCAGCTCTTCCGGTTGCGGTGCGTAGTGGGCTTCCTGCCAGTTGCGGAAACCGTCATGGATCGGCTTCAGGAACTCGAACGACTCGGCATCGGTCATCTCGTCGGTGGCATCGCCACGGCCCGGTGCGAAGGGCACGGTGATGTTCACACCGGCGTCACGGGCAGCCTTCTCGACGGCAGCCGAACCGCCCAGCACGATCAGGTCGGCGATGCTCACTTCCTTGCCGAAGCCGGCCTTGATGCCTTCCAGCACCTTCAGCACCTTCTGCAGACGCTCGGGCTCGTTGCCGGCCCAGTCCTTCTGCGGCGCCAGGCGGATGCGGGCACCGTTGGCACCACCCCGGTAGTCCGAACCCCGGAAGGTACGGGCGCTGTCCCAGGCAGTGGCCACCAGCTCCTGCACGGACAGGCCGCTGGCCAGGATCTGCTTCTTCAGCTCGGCGATGTCGGCCTCGCTCAGGTCGTAGTTGCCGGCAGGCACCGGGTCCTGCCAGATCAGGTCTTCGGCCGGCACGTCCGCGCCCAGGTAACGGCTCTTCGGCCCCATGTCGCGGTGGGTCAGCTTGAACCAGGCGCGGGCAAAGGCGTCGGTGAAGGCTTCCTGATCGTCACGGAAACGCTCGGAGATCTTGCGATATTCCGGGTCGACCTTCAGGGCCATGTCGGCGTCGGTCATCATCGGGTTGCGACGGATGCTCGGGTCGTGTGCGTCGACCGGCATGTCGGCTTCCTCGATGTCGATCGGCTCCCACTGGTGGGCACCGGCCGGGCTCTTGCGCAGCTCCCACTCGTACTTGAACAGCAGGTGGAAGAAGCCGTTGTCCCAGGTGGTCGGGTGCGTGGTCCAGGCGCCCTCGATGCCGCTGGTGACGGTGTTGATGCCGTTGCCGCTGGCATCGGTGCTGCTCCAGCCCAGGCCCTGGGCGTCGAGCGCACCGGCTTCCGGCTCGGGGTTCAGCGTGCTGGCGCTGCCATTGCCGTGCGCCTTGCCGACGGTGTGGCCACCGGCGGTCAGCGCCACGGTTTCCTCGTCGTTCATGCCCATGCGGGCGAAGGTGATGCGCATGTCCTGGGCGGTGCGCAGCGGATCGGGCTTGCCGTCAACGCCTTCCGGGTTCACATAGATCAGACCCATCATGACGGATGCCAGCGGGTTCTCCAGGTCACGCTCGCCCGACCAGCGGTTGCCTTCGGAGCCGGTCTTGGCCAGCCACTCCTTCTCGGAACCCCAGTAGGTGTCCTTCTCGGGATGCCAGATGTCCTCGCGACCACCACCGAAGCCGAAGATCTTCAGGCCGGCGGACTCATAGCCGATGTTGCCGGCCAGCACGATCAGGTCAGCCCACGACAGCTTGTTGCCGTACTTCTTCTTGATCGGCCACAGCAGGCGGCGGGCCTTGTCGAGGTTGGCGTTGTCGGGCCAGCTGTTCAGCGGCGCAAAGCGCTGGTTGCCGGTGTTGGCGCCACCACGGCCGTCGGCCGAACGGTAGGAACCGGCGGCGTGCCAGGTCATGCGGCCGAACAGGCCGACATAGTTGCCCCAGTCGGCCGGCCACCAACATTGGCTGGTCACCATCAGCTCGTGCAGATCCTTCTTGACGGCTTCCAGGTCGAGCTTCTTGAACTCTTCACGGTAGTTGAAGTCTTCACCCAGCGGGTTGGTCTTCGTGTCGTGCTGGCTGAGGATGTCCAGGTTCAGGCTCTTGGGCCACCAGGCCAGGGGATTCTGACCCTCTTCGGTATTGCTGCCGTGCACCGGGCAGCCGATCGCTTTGGTCATGTCGTTCATCTATGGTTCACCTTCTCGAATGAATGCGGTTCTGCGGGTACATCAGGGTCTACCGGCAGACATACCCTGGCCCGGAAAAGCCAGGCACGGTGGAGAAGGTAACCCCACACGATGTAATCCTCAAAATTGATTGATTTGATTCAGGCATTGCCTTTTGCCTATGAGGGCTGTAAACCCCTGTTTTTGACGAGGTTTTACGCTCTGGAGGCCCCCTGCTCAGCGACGGGTGGTCGGTGGTGAAACAACACGGCCCCGTTTACGGGCCAGGCCTGCTCCCGACACGGGCCGGTGCCGGGCCGTCCGCCGGCACAGGCGCCCGACCGGATGGCGCGGCTCGGGCAACGTGATCCGCCATTGCGGGCTGCCGCCCGCCTGGCGACGCCCAGCCAGCGGGGCAGCGGCCGACACGGACGCCTCATCGGTGACAGGCGGATTCATCGATGCGAACAGCGCCCTCGACAATGCATGTAATGAAAATGAGTTGAAATCAGACCATAAGGAAACAGCCAGCATCACCTGGCAGATGCCGATACCCCTGCGCCGGACGTGGGCAGCTTGACGATCCCGGTCAGGACCGCACAATTACGACAGGTCATGATGCGTGGTCTTCCCACGACTCCCGTCCTTCCTTTCACCCATCAGGAGCAAACGCATGAGCAACGTCACCCTCGCAGGCAACCCGATCAAGGTCGGCGGCGCCGTCCCGGCCAAAGGCAGCCAGGCCACCGACTTCTCGCTGACCACCGGCGATCTGGGCAGCGCCTCGCTGGCCAGCTATGCCGGCAAGCGCAAGGTGCTCAACATCTTCCCCAGCGTCGACACCGGCGTCTGCGCTGCCTCGGTCCGCCGTTTCAATCAGGAGGCCGGCAAGCTGGCCAACACCGTCGTGCTGTGCGTCTCGGCCGACCTGCCCTTCGCTCAGGCCCGCTTCTGCGGCGCCGAGGGTCTGGACAACGTCGTGATGCTGTCCACCTTCCGCAACCCCGAGTTCAGACAGGCCTATGGTGTCGACATCCAGGACGGTCCGCTGGCAGGCCTGTGCGCCCGCGCGGTCGTCGTGCTCGACGAGCACGACAAGGTCCTGCATGCCGAACGGGTGCCCGAGATCAAGCAGGAGCCCGATTACGCCGCCGCCCTGGCAGTGCTCTGACACGCCCACAGCCAGGCCCGGCCATCACCGGGCCTGACGGACGGTAGCCGGGCCTGCCTGTCGGTAGCCACCGGGAGCACCAGCAACATCAGCAACAAAACATCGTCATATAAGCAGGTATATGACGGATTCGGCCGATCCTTTGATCTGTCGCAAGCAATCGACCGAAACCATAGTCGAGCAATTCATTAAGGCCCTGTCATTTTCCTAATATCGAAATTCGTTTTCGATCAGGAAGGAGGAAGGCATGTGTCCCACCCGTCGGCAGTGGATCAAGACAGGCGCAAGCGGCGTCGCTGGCCTGGCCGTCAGCGGCATCACCCCCGCCAGCCAGAGACGGGTACAGGCAGCCCCTGCCGATACCGCCGATGCGATGGCCTCATTCTCGGGTGAGGTCCACCACGCCACCCATTACGGACCGATGACGGCCACCGTCAGCAAGGGCCGGCTGCACAAGGTGGTCCCCCACCCCACCGACCGCCGGCCGACGCCGATGCTGACCGAGGGCGTGCTGGCCCGTACCTATGACAAGACCCGCATCGCCGGGCCGATGGTGCGCAAATCCTGGCTCGAAGGTTTCCAGAGCGGCAAGACCCGGCCCGAGCTGCGCGGCAAGGAACCTTTCGTGCAGGTCAGCTGGGAGGTGGCACTGGGGCTGACGGCCAAGGCCATCCTCGACACCATCGAAAAGTACGGCAACGAAGGATGCTTCAGCAGCTCCTATGGCGGCTGGTCCCATGCCGGCATCTTCCGCCCCAACGTGCTGCAGGGGCGCTTCTTCAACCTGATCGGCGGCTCATCGACAACGGCCGGCGACTACTCGGCGGGGGCCGGCCAGATCATCATGCCGCTGGTGCTCGGCGACCTGGAGGTCTATTCGGCCCAGACCAGCTGGGAGCAGGTGCGCGACCACAGCGAGATCGTCGTGCTGATCGGCTGTGATCCCGACAAGAACAACCGGATCGAGTACACCGTGGCCGACCACGAGATGTACCCCAACTGGGAAGCCATCAGGAAGGCCGGCGTCAGGTTCATTTCGATCAACCCGCAATACACCACCACCGACCAGAAGCTCGACGCGGAATGGGTGCCGATCATCCCCAACACCGACACCGCCCTGTTCCTGGCGATGAGCCAGCACCTGCTCAGCCGCAACCTGCACGATCGCGCCTTCATCGAGCGCTACACCGTCGGCTTCGAACGCTTCCGTGCCTACCTTGAAGGTCGTGATGCCGATGGTTCTCCGGCCAAGACGCCGGAATGGGCCAGCCGGATCACCGGCATCCCGGCAGCACGCATCCGCCAGCTGGCCGAGCTGTTTGCCAGCAAACGAACCCAGCTGGCCGGGTCGTGGGCGATCCAGCGGGCACATCATGGCGAGATGCCCTACTGGGCCATCGTCAATTTCGCCTGCATGCTGGGCAACATCGGCCTGCCCGGTCAGGGGGTCGGCTTTTCCTGGCACTACGGTGGCGGCGGCACCCTGCAATCCGGCGCCACCCCACCCACCGGCCTGTCGCAGGGTCGCAACCCGGTCAAGAAGATCTGCCCGGCCTCGCGCATCAGCGAGATGCTGAACAACCCCGGCAAATCCTTCACCTACAACGGCACCACCCACACCTACCCGCTGGCCAAGCTGATCTACAACGCCGGCAACAACTTCATGTCGCACCAGCAGAATCTCAACGAGCTGATCCGTGCGCTGCAGAAGGTCGATACCGTCATCGTCCAGGACTGCTGGTGGACGGCCTCGACACGCTGGGCCGACATCGTCCTGCCGGCCACCACCACCCTGGAAAGAAACGACATCTCCAGCGGCGGCACCTACAACATCAACAAGTTCTATGCGATGAAGCAGGTGATCGCACCGCAGGGTGATGCCCTGGACGACTTCGAGATCTTCCGCCGGCTGGCCGAGCTGTGCGGTGTCGAAGCGGCCTTCACCGAGGGGCTCGAACCGATGGATTACGTGCAGGCGGCCTACGAGGCCAGCTCGGCCGCCCCACTGATGTCCTTCGAAGACTTCTGGAAGGCCGGCTACATCGAGGTCAAGATACCCGAAGCCGCCAACCGCTGGGTGCGTCATGCCGATTTTCGTGCCGACCCGGACAAGCATCCACTGCACACGCCCACCGGCCGGATCGAGATGTATTCCGAAACCATCGACAAGATGCAGCTGGCCGACTGCCCGCCGATGCCGAAGTGGCTGGAGCCTGCCGAATACCTCGGCAACGCCCGCCCAGGCCAGCTGCACGTCGTCAGCCCGCACCCGTACATGCGCCTGCACTCGCAGATGGCCAACGCCGCACCGCTGCGCAAGACCTATGCCATCCAGGACCGCGAGCCACTGCTTGTCAGCGAGCAGGATGCCCGCGCACGCGGCATCAAGGACGGTGATCTCGTCGAACTGTACAACGAGCGCGGCTCGCTGGTGGTCGGCGCACGGGTGTCGAAACATATCATGCCCGGGGTCGTCAGCATCCATGAAGGTGCCTGGCCGCACCTCGACAGCAAGGGCCGCTGCAACAACGGCCTGGTCAACTTCATCACCTCCAGCCGTGCCGCCAGCGGGCTCACCCAGGCCACCACGGCCGACACCTGCCTGGCGTCACTGCGCAAGTGCACCGACCCGGACAAGGGCGGCAACCGGGCCTACGATCCACCCGCCATCATCCAGCGGACCGGGCTGAAGTTCGATGAAGCCATCTTCGGCCTGCAGCGTGCCACCGCGCTGCGCGAAAAGGCCACCGCCTCGCTGTCACCGGGCGAGAAGCTGTTCTACCAGCGCTGCACCGTCTGTCACGGTCCGCGCGACCCCGGGCAGTTCACGCAGAAGCAATGGCATGGCATCACCCAGAGCATGTTCCCCCGTGCCGGCCTGAACGACGAGGAACAGAAGCTGGTCATGGACTTCCTGATGAAGAACGCACGGCAGTAGAGCCATCCAGGGGCTGGGCCCAGGGCGCATTGCGCAGGCCCTGGGCCAGCGCCTCCAGCAGTGCCTGCACGCGGGCCGGGCGGTTGCGACCCGGCGGCGTCAGCAGGTACAGCGCAATCGGTGCCACCTGCCAGTCATTCATCACGCGCTCAAGCCGGCCACTGGCCAGGTCTTCCCATACCAGAAAGGCCGGTTGCAACGCCAGCCCCAGACCAGCCTGCAGGGCAGGAATCAGGGCTTCGGCATTGTTGGCCCGCAAGGCCACCGGCACCTGCTGCGAAAACTCCCCTTCTTCAGGATGACGGAAATGCCAGGTACCGCCGGTACGGGCATAGGCATACTGCAAGGCACGGTGTTCGGCCAGATCACGTGGATGCACCGGACGGCCGTGACGCTCGAAATAGGCGGGCGCCCCCACCAGATAGATGCCCACCGTGCACAGGCGGCGGGCCAGCAGACTGGAATCGGCCAGTGACGAGATCCGCATCGCCAGGTCGTAGCCCTGGCCGACCAGATCCATCAGCTCGTCACTGAAATGGATGTCCAGCATCACCTCGGGATGGCGCTGCATGAACGCCGGCAACAGCGGTGCCAGGTTGGTCAGACCGAAAGACATCGGTGCCGTCATCCGGATCGGACCGCGCAGCTGCCGCGCATCCTCGACCGCAGCGGCCTCCAGCGCCTCTCCCTCGGCCAGGATCCGCATGGCCCGCCCCAGCGCCCCCTGACCGGCATCGGTCAGACTCAGCCGACGCGAGGTGCGGTGAAAGAGCGAAATCTTCAGGCGCTGCTCCAGGCGTGACACCGCTTTCGACACCGTCGCCTGCGACACGCCCAGCGCCTCGGCCGCGCCCACGAAAGAGCCCACATCCGCCACCTTGGCGAACATGGCCCAAGCCTCAAGGTCCGGCAACCTGCCCGTCATGCGCTACTCCTGCCAACAAAGGGACACGGGCCGATTCTACGCATGACGGCTGGCTGCCGGCACAGCACACCGATGAAGCCGACAATGATTGAAACAGGCGCCCTGACCGGCCTGCCCAAAAACATGCTTTTGATTTATCGCAAGTTTACAAAAATGGCTGTAAATATACTGACCCGTTCATCGACCAATCAAATTGGTTTTGATGTTTACAAGGAAAACACAGATGAACAAAGCCATTCGCCCACAGCTGCTGACCTCTGCCCTTCTCCTGGCGCTGAGCACCCTGGCCGGGCCTGCATCGGCCACCCAGCCGGTGGTGACTGCATCGGCCAAGCCCGCGGCCTCTGCCGCCATGGCCCCCAGCGCCGAAGATCAGGATCTGCTCGACACCGCACAGACCCTGTTCGACCCACTGCCCAGCGCCGCCGAGATGCAGAAGATCCGTCCCTTCACCGACGCGCAGGTCAGGCTGGGCCACCAGCTGTGGTTCGAACCCCGCCTCTCCAAGGGCAATACCGTCAGCTGCAACACCTGTCACAACCTCGCCAGCGCCGGTGTCGACAACCTGCCGACCAGCCCCGGCCACAAGGGAACCTTCGGTCCGCGCAACTCGCCGACGGTGCTGAACGCAGCCCTGCTCGGCAGCCAGTTCTGGGACGGCCGGGCCGCCGATGTCGAGGAGCAGGCTGGTGGCCCGCTGGTCAACCCGATCGAGATGGCCAACCCGGACAAGGAATCGGTGGCCCGCAAGATCGCCGGGATTCCCGAATACCAGATCCTGTTCAAGGAAGCCTTCCCGAAGGATGACGGCAAGATCGACTTCACCAACATCACCACTGCCATTGCCGCCTTCGAGCGCACGCTGCTCACCCCCACCCGCTGGGATTCCTATCTGCAAGGCAATATCCGGGCCCTCAGCACGCAGGAGCGCCGTGGCCTGAACGCCTTCGTCGAGAATGGCTGCGCCACCTGCCACAAGGGTGTCAACCTGGGCGGTGACAGCTTCCAGAAATTCGGCCTGGTCGACGGCCCCTACTGGAAGTTCATCGACAGCAACCCCCATGACGAGGGCCGCTTCGAAGTCACCCACAAGGAAGAGGACAAGTATTTCTTCCGTGTGCCCGGTCTGCGCAACGTGGCCGCCACCTATCCGTACTTCCACAACGGCAGCGTCTGGGAGCTGGACCGCGCCGTCCAGATCATGAGTCAGACCCAGCTGGGCAAGACACTGCCCAAGAACGAGGTCGATGACATCGTGGCCTTCCTGAAGGCCCTGTCGGGCCCTGTCCCGGCCTCGGCACGGCAACTGCCACAGCTGCCACTGTCAGCCCACGCCGATTCTCAGCCTGACAACCGCTGACCGGCTTCGGGCCATCACGCCTGCCCGCGCCTCTGCGGGCAGCTGCTGGCACACGCCCGCGGCCGCCTCTTCACGCAAGCCACGGCTGCACAGCCCCTGGACACGCGCCGGCCCGCGCCTGCCGGATCAGGACATGCGCATCACGCAATACGCGCCAGCACCGAGCCCGCGGCCACCGCGACACCGGCTGCCACCTGCTGATCCAGGATGCCGGCACGGTGTGCCGTCACCTGCATCTCCATCTTCATCGCCTCCATGATGGCAATCAGCTGTCCCTCGGTCACGGCTTCGCCATCGGCCACCTTCCAGGCATGCAGCGTGCCGGCCATCGGTGCCGTTACCGCATCGGCCGCTGTTGCTGCGCTTTCGCCCGCTGCGCCCTCCGCGGGCATTCCAGCCAGCGCCCCCGCAGCGGCCACCTGCATCCCAGCCCCAGCCACCGTCTGAGGCAGCGCCAGCGCCCCCAGCAAGGCCATGGGCAGGCCCAGCATCACCCGTCGGCCATCCAGCTCTACCGGCATCCGCATCAGGTCCTGGGCAGGCATCGGCGCCGGCCTGGCCGATGCCGTCAGCGCATGCACAAACTCGGTCTCGATCCAGCGCGTGTGGACATGAAAGCCCTCATCCCCCGTGGCCACAAAGGCGGGCGCCTCCAGCACCGCCCGATGAAAGGGCAACACGCTCGGCACCCCTTCGATGACAAACTCGGCCAGAGCCCGCCGCGCACGCACCAGCGCCTGCTCACGGCTGGCGCCCCACACCACCAGCTTGGCCATCATCGAATCGAACTGCCCCGCCACGATCCCGCCTGCCGCCACACCGCTGTCCAGGCGCACGCCCGGCCCCGCGGGTGGATCGAAGCGGGTGATGCCCCCCGGTGCCGGCAGAAAGCCGCGCGCCACGTCCTCGGCATTGATGCGGAATTCGATGGCGTGACCGTGCGGCACCGGCGTCTGCTGCACCGACAGCGGCAGGCCATCGGCAATGCGCAACTGTTCGACCACCAGATCCAGACCGGTGGTCTCCTCGGTGACCGGATGCTCGACCTGCAAACGCGTGTTGACCTCAAGAAAGGAGATCGCCCCACTGCGACTGACCAGAAACTCGACCGTACCGGCGCCCACATAGCCGGCTGCCGCACAGACATCACGCGCCGCCTGATGGATGCGCGTGCGCTGTTCATCGCTCAGGAAAGGGGCCGGGGCCTCCTCCACCAGTTTCTGGTTGCGCCGCTGCAGCGAGCAGTCACGGGTGCCCAGCACCACCACCTGCCCCCGCGTGTCGGCCATCACCTGTGCCTCGACATGGCGGGGACGGTCCAGGTACTGCTCGACGAAACACTCGCCGCGGCCAAAGGCTGCGGTGGCCTCCCGCACCGCCGAGGCATACAGCTCGGCCACCTCCTCCATCTGCCAGGCCACCTTCAGTCCGCGCCCGCCCCCGCCAAAGGCCGCCTTGATGGCAATGGGCAGCCCGTGCTCGCGGGCAAAGGCCAGCACTTCGGCCTCGTCTCGTACCGGGTCGGCCGTACCGGCCACCAGCGGCGCCCCCACCGAAGCCGCAATCCTGCGCGCCGCCACCTTGTCGCCCAACTGCTCGATCGTCTCGGGCGGCGGTCCGATCCAGATCAGGCCGGCCCCGATCACCGCACGCGCAAAACCGGCGTTCTCGGACAGGAAACCGTAACCCGGATGCACCGCATCGGCACCACTGCGCCGGGCCACTTCCATAACCTTCTCGATATCAAGATAGGTATCCGCAGGCCTCCGGCCATGCAATGCCCAGGCCTCATCGGCGCTGCGGACGTGCAGCGCATCGATATCGTCATCAGCATAGAGGGCAACACTGCTCACCCCATAGTCCGCGCAGGCGCGGGCGATACGTACAGCAATCTCGCCCCGGTTGGCGATCAGAACCTTCTTCATCATGGTGATGTCCTCGTCATCGGCCAGCGCCCCATGGTCATGCCTGCGCATGTTCGGGCACGATCTCGGCAAAAGGGGCCAGCAACCTGAAACGCACCCAGGCGCCGGCCGGCAACTGCGCGGCCAGGTCAAGATGATGCGGCGCCACACAACCGATCACCGGATAACCACCCGTCAGCGGGTGGTCGGCCAGAAACAGCACCGGCTGACCATTGGTGGGAACCTGAAGGGCCCCCAGCGCCGTGCCCTCGGAGGCCAGCTCCACACCTTGCATGGCCGCCGTGCGCACCAAAGCCTGCTCACCGTGCAGACGCAGGCCCACGCGGCTGGACTGTGCCGTCACCTGCCACGGTTGCGATTGCAGCAGGGCGACCGAGGCTGCGTCGAACCAGTCGGTGCGCGGGCCGGCCACCACGTCAAGCACCACGGCATCCTGTGCCGACAGGCTACCCGGTGAAGGCAGCAAGGCCGCCGGCTGCGGCTCATCCATCACGGCGCCCACCACCTGCCGGCCGGCCCGCAGCCGCTGGCCCGCCACCAGCGCCGGCGGCCCCAGGCCGGCCAGCGTATCGGTGGCCCGACTGCCCAGCACCGGCGCCACCGCAAAGCCACCGCGTACCGCCAGATAGCTGCGCAGGCCCGCCTCGGGCGCACCGATCGTCAGCATGTCACCGGCATCCAGGGCCAGGGCCTGCTGGCGCGGAACCGACACCCGCATGCCATCGGCATGGCGCAACAGGACTGGCCCGGCCGCCCCGGTGATGGCCACTTCGGCATGCGCCAGCACCCGCACCGAAAACCCGCCATGCAACAGCTCCAGCACGGCCGCCCCGGGCGCATTGCCCACCAGGCGGTTGGCCGTCCGCATGGCCCCGCGGTCAAGCGCACCCGAAGCCGACACCCCCTGCCCCGCCTGTCCCGGCCGGCCCCTGTCCTGAAACAGCGCCTGCAAACCGGTGGCAATCACCTCGAAGACATCGATGCCCTGCTCAAGCTCACACAACGATGATTCGTCCACAAACTTTATGGAGGCAGGCGCATGCCGTCGAGCCGCCCGCTGCACCCCATGCTGCCGTCCCGCCCCGTTGTCCAGGCTGGCCATGCCTGACTGCCCTCCAGCCCCCGTCGTCACACCGGCCCTGCCCCCGGTGGGCAACCCTTCCTGCCAGGCACGCACCAGGGCCTCGCCCGCCTCGGTGGCGATGTCGACAAACTGCACGCGTTGCCCCGGCTGCAACAGCGCCGGCGGCACGCGCGCCAGATCCCACATCGGCACCGGCGTGGTACCCAGCAGCTGCCAGCCACCCGGCGTCTCGCGCGGGTAGATGCCACAGAAGCGCCCGGCCAGCGCCACTGCACCCGCCGGAATCCTCGTGCGCGGACTGCGGCGGCGTGGCACGTCAAAGATCGCGTCATCGCCGCACAGGTAGGCAAAACCCGGTGCAAACCCGGTAAAAGCCACCTGCCAGGTGCAGGCGGCATGGCGGGCGACCAGTGCTTCGACACCCAGGCCCAGGTGCTCGGCGACCTCGGCCAGATCCTCGCCGTCGTAGCGCACCGGCAGCTGCAACAGGCTGCCCGCCTCCTGTCGGCGCGATCCTCCCCGGCGGGCCATGATCGCCGCAGCCAGCACCGCCTGACGGCATGTGGCCGGATCGAACATCACCAGAATCGTGCGTGCAGCCGGCACCAGTTCCGTGATGCCCGGCAACGGTTCGGCCTGCAGGGCATCCAGGAGTGCAAGCGTCTGGTCCAGATCATCCAGCTCGACCAGCAAGGCATCCTGATTGACGGGGAGCAGTCTCATCGCCAGCCCCCTAGCAGAAACCGCGCAGCGTCACACCGGCATCCATCAGCACGCGGCGCACCGCGCGCGCCATCGCCACTGCATCAGGGCTGTCACCGTGCACGCAGATCGAATCGGCCTGCACCCGTGCCAGGCTGCCGTCGATGGCCTCGACCACCCCCTCCTGCACCAGGCGCAACATGCGCGCAGCCACCTGTGCCGCATCGTGCAGCACCGCCCCGGGCTCCCGCCGCGACACCAGCGTGCCCTGCGGCGTGTAGGCACGATCGGCAAAGGCCTCGGCCACCACCATCAGTCCGGCCTCGCGCACCCAGTCGGCCAGGGGCGAACCAGCCAGCACCACCAGCGCCAGCCGTGCATCCACCGCCTTGATCGCCTCGATCACGTCGGTAGCCTGACGGCGATCGTGCGCGATCGTGTTGTAGAGCGCGCCATGCGGCTTGACGTAACGCACCGTGGTGCCCGCCACCCGCGCCAGCGCCTGCAGGGCGCCCACCTGGTAGATGACATCGGCACGCAGCTCGGCCGAGGCCACATCCATGTTGCGCCGGCCGAAACCGCGCAGATCCGGATAGGCCACATGCGCCCCAACGTTCACACCGCGTTCGGCTGCCATCCGCAAGGTGTTCAGGATGCCCGCCGGATCCCCCGCATGAAAACCGCAGGCCACGTTGGCACTGGTGACGATGGACAGCATCGCCGCATCGTCCCCCATGCGCCACGCGCCCAGACTCTCACCCAGATCACTGTTCAGGTCGATTTCTGCCATCCCTTTCTCCTGTCATCCGCTCAGCTGGCCAGCAACCGGAAGATGGGTCCGAAGGACACATAGCCCATGTACCAGGTAAGTGCGCACACGGCCGTACCCAGCACCAGCAGGCCACGCGAATAGGGCTTGCCGCCCAGCAGATCGGGGCGTGTCCAGCCAATCATCATGAAGATCGTCATGCCCAGCGGCAGAATCAGGCCATTGAAGCCCCCGGCAAAGACCAGCAACTGCGCCGGCGCCGTGCCCATGGCCATGAACACCAGCAATGACAGCGCGATGAACACCACGGTGGCGGTGTTGCGCGCACGCTCGGACAGATCCGCCTTGAAAGCCGTCAGGAACGACATCGACGTATAGGCCGCACCGATCACGCTGGTGATGGCTGCCGCCCACAGCACCAGCCCGAACAGGCGCATCCCGAGCGGCCCGGCTGCCGCCTGGAAGGCCTGCGCCGCCGGGTTGGCACTCTTGCTGTCCAGATCGATGACGACCCCACTGGCGGTGACGCCCAGAATCGCCAGAAACAGCACGTAGCGCATCACGCCGGTGACGGCAATGCCATTGAGTGCCCCGGCGGTGACAGCGCGCAGGTTCTCTTCCCCCACAGTGCCCTTGTCGAGCAGACGATGCGCCCCGGCATAGGTGATGTAGCCCCCCACCGTCCCACCGACGATGGTGGTGATGGCCGCCCAGTCGACCAGCTCGGGCAGCACGGTCTGGCGCAGCGCCTCACCCACGGGCGGTTGCGAAACGAAAGCCACATAGGCCGTCAGCGCAATCATCATCATGCCCAGCCAGACGATGAGACGGTCGATGGCCAGGCCGGCACGGGACGACGAGAAGATGGCCAGCGCGACGACGGCACTGAGCAGTCCCCCCCACTTGGGAGGCAGTCCCAGCAGCGCATTCAGCCCCAGGCCTGCGCCGGCGATGTTGCCGACGTTGAACACCAGCCCGCCAAAGATCACCAGCAGGGCCAGCAGATGACCACTGCCGGGCAGCGCAGCGTTGGCCAGCGACGAGGCATTGCGCCGGGACAGCGCCACCATGCGCCAGATGTTGAGCTGCACCACGAAGTCGATCAGGATCGACGCCAGAATGCCGAAGGCGAAGGCCGCTCCCAGCCGGGTCGTGAAGGTGGCCGTCTGGGTGATGAAGCCGGGACCGACTGCCGAGGTGGCCATCAGGAAGATGGCGGCCAGGATGGCAGCGCGGCGCGAGGGCACGCGCGCAGTCTCGGACGGGGCCGGCGAAGCGGCAGGGGGTGTCAGGGCCATGTGAACGGTGTCTCCGGATGATGTCGGCGCCCGGTGGCACGCACGTCACCGGGGGTCTGCCTCAGCGGCCAGGCCTGCCATCGTGCGCGGCCGGGCATGTTCTTGTTTACAGCCACAGTTTACCCACAGCGGCGCCGGGACGGAATCCGGTCACCCCCCGTCCACGGGGATGACGGCGGCAAGGGCAGCGGACTGCCCCGGCCCCCTCATCCATCACATCACGCCTGGGGGCACGCAGGCACGATGGCGTCGCCAACATCCGGCATAATGGCCGCCAACCAGCCCGGCGACAAGGCCGTCCCCCGCCGGACGACGACCGCTCCGCTGCCCGGCCCTTCCAGCCCAGTTCGTCCCGATCATGCACCTGCTCGTCCAGCGCGTGGCTCAGGCCAGCGTCACCATCCAGGGCCGGATTCACGGCCAGATCGGCCCCGGCCTGCTCGTCTTCGTCTGCGCCGAACCGGGCGACACCCCTGAACATGCCCGCCGCGCCGTCACCAAGCTGCTGAAACTGCGCATCTTTGCCGATGAGGCCGGCCGCATGAACCGCAGCGTGCAGGACGTGGCGGGCGGCCTGCTGATCGTCAGCCAGTTCACGCTGGCGGCCGATGTCTGGCAGGGCAACCGCCCCAGCTTCACCGGTGCAGCCGCGGCGGCCGAGGGCGAGGCCCGTTACGACGAGGTGCTGGCCGAAGCCCGTGCCCGCCACCCACAGGTGCAGAGCGGCCGTTTTGGCGCCGACATGCAGGTCAGCCTGGTCAACGACGGACCGGTGACGATTCCATTCCGGGTGACATGAGCCGATCCACGCCCAAAGCCTCCCCTGAATGGGCAACGAAGCCGCCACCGCAAGGACCTGTTCAGCGCCCCCTGACCCAAGATCTTTCATGACACGCCCCAGACCAGAGACACCATGCAGCACTTTTCCGATGCCCTGCGCGATGAATGCGCCACCGACTGGCAGGCCTGCCTCCATCACCGCTTCGTCCACGAGATCTTCACCGGCAGCATCTCCGACGCGCACTTGCGCCGTTACCTGATCCAGGACTACCAGTTCGTCGACCGTTTCGTCGCCCTGCTGGGCGCGGCCATCGCCTCGGCCGACCAGTACGCGGCCCGCGTTCGCCTTTCCCAGTTTGCCGCCCTCATCACCAGCGACGAAAACACCTATTTCTTGCGCTGCTTCGACCTCCTCGGCGTGGCCGAATCCGAGCGTCACGCACCGGCCCTGGAGCCCGTCACCGCCGCATTCCAGGCCCTGATGAAGGCCGCGGCCGACAGTCGCAGCTATGCCAA
Organism: Lautropia sp.; assembly: GCA_030532425.1. GTDB lineage: Bacteria > Pseudomonadota > Gammaproteobacteria > Burkholderiales > Burkholderiaceae_E > Lautropia. The sequence goes on along the minus strand of JAUNLD010000053.1, from coordinate 6,372 downwards.
TGCGCTGGCCGTGCTGTGCGTGGCCGAAGGCCTGTATCTGGAATGGGCCGACCAGCCCGAGCGCGAGCTGCCCAAGGGCTTTCAGCACGCCGAATGGATCGAGCTGCACGCCAACGATTTCTTCCGCGATTTCGTGGGCTGGCTGCGCAGCGAGCTGGATCGCGTGGGCAGCACGCTGGATGCCACACAGCAGGCCGAGGCCCGCGGATATTTTCATCGGGCCGTCGCACTGGAACGCCAGTTCTTCGACATGGTGTACCTGTAAGCGGACGGCCTTGCCCGGGCAGGCGCCGCTGGCTCAACCGCCTGCCCGCCAGCGCTTGTACCAGCGGCTCTGGCTGGCCAGGGTCAGCACCAGGGCTGCCAGCAACACCGCCGACAGCGGCGAGGTGAAGAACTCGCCCACAAACACGGCCAGATCCTCACCGGCGGCCAGCATGGCCTGACGGTAGCTGCGCTCCATCAGCGGCCCCAGGATCATGCCCAGCACCACCGGCCCCACCTGAAAGCCATAGCGCTTCAGGAAATAGCCCAGCACACCAAAGCCTGCCATCCACCACACATCCACCGGATTGTTGTTGACGGCGTAGGCGCCCACGGCCGACAGCACCAGCACCAGGGGCAACAACACGGCCCTGGGCATCTCCACCACGCGCGCCAGCAGCTTCACACCCGTCAGCCCGAACACCAGCAGGAACAGGTTGGCCAGTGCCAGCGTGCCCACCACGAACCAGAACAGGTCGGGGGTTTCCACCATCAGCAGTGGGCCCGGCTTGAGCCCGTGGATGTAGAGCGCGCCGATGATGACGGCCGTGACGGCATCACCTGGAATGCCCAGCGTCAGCATCGGCACATAGGCACCGCCCACCGCCGCGTTGTTGGCCGCTTCGGGGGCCACCAGCCCTTCGTAAGCCCCCTCACCAAAGGGGGATGAGGGCTGCCTGACGGTGCGGCGGGCGTGATCGTAGGCCATCAGCGCAGCAATGTCGCCCCCCGCACCGGGCATGGCACCCACCACCACACCGATGGCCGAGCTGCGGGTGGCCAGCCCCAGATGCTTGCGCACCAGCGGCCAGGAGGGCACGATGCGCGCCAGCTGCTGGCGCACACCCTTCAGATGCAGGCCATGCACCTGCACCAGCACTTCGGCCACCCCGAACAGGCCAATCATGGCCACGATGTAGGGGATGCCGGCCGACAGCGCCAGGCTGTCGAAGGTGAGGCGCGGCTCGCCCGTCATCGGATCGAGCCCCACACAGGCCAGCAGCGCCCCCAGCGCAGCCGAAAACAGCCCCTTGGAGAGCGACTCGCCCGACAGGCTGCCCACCAGCAGGATGCCCCAGATCGACAGCAGCAGATAGTCGCGCGGGCCAAACTGCAGGGCCAGACTGGACACAGCCGGTGCAGCCAGTGCCAGCGCCAGGATGCCGATGAAGCCGCCATACACCGACATCACCGTGCTCAGGCCGATGGCCTGCCCGGCCTCGCCACGCCGGGCCAGAGGATAACCATCCAGCGCCGTCGCAATCGCCGAGGGCGAACCGGGGATATTGAGCAGGATGGCGGTACGCGCTCCCCCATAGACACCCCCCATGAAGATGCCGGAGATCAGCGCCAGCGCCTCGTTCACCGGCCACTTGAAGGTGAAGGAGATCAGGATCGATACCGCCATCGTCACCGACAGCCCGGGGATGGCACCGATGTAGATGCCGGCAAAGGTGCCCAGCGCCGTCATCAGCACCAGACGTGGATCCAGCCAGCCGGCCAGGAAATGACTCAGGATTTCGTTCATGTCGGGTTCAGGAACCTGGGCGGCAGGAAAATCGCGGACTGCGCTTCGGGTGCGGACGGTGCGCGGTGGAGCCGATGTCCGGGCATCACGACTAGCGCAGGAAATCCGGCAGCCACGGCGCCACCAGCGTGCCCGCCGGCAGCACCACCGAAAACACGGTACGGAAGATGAGAAAGACCAGCGCCACCACCAGTACCGACACGAGGACATTGCGCAGCAGCCGGCGGCTGCCCAGCACGCGCATGGCCACCACCAGAAACAGCAGCGACGCCACCAGGAAGCCCAACGGCTCCAGCGCCAGCAGATAGGCGGTCAGGCACGCCCCCAGCCCGATCAGCGCCCGTGGCAGCACGCGCGGCCGCTGGTCGGCAGGCGGCCCGTCCGTGCCCAGCCCGGGCGCCGGCGGCGTGCGCAGCGCCCGCAGCAGGTTGATGAGGCCGGTCAGCACCATCAGGCCGGCGCAGGCCATCGGAAAGACACCGGCCGAGGTGACCGACTCGAAACCGGCAGTCTCCCAGGCGGCCCACACCATGAAGGCCGACAGCAGCACCAGCAGCCCCAGAAAGAAGCGCTCGCCGGGCAGGCGCGGATGACGGCTGTGCATCGGCCTTCTCCGCGATCAGGGCTTGGGAATGCCCAGCGAGGCCGGGTCTTTCTTCGCCGCACCCGCCTCCTGATACAGCCAGGCCGTGGTCGACTGGAACTTGCGGATGAAGGCCTCGGCCTCGTCACCACTGATGTTGAGCACGGTGTTGCCACGGCTTTCCATCATCTGGCGAAAGCCGGGGTCGTCCCCCGCCTTCCTGTAGGCGGCCACCAGCCGGGCCTTCACGTCATCGGGTGTTTCCTTGCGCACGAAGACGCCATACCACGAGCCCCACGGCAGGTATTTTTTCCAGCCCGCCAGCGCCGGCGTGTCCGTCACCGGCGGGATGTCGCCATGCGCCCTGGTATCGACCACCGCCAGCGCCTTCAGCCGACCGGCCTTCAGATGATCGGCCACCACGCCCTTGGCGATGAAGCCGATGTCCAGATGGCCGCCCTGCAACGCGGCCAGTGCCGGTCCGTCACCATCGAAAGGCACCTGGAGCGTCTCGAATGTCGTCAGTGAACGAATCATCGCGTTCATCGTGAACGGCAACCCGCCCTGCCCCGACAGGTACTGCTTGACCTTGCGCGGGTTGGCCTGCACGTAGGCCAGCAGCTCGTCCATCGAATTCCACGGCGCATCGGGCCGCGCCACCAGCAGGATCGAATTGGCCATCGCCGCGATGTTGACCGGATAGAACTGGTCGTAATCGAACGGGGCCAGCCCCATCACCCGGTACAGCGCCTGCGGCTCGGCGCCCATCAGCAGCGTGTAGCCATCGGCCGGCTGGCGCAGCACGTGGTTGGCCCCGATGGCCCCCGCTGCACCCGGCTTGTTCTGCATGACGATCTTGCGCCCCAGCGCCGCTTCGGCATGCGGCGTGTAGGCACGCATCACCACATCCGTCCCCCCGCCCGCACCCCACTGGATGATGGCGTTGATCTCGCGCTCGGGATACCCGGCCGCCTGGGCGGGCACGATGGCGCCCGGCCCTGCCAGCGCGGCAGCGGCCACCACGGCCAGCGCGCCCAGCATGCGGCGCTTGCGCGGATGCCTGATCGGGGGATTCAACATGCTTGTCTCCTGTTGGATGGGGTGGCCCCGCATGCACCGTACACGCGGGCGGCCGGTTGAGGGGACAACGCGGGGGCGAAGATGTTCACCACAGGCGCCGGTCAGTGGCCATCACGCCACGACACCACCACCGGTGTGTGGTCACTGGGTTTTTCCAGCCGGCGCGGTTCGCGGTCGATCCAGCAGGCATCGACCCTGGGCCTGAGCGCCTCCGACACCAGGATCAGGTCGATGCGCAGGCCGGCATTGCGCCGAAAGCCCAGCATCCGGTAATCCCACCAGCTGTAGCGTCTGGGCTCCTGCTCGAACAGCCGGAAGGCATCATGCAGGCCCAGCGCCAGCAGCCCGCGCAGCGCCTCGCGCTCCTGCGGCGAGACGTGAACCTTGCCCTCCCAGGCGGCCGGATCGTGCACATCCTCGTCGGCCGGGGCGATATTGAAATCGCCGGCCAGCACCAGCGCCGCCTCGGGGTCGTCCTTTTGCAGCTGCATCATCCACTGGCGCAAGGCCTCGATCCAGCCCAGCTTGTAGACGAACTTGTCGCTGTCGAGCGCCTGGCCATTGGGAAAATAGGCACCGATGACGCGCAGTGCTCCCCCCGGCGTGACGAAGCGGGCCGACACCAGCCGCTTCTGTGGATCATCGGCGTTGAAGGGGTTGGCCAGCATCACGTCCCCGGGTTGCAGGCCGGCATCCAGCCGGTACAGCAGCGCCACCCCGTTGTAGGTGGGCTGACCCGAGAAGATCACGCCATAGCCGGCCGCCTCGATCTCGGCGCGGGGAAACTTGTCATCGGTCAGCTTGGTTTCCTGCAGGCAGATGAGATCGACCGGATTGGCCGCCAGCCAGTCCAGCAGATGCGGCAGGCGCATCTTCAGCGAGTTGACGTTCCAGGTGGCAAGTTTCATGGGAAAGGCAGGAAGGGAAAGTCGTCGACAAGGCAGCAACGGGCAGGCAGGCCAGGCCGATTGCGCGATCGCCGCAGGAAATCGTGCTGCATTCTATGCCATCCACTCGGGCAACCCGCCCACCGACCCCCTTGCCAGAAGGCCTGATCCCCCCTGGCCACCGTGCCCCCTGTGCCGGCACCGGCAGGCCGGACACGCCACCATGCCCACCCCGCCCGCTGTCCGGCCGGGTCTGCACCGGCTGATGCCGCATCGACACGGCCAGCTGCCCCCGTCGATGCCCGAACGGCTAGAATCGCAGTCGGCAAACCCTGCGCCCCAGCCCTGCCCCTCCGGCAGCCCGGGGCGGCAGGCACGATGAACCATGCACGTGCTGCCCGGCTCCTGCCCCGGCTGCGCACTGCTTCCGTATCAACCCGATTGCTGACGATGCTCACCTTCCAACAGATCATCCTGCGCCTGCAGGAATACTGGGACAAACAGGGCTGTGCCCTGCTGCAACCTTATGACATGGAGGTTGGCGCCGGCACCTTCCATACGGCCACCTTCCTGCGGGCCATCGGCCCCGAGCCGTGGCGTGCCGCCTACGTGCAGCCCTCGCGCCGGCCCAAGGATGGCCGTTATGGCGAAAACCCCAACCGCCTGCAACACTACTACCAGTATCAGGTGGTGATGAAACCGGCCCCCGAGAACTTCATGGAGCTGTATCTGGGGTCGCTGAAGGCCGTGGGGCTGGACCCGGCCACCAACGACATCCGCTTCGTCGAGGACGACTGGGAATCGCCGACGCTGGGCGCCTGGGGACTGGGCTGGGAGGTCTGGCTCAATGGCATGGAAGTCACGCAGTTCACCTATTTCCAGGAGGTGGGGTCGCTCAAGTGCCTGCCCACCACCGGCGAACTCACCTATGGCCTGGAGCGTCTGGCCATGTACCTGCAGAAGGTCGAGAACATCTTCGACCTTCAGTGGGCCCCCGGCATCACCTACCGCGATGTCTTTCACCAGAACGAGGTGGAGCAATCGACCTACAACTTCGAGATTGCCGACACCGCGATGCTGTTCGTCCATTTCGATGACCACGAGCGCGAGGCGCGCCGCCTGATCGAGGCCAGACTGGCGCTGCCCGCCTACGAGATGGTCATGAAGTGCTCGCATACCTTCAACCTGCTCGATGCGCGTGGCGCCATTTCCGTCACCGAGCGCGCGGCCTACATCGGTCGCGTGCGGGCCCTGGCCCGCGGCGTGGCCCAGGCCTATTACGAAGCCCGCGAACGGCTGGGCTTTCCGATGCAGTCCGAAGAAAGCCGCGCCCGCCTGGGAGCGCGTCCATGAACCAGACCGCCTCCCACCTTGCAAGCCCTGCCTCCCCACGTGCCCCATCAAGCATGAATCACCCTGCCCTGCTGGTCGAGCTGCTGACCGAAGAACTGCCCCCGCACGCCCTCACCCGCCTGGCCGATGCCTTTGCCGAGGGCATCCGCAGCCGGCTGGCTGCCCAGCAGCTGCTGGCCGATGCCGACGCGCCGGCCGAGGTGCTGGCCACGCCCCGGCGCCTGGCCGTACGCCTGCCCCGGGTGCTGGCCCAGGCCCAGTCCCGGCAGATCCGGCAAAAGGGGCCATCGGTGGCGGTGGGTCTGGATGCCGGTGGCCAGCCGACGATGGCACTGCGCAAGTGGGCCGAAAAACAGGGCGCCCGTCTCGACGACCTGACGCGCGGCAGCGATGGCAAGCAGGAGGTATTCTTCTGGACGAGCACCCAGCCCGGCGCCACGCTGGCCGAGGTGATCGGCCCGATCATCACCGAAACGCTCGGGCAGCTGCCGATCCCCAAACTGATGACCTATCAGCTGGCCGATGGCCTGACCACCGTCAGCTTCGTGCGGCCCGCCCACCGGCTGGTGGTGCTGCATGGCGATGCCGTGCTGCCCTGCACCGTACTGGGCCTGAAGGCCGACCGCCTGACCGACGGCCACCGCTTCCTGGGCAAGGCCGGCATCTCGCTGCGTGAT